>JADLHO010000223.1 GCA_020848735.1 Planctomycetota bacterium | reverse complement strand
TCGAAGCGCGTGTGGCCGTGCGTCGCCTCGCTCGCGGGGCGCTTGCAGAGGGACACGAAGGCCTCGACGCCCTGCCCGAAGTACTCCGCCCAATTGCTCGCGGCGTAGTAGTCGAGCACGCGACCCTCGTCGACGGCGCGGCGGTGCAGGACCTTGATCCGCGCGAACGCGGGCGATTCGCGGAGCACGTGCAGGTGGACCTGGTGCGCGACCTCGTGTGCCAGGGTGTCGAAGCCGAAGGCCGCGGCCTCGTCGAGCGCCTCGATCCCCGTCGCCGCACGCAGTCCGCCGACGCCGCGCACGTCGTCCCACACGCGCCCGTCGAAGGTGCGCTTGCCGCGCAACGCGGCGCGCGCGGGATCGTCGGTCGTGCGCTGGTCCTCGAGCAACAGGTCGTGGCGCGCGCCCTTCGCGACGAGCGGCCCGAGGTAGCGGTGGAACAGGGCGAGCGTGCGCAGCGCGACGTCGCGGCGGCTGCCCGCGAGTTCGTCGATCTGCGGCATGAACTCGCGTGCGAGTTCCTCGTCGACGGCGCCGACGACCGCGAGGCGCTGCACGCTCGCGAACGCGCTCGAGCGGTGCACCAGGGCGGCGCGCGAGCGCAGCAGGAACAGGGTCTCGCCGACGAGGCGATGCGCGACGGGGTTGCCGGGCTCGCGCTCGAGTTCGCCGCGGAAGGCGTCGAGCGCCTCGTCGAGTCGCCCGGCGCGCAGCGCCGCGATGCCGAGTCGCAGGCCCGCCGCCGGGGCGAAGCTGCGCGGCGCGGTGAGCCCCGAGCCGAGCCGGATGTGCGCCTCCTCGTGCAGCGGATCGACCTCGAGCACGCGGCGGTAGATCTGCGCGGCCTCGTCGTTGCGCTGCACGCGGTAGAGCGCGGACGCCTGCGCCGCGAGCACCTCGACGGCCGCCTCGCCCCGCTCGGCGACGGCGCGTTCGACGGCGTCGTCCGAGTGACGGACCGCATCCGTGAAACGGCGATCGCGGATCAGCGCGCGGATCATCAGGGCCGCTGCGGCGGCATGCCGGGGTGCGAGTGCGAGCGCGGTCTCCGCGCGTTGCCGCGCGAGCTCCGCGCGCCCGATCAGGAGCTCCGCACGCCCCGCACCGACGATCGCCTCGACGTCGTCGGGGATCAGCTCACGCGCCGCGCCGAACGCGCGGATCGCGCCGAGCGGGTCCTCGGCCTCCAGCGCCTCGAGTCCATCGGCGACGAAGCGCCGGACGCCCGCGCGCAGCGAGGTGCCGAGCTCGGTCGTCGCCTCGGCAGGGCGCTGTCCACCCGGTGCCGGCGACTGCGCGCGCGGCCCGGTGAGACCGAGGCCGACGACGCAGATCGCCCCGAGCAGGGCATGGATGACGACGCGCGGGTGAATGCGAGACCTCGCTCCGAACGGGGTGCGGAAGGATATCCCGCACGCCGCGGCGCTTCGCCCGACGCCGTGCGGAGATCCCGGACCTGGATCGGCACGCGCGGGTCGCGCGTCGCGCTCCTCGCGATGTCAGCGCCGGGTCCGGGCGCTCAGAGCTCGAGAGACTCTCAGTCTCTCGAGCTCTGCGTGGCCGCGGATGCGGCCACCGGCAAGCATCGGAGAGCCCGCACGATGGGCTTCCTCTCGGGCTCTCAGCGACGGGCCCGACCGAGGATCTCGACGCGGCTGACGTCGAGGGTGCGCATGCTCTCCGCGTCGGGGCGGCTCGCATTGCCGTGCACCGCGACCTCCATGCCATCGAAGACCTCGAGCGGATAGCGGCCGCTGCTGCAGGTGAGCTGGAAGAGCACCTGCCCGCCCTTCTCGATCTGCACGACCGGCGCGCCGAAGAGCGGCCGGCTCACGCGCAGCCAGCCGGTCTGGGCGCCACCGAGCGGGTCCCGCTCCGCCGGCGGGGTCGTCACCAGCGGCGTCGAGGGCTTCGGCTGCTCGTTGACGAGCTTCATCATCTCGAGCGCGCGGACCTGACGATCGACCTCGACGACCATGCGCTCCGCGTCGCGGCGCTCCGCGCTGTCGGACGGCAGGCTCTCGGCGAGCGTCGTGAGCTCCGCGCGCAACTTCGCGAAATCCTGCTCCGCGTTCGGCCGCGCCATCTCCGCGCGCAGCGAGCCGCCGAGCTCGGTCAGGCGCTTGCGCGTCGCCTCGAGCTCGACGAGCGCCGCGAGTCGCGCGCGCCGGGTGTTCGCCGCGGCTTCGACGGCCTCGGTGTGGCGATCGCTCAGGCTCTTCCACGCCGCCTCGACCGTCTCGTTGCGCTCGAAGGCGACGACGGCATCACCGGTCACCCACGCGATCTGCTGCGGCGCGCGCACGCGCAGCCAGTCGCCGTCCTCGGCCAGCAGGCGGAACTGGGTGCCCTCGTCGACGAAGCGCACCGGGGCCTCCTTGCTGTTCATGCGGTAGCGGAAGGCGACGCGCGCGCCCTTGCTCCGCACGACACCGTCGTCGGCGATCTCGGCGAACTCGCGGTGCACGAAGCCCACGACGCCGAGCGGCAGGCGCACCGCGCGGAAGCCGTTCTGCTCCTCGCCGCTCAGCTCGACGACGTCGCCCTCGGCGAGGGTCTCGTCGTACGCGGGCGAGAGCGCGGTGGGGAAGCAGCGGAGCGCCGTGCCGGCGCGCTCGACCCGCGCGAGCGAGGGCGACTGCGGGGCCGCCGCGGGCGTCTCGGCAGGGCTGGGCTTCTCGGCGGGGTTCGGCGGACTGGCGTCCTGCGCGAGCGAGACGCCGGAGAGGGTCAACGCGCAGCAGAAGGCCGACGCGCGGACGAGGAAACGGGCCGCCGGGGCGACCCATCGGACACTGCGATTCGAGCTCATCGACGCTCCCAAGGAGAATGCCCCGAGGTCCGCCCGCGTCGCGGTCGCAACGCGTCGTTCCGCCGGTCTGATCCGGCCGAATCGTAAGGCGCTCCGGTCCGGCCGGGCAACGGTGGACTTCGCGCCGCGCGTTCCCCCCGCCGCTGCTCCCGAAGGCCGGACTTGCCCGGCGGGCGGAGGATGCCGATACCTACCCCATGATCTCGCGCACGCGACGCCGCTCCGTCGGCCCGGCACTCGTGGTCCTGCTCGCGCCGGGCTTCGGGGCGTGCACCTGGTTCGGCGGCGACCCCCACGTGATGGTCACGAGCCAGCCCGCCGGCGCGGAGATCTTCGTCGACGGCGACCCGACCGGCCACACGACCCCGACCAAGCTCGACCTCGGCGGCCTGATGGGCGGCGACCACGAGATCACGCTGAAGAAGCGCGGCTTCGGCGACGAGACGCGGCGCGTCGTGCACCACACGCAGGCCTACACCTCGCGCTGGGTCGACGGGTCCGACATGCGCGCGATCGACGCCCCCTTCTGGTGGACGCTCGGCGACTGGTTCACGCCCTTCGCGGTGAGCTGGACCTACGTGCCGCACTCGCTGCACGTGGTGCTGCATCCCGCGGGCTCGGGTCCGGTCAGCGGCGCGGCGGCAGGCGACGAGGGCGCTTCGAGCAACGCCGCCGCCCAGGGCGACGGCACGCGTTGACGCAACGCGCGGTCTTCCTCGATCGCGACGGCACGCTCCACGTCGAGCGCGACTTCTGCCGTCGACCCGAGGAGCTCGCGGTCTTCGCGGGCGTGCGCGATGCGCTCTGGAGCCTGCGCGACGCCGGCTATCGCCTGGTCGTCCTCACCAACCAGTCGGGCATCGCGCGGGGCTACCTCGACGAGGCCATGCTCGCGCGCATCCACGCCGAGCTGCAGGCGCGCCTCGACGGCGCGATCGATGCCTTCTTCCACTGTCCGCACCTCCCGGAACCCGACCCCGCGGCGGGGCCGAATCCGTACGTGCAGGCCTGTGCGTGCCGCAAGCCGGCCGACGGCCTGCTGCGGCAGGCGATGGACCTCCTCGACCTCTCCCCGAACGGCTCCTGGGTGATCGGCGACTCCGCCCGCGATCTCCTCGCGACCCGTGCGCAGCCCGTGCGCCGTCTCCTGGTCCGCAGCGGGAAGCCGGTCGAAGCGTCGCTGCGGGAACTCACCCGACTGCACTGCGAGCCCGAGGCCGTGCTCGACGATCTGCCCGCCGCCGCGCGCTTCATCCTCGCCGCCGGCCGGCCGCCCCGCGACGACGCCGCGCGCTCGATCAACGCTCCGCGCGCATGACGCCGAGGTAGTGCCAGGTGGCGAACGCCGCGAGCAACGCGATCACGGCGCAGCCCCAGGCGACGGGCGCCAGCGTGTCGATCTCGGCGAAGACGATCCAGATCACCGCCGAGATCGACGCCGCGACGCCGAAGACGGTGCACGAGGCGTAGAAGCCGATCAGGCCGCGCTCGGTGCGCGCCACATCACCGGGATCGGGTCGCCGCTCAGGAGCTGTGCTGGACACGCGGCCAAGGTAGCGACGTGCGCCGCGGGGATCGACCTTTGCTTCCCACCGGCAAGGCCACTAACCTCCGCCGCCACGGTGACTTCGCGAACGATCCCCACGGATCGACCACCGGAACTCCCCAAGGATCAATCCATGCGCAAGATTGCGATCGCACTCTCCCTGACGGCCTGCTTCCTCTTCGGCGGCTGCGCCTCCGGCCCGCACCAGCTCATGCGGACGGTCGACGACTGGGACCAGAAGATCTACGTCGAGAGCCCCTGGCTCAACGCGGTCCTCATGATCATCCCGGTCATCCCGTTCGCCCGCTTCGGCGCGTCGATCGGCGACTTCTTCGTCACCGACGCGTACGCCTTCTGGCTCAACGACGCGTTCGGCGGCGAGGGCGGCGCGGGCTTCCGTCACAAGGAGATCGCTGCCAAGCGTTCGATGGGCAGCCTCCTCCGCGACGACGGCAAGTTCCTGAAGATCGACGGCGGCAACTGAGAGAGCGACAGAAGCTCTGAAGCACCGCGGGGCGCACCCGACTTCGGTCGGATGCGCCCCGCGGTCGTTTCCGGGCGTTGCGAAGCGGACGCGGCTCACTGCCGCTGGACGGCCTCGAGCTCGGTGAGCACCGTGGCCTCGAGGCGCTTGACCACCTGCCCGAGTTCGGGCGCATACCAGGCGACGTCGGTGCGATCGAGCCACTCGCCCTCGAGCAAGGGCCGCGAGCGTCGCCAGATGCGCAGCGCCTGGTAACGGCCCGCGGGCACCTCGACGTTCTCCTGCGCATCGCAGTGGTATTCGACGAGCACCGGGACCTGGGCTCCGCCGTCCTCGCGCAGCACGTACTGGCACGCCCAACGCTTGCCGACCCAGAGCGGCCAATGGCAGCGTGCGTCGACGGGATCCCATCGCGTCAGGGCCTCGCCCTCCGGCGACTCGAGGCGCAGGTAGCCGAAGTCGCGGTCCACCACGTTCCGCACGCCGGCGCTCTCGTCGAGGAGCGCGATCTCCTTCTCGTCGATGGCGGCGACGCGCACCGCGACGCGCTGCTCCCCGCCGTGGCGGTAGACGAAGCGATCGCCGACGGTCCACTCCGGTCGCGGGAAGGTCGTGGCCCCCTCCGGCGGCTGGCGGTCGAAGGTCACGAGTCCCGGCCCGGCGGGCACGACGGGCGGAGCCGAGTGACACGCGCCCATCGCGAGCGCGACGAGGAGGACGGCGCTGTCTCCGGGGGCCCTCATGCGCCGGCTCCCGGTGCTTGGGCCGTGCTCTTGATCTTCAGCTCGGCGAGCTGCGCCTCGGCGACGACGCTCGGCGCATCGCTCATCGGATCGGTCGCGCGCGCGGTCTTCGGGAAGGCGATCACGTCGCGGATCGAGTCCATGCCGAGCGCGAGCGTGACGAGCCGGTCGACCCCCAGCGCGATGCCGCCGTGGGGCGGACCGCCGTAGCGGTACGAGTCGAGGAGGAAGCCGAAGTTCGCGCGCTGCTGCTCGGGCGAGATCCCGAGGAACTGAAAGACCTTGCTCTGCAGCGCCGGCTTGTGGATGCGGATGCTCCCCGAGCCGAGCTCCCAGCCGTTCATCACGAAGTCGTAGGCGCGGCTGCGGATCTTCTCGGTGTCCCTGCTGAAGTCCGCGATGTCCCAGTCGACCGGGGCGGAGAAGGGGTTGTGCGCGAACTGCCAGCGCCCGTGCTCCTCGTTCCATTCGAACATCGGGAAGTTGAGCACCCAGCAGCAGCGGAAGACCTTCGGGTCGCGGAGGCCGAGCATGCCGCCGACCTTCAGGCGGAGATCGCCGAGCGCCTTGTGCACGACCTTCTTCTGGTCGGCGACGAAGAGCAGGAGGTCGCCCGGCACGGCGTTCATCGCGGCGCAGAGCTCCTTGCCCTTCTCACCCTCGAAGAACTTCGCGATCGAACCCTCGACGCCGTTCGCCGTGACCTTCGCCCAGGCGAGACCCTTGGCGCCGAGACCGTTGACGAACGCGGTGAGCTCGTCGATGGCCTTGCGCGAGAACTTCTCGGCCGCGCCGCTGGCACAGATGCCCTTCACGATGCCGCCCGCCTCGATGGCGCCGCGGAAGACCTTGAACTCGCTCTTGCTCGCGATCGCACCGATGTCGGTGAGCAGCATGCCGAAGCGGAGGTCCGGCTTGTCGCAGCCGTAGCGCTCCATCGCCTCGGCGAAGTCGAAGCGCGGGAAGGGCCGCGGCAGCTCGATCCCGAAGCCCTCCTTGAAGCCGGCGATCACCATCGCCTCGACCATCGCGATGACGTCGTGCTCCTCCACGAACGACATCTCGAGATCGATCTGCGTGAACTCCGGCTGGCGATCCGCGCGCAGGTCCTCGTCGCGGAAGCAGCGCGCGATCTGGTAGTAGCGATCGAGGCCCGCGACCATGCAGAGCTGCTTGAAGATCTGCGGGCTCTGCGGGAGCGCATAGAACGCGCCGGGGTTCACCCGGCTCGGCACGAGATAGTCGCGCGCTCCCTCGGGCGTGCTCTTGGTCAGGATCGGCGTCTCGATGTCGAGGAAGCCCTCCTTCGCCAGGAAGTTGCGGATCGCCGTGACGAAGCCCGCGCGCTTCGCCAGCGCGTTCTGCAGGGGCCGGCGCCGCAGGTCGAGGTAGCGGTAGCGCATGCGCAGCTCCTCGTTCGCCTCGGCGACGTCGAGGATCTCGAACGGCGGCGGCTCGGCCTCGGCGAGCACGACGAGCTCGCGCGCCAGGACCTCGATCTCCCCGGTGGGACGCTCGGCGTTCGCCTTCTCGCGCCGCGCGACGAGTCCCCGCACGGAGATCACGTCCTCCGCCCCGAGCCGCCGCGCGCGCTCGAAGAGCGCCTCGTCGTACTCCTGCTGGAAGACGACCTGCGTCACGCCATGGCGATCACGCACGTCGACGAAGAGCAGGGCCCCGTGGTGACGGTGGTTCTCGATCCAGCCGTTCAAGGTGACGGTGGCGTCGATCGAATCGGCGCGCAGGGCGCCACAGGTATGCGTGCGTTGCCAGGAGGCCATGGGCTCGAGTTCCGGGGCGACCCTTGTAGCCGTCGCCCCGGCGGGACGCCACGCGCGCGGCAACGGCGGTCGGCAGGACCAAACACCGCCCGCACTATGCCTCCGCCGGGAAACGCGGTATGGACTCGCGCCCATGCCGCGACGATTGGCCACCGGAGATCCGGATGTCTGGCGCCGGGCCGTGGACGCCACGAACCCAGCCTCGATGCTGGTCGCGATCCGCAGCCGCATGGGCGCCGAACTCCAGCGCCACCTCGCCCCCGAGGACGTCTGGCAGGAGACGCTGCTGCGGGCCTGGCAGGCGCGCTCGGGTTTCACCTGGTCGGGTGCTCCCGCCTTCCGGCGCTGGCTGATCACGATCGCGGATCATTGCATCGCGGATCAGCGCGACCACGCGCACGCGCAGAAGCGCGATCGATCGAAGACGCGCCCGCTCGTCACGGCGCCGGCGAGCGACTCGTCCGCGCGGCCGAACGACGCGGCCGAGCCCTGGTCGAGCACGAGCCCCTCGCGGATCGCGGTGGCCAGGGAGCAGGCGGAGAAGATGGCGGAAGCCCTCGACTCCCTGCCCGACGACCTGCGCGAGGCGGTGCGTCTGCGGCTCTTCGAGGAGCTGCAGATCGACGAGATCGCGGCGCGACTGCGCCTCGGGGAGTCGGCCGTCCGCCACCGCTTCCGACGCGGTGCAGAGCTCTACCGGTCCCGCCTGCGCGAGCTCCTGCGGTCCACGACGCTTGGCGAGGCCGGCGCGGCGGGCGAGGCATGAGTCCGCGCGATCCGGACATCCGCGGCGATCGCGACGCTTCGGACGCGCCCTGCCGTTCTCCCGTTCGGGCGATCCGTGATCGCCGAGCAGGGCGATGAGCGACCACGACCACGACAGCGACAGCGACGACGAGGCCTTCCTCGACGAGTTCTTCGAACTCGCGGTCCGCGCCCGCGCGACCGGCGCACCGCTCGAACTCGAGGAGCGCCTGCACGACCACGCCCACCTGCGTGATCGCGCCGCGGCGCTGCTCGAGCTGGCCCGGGAGGTCGCGGTCACCACGGACCCCGACACGACGGATGCCGCCCTCCCGGAGATCGCCGGCTACACGATCCAGGCCGAGCTCGGGCGCGGCGGCATGGGCATCGTCTACCGGGCGCGCCAGGAGAGCCTCGCGCGCACGGTCGCGCTCAAGGTCCTCGCACCGGCGCTCGTGGCCTCGGCCCGCTCGCGGGAGCGCTTCGCGACGGAGGCGCGCGCACTGGGTCGTCTGCGCCACCCGCACATCGTCACCGTGCACGAGGTCATCGTCCGCACCGAGCTCTGCGCGTACTCGATGGAGTGGATCGACGGCGCCACGCTCGCGACGGCGATCGCGGCCCGCGATCCGCGCCTCTCGGTGACCGCGGTGGCGCAGCTCGGGGTGCAGCTCGCGCGCGCACTCGAGGTCGTGCACGCCGCCGGTCTCGTCCACCGCGACGTCAAACCGGGCAACGTGTTGCTCCGCGCCGACGGCTCGCCCGTGCTCTCGGACTTCAGCCTCGTGCACGACGCCGAGAACAGCCTGCACACGGCGACCGGCGAGTTCCTCGGAACGGCTGCCTTCGCGGCGCCGGAGCAACTGCGCGGCGAGCACGACGCGGTCGGCCCGTGGACGGACGTCTACGCGCTCGCCGTCACTCTGTACTGCGCGCTCGCCGGCAAGTCCCCCTTCGCCGACGCCTCGACCGGCGAGGTGCTGCGGCGCATCGAGAGCGGCGATGCGACGCCGCTCGGGCGCGCCACCGCGCACGTGCCGCGCGACCTGAGCACGGTGATCGCCAAGGCGATGGACCGCGATCCCGCGGGCCGCTACCGCAGCGCCGCGGACTTCGCCGACGACCTCGAGCGCTTCCTCGGCTACGAGCCGGTGCTCGCACGGCCCGCGAGCCTCGTGCTGCGCTGGCAGCGTTGGCTCGAGCGCAGCCCGCAGCTCGCGCTGGCCCTCGCGGGCCTGCTCCTCGCCCTGCTCCTCGGGCTCGGCGCTGCGATCTACCTCTCGATCGATCTCGCGACGCAACGCGATGTGGCGCGATTCGCCGAGCAACGCTCCGCCGAAGAGTCCGCGATCCAGAAGGAGGTCGTCGCCTTCATGCGCAGCGTGTTCCGCAGCGGCGATGCGACGCTCATCGACGGCCGCGCCGACATGACGGTACGTGAGGCGGTCGAACAGGCCTCGCGCAAGCTGCTCGACCAGAAGACGCCCCATCGGCCCGAGGTCGAGCACGCGGTCCGGGTCGCGATCGGCGAGCTCCTCGCCTCGATCGGCGCCATCGAGATGGCGGAGACGCACTCCGCCGTCGCCGTGACGCTGGGGCGCGAGGTCTACGGCCCCGACAGCATCGAGCTCGCCGAAGCGCTGCAGTACCTCGCCCGCTCCCAACGGCAGGGCAATCGCTTCGCCGAGGCCGAGGCGAGCCTGCGCGAGTGCGTCCGCGTCCGCCGCGCACGGCATGCGGCGGGTGACAAGTTCGGTGCGGTGAACCTCGCCCAGTCGCTCAACAGCCTGGGGCTCGTCCTGCGCGCGCAGCGGCGCTTCGCGGACGCGGAGGCGTGCCACCTCGAGTCGCTCGCGCTGTACCGAAAGGCCGTCGGCGATGCGAACGAGAACGTCGCCGTCGTGCTCGGCTCGATCGCCCTGCTCCAGTCCGAGACCGGACGCTTCGCCGAGGCGGAGCGCAATGGCGCCCTCGGCCTCGAGATCCTCCTGCGGATCCACGGCGAACGCCCCCACCTCGACGTCGGCCAGGCGCGCTTCAATCTCGGCGGGGTCGTCCTCAGGCAGGGACGTCGCGAAGAAGGGTTGGCGCTGATGCGCAGCGGCCACGCCATGAACACCGCGCTCGTCGGCGAGACGCACGTGCTGAGCGCCGGCGAGGCCTGGGCCCTCGGCAAGGCCGAACGGGACGCCGGAAACATCGCCGAGGCCGAGCGCCTCTTCCGCCAGGCGCTCGCGGCCCAGCGCGAACTCCGCAATGCGGGTCGGGCCCAGCTCGTCGCGCTCGACCTCGCGGCGCTCTGGTCGGACGCGGGGCGCCATGCCGAGGCCGAGGCCGAGCTCCTGCGGGTCTGGTCCGCCCTCGACGAGCGCGACGCAGCGGCGACCGAGCGGCGTGATGCGGCCGCGGCTCTCGCACGTCTCCATGAGGCCTGGGAGCAGCGGGAGCCAGGCGCGGGTCACGCGGCGCAGTCCAGCCATTGGCAAGGGCTCCGCGACGAAGCGGAGCGCGCGACGACGGGTCGCTGAGCGAGGGCTGTGGTACGGAGCACCGCGCCGTGCCGCGCCGGGAATCTCCCGTCGGCGCGACGCCTCGACGCCCGGGTTCCGTTTCTCGCTCCGGGAGCAGCCCGTCGACGGCGGCGTGCGCTCGCTGCCCGAACGCTCACTCCTCCTCGGATCTGGATTCCACGTGCTCTCTCTCTCCAAGTCCCGGCGTATCGACGGCCCGCTCGCTCTGCGGCTCGGCCTCCTCCTCCCGCTGCTCTGCGGTCTCGGCCGCGCGCAGACCCCGCTCTGGACGCTCAGCGGCACCACCAATGAGCGCCTCGCCAGCGATGCCGACGGCGGCTTCGACGTCGACGGCGACGGACTCCCCGACGTCGTCGCGGGCAGCAGCAACTCGAGCATTGCCGGCACCACCTTCGGCACCGTGCGCGTGCTGAAGGGTTCGACCGGCGCATTGATCCACATCGTGCACGGCGCTTCGACGGGCTGCGGATTCGGAGCCTCGGTCGCCCTCCTCGGCGACATCAATGGCGACGGGCGCGCCGAGTTCGCGGTCGGCTCCCCCACCGATGCGGTCGGCGGCGTCAATGCCGGCGCGCTCTACGTCTACTCGGGACTCGACGCCTCGCTGCTCTACGCGCGCCAGGGCGCTGCGGGCGAGCGGCTCGGGACCGAACTCAGCGCCGCGGGCGACGTCGACCTCGATGGAATCCCCGATCTCCTCCTCGGCATCCCGAACGCAGGCGGCGGCGCGGGCCGCGTCGAGCTGCTGTCCGGAGCCTCCTGGGCGTCGATCCTGCCGGCCTTCGTCGGAGCCTCTGGAGCCGAACTCGGTCGCGTGATCGCGGCGGGCGGCGACATCGATGGCGACGGCGTCCCCGACTTCATCTTCTACCGGAAGCTCACCTCCACGACCGGCCAGATGGCGCTCCACTCGGGGCGCAGCGGCGCTCTCATCCGGACCCACGGTCCCGCCTACTACGCGCTGTCGGCGTGCATCCTCGGCGACCTCGATCAGGATGGCCGGGACGAGTACGCGTACACGCGCCAGACCCTGACCCTCGGCTACATCGAGGCGTTCGACGGCGCGAGCGGCGCAACGCTCTTCGTCCGCTCCGTCCTTCCCACCGATCCGATCGCTCTCATCGCCGGTCTCGGCGACGTCAATGGCGATTGCATCCCCGACCTCGGGGCCATGATCCTGTCGCAACCGAGCCTGTCGGGAGCGGTGGTCACCGCCACCGCATTTTCCGGTTCCGACTTCGCGCAACTCCCGGCCTACGTCCTCCCGAATTCCATCCATCCCCTCGTCGCCTATTCGCGCGCGGGCGACGTGGACGGCGACGGTTACGCCGAGTTCGTCGCCGCCTCGGGACAAGGGGTGCTGTCCCTGCCTTCGCCGCCGGGCCATCTCCGGGTCCAGGACTTCGGCTTCAGCGGCACCCCGCCGCGCATCCGCAACGTCGGTGCGGCCTGCCCCGGCAGCGCCGGCAATCTGGCCTTGGCCGCCGCGCTCGGCTGCCCGAAGCTCGGCCAATCGCTCACGCTGCTCTGCCGCAATGCACTGCCGGGAGCGTCGACCGTGCTCAACCTGGGTGCGCCCACGTCCGTCGCCCTCTCGCCCTTCGGCCTGACCGGTTGCTGGCTGAGCGCCACGACCGACGGCTTCAATCTCTTCCTGCCCGCCGACGGCAGCGGCACCGCGAGCAGCGGCCCGCTCACGGTCCCGGTCGATCCCAGCGCGCTCGGCGCGACGCTCGCCGTGCAGTTCGTCTGCGTGGACCCGAGCGCCAATGCGGTCGGGCTCGTCACCTCGCGCGGCCTCGAGCTGGTGATCGGGAGCTGAGCGGCGCGCGTCACTCGAAGCGCACGGCTTCCGCCGGCTCGATGCGCGCGGCGCGCGCCCCGGGCACGAGCGCGGCAAGCAGGCCCGTGCCGAGGCCGAGCAGCGGCACCGCGACCACCGCGTGCCAGGGCACGCCATAGGGTGCCTCGAGCCCCGTCACCCGATTCATGCCGAGCACGAGGAGTCGCCCCAGGGGAATGCCGAGCGCCAGGGCCACGAGGCTCGCGGTGCCCCCGACGAGCACCCCTTCGAGCAGGAACACCGCGCGGAGTTGGCGTCGCGACGTGCCCAGCGCGCGCAGCACGCCGATCTCGCGCACGCGGCCGAGCGCGGCGATCGTCGTGGCGTTCACGACGCCGATCGCCGCGAGCAGGAGCACGAGCGCCAGCAGGATCTGGAAGAGCCGGAAGTCGCGCGTCACGTCGTTGACGAGGTAGGCGACGATGCTCGCGCCGGTCTTGGCGAACACGATGCCGGGGAGGATCTGCCGCGCGGCATCGCGGATCGAGAGCGACGAGGCGTCCGGCGCCATCCGGATCGCGATGCGTTCGACGCCCCGCTCCGGCACGCAGAAGTCCTGCGTCATCCAGCGCGGGTGTGCGACGGCGAAGGCGGGGTCGTCGGGGAAGAAGCCGACCGCGTCGCTGACCTCGAGGACGAGGTAGGGCACGGGCCCCGCATCGCTGACCAGGGTGACCGAATCGCCGGCACGCAGCCCCGAGAGCTTCGCGAGGCGCTTGCTGACGACGAGGCTGCGCAGCTCCGCGTAGCGACGGAGGTCCTCCTCGCGTCCGGCGAGCGGGCCGCCCTCGCCCGCGAGGTACTGCGGGCTCAGACCGGAGACCTGGAACGGCGCGGCCACGGTGCCGACGAGCGGCGTCACGCCGAGCACGCCCGGGATCGCCGCGAGTTCGAGCGCGCGCGCCTCGGTCGTCGGCTCGCCGCGCAGGTAGAGCGCGCCGTCCATCGCGCGCCGGCCGAAGGCCCGCGCATCCATGTGCAGCGCGGTCGTGAGGCTCTCGAGCGCGAGCAGGGCGAGCAAGACGATGCCGAGCCCGCAGATCGATGCGGCGAAGCGACCCGTCTGCCCGTGCAACGAGCTCCGCACGAGATGCGTCGCGAGGGGCATGCCGCGGCGGAGCGGCAGGAGCCACAACGCCCCCATCGCGCGCACGAGCCGCGGAGCACCGAGGAGGAGCACGCCGAACACGAGCAGGAGTCCGCCGAGCTGGAGCAGCACGCCCTGCGTCTCGCGCTCCGTCTCGCTGAGCAGCGTGGTCGTCGCGAGGTAGCCGAGCGGCAGGAGCACGACGAGCAGGACGAAGAGGAAGCGGTCGACGCCCTTGAGCACGTCGTCGCGCGCATCGAGGCCGCGCGCCTGCAGGATGCGAAGCGCCGAGAGCTTGCGCGCGCGCAGCAGCGGGAAGGCCGCACCGGCCAGCGTGAAGAGGAAGCCGAGCGCGGCGATCGAGAGCAACGGGCGCAGCGGCAGCTCGTCGAGCTCCCAGTCCTTGAACATCCCGAGCGTCGAGATGCCGAGCTTCTGGAGCACGAAGGCGAGCAGCACCCCGAGCACGAGCCCGAGCGCCGTGCCGCAGGCGGCGAGCGCCACCGCATCGAGCAGGAAGACGCCCGCGATGCCGCCGCTCGAGGCGCCGAGGCAGCGCAGGAGTCCGATCTGCCGCAGGCGCTCGACGAGCGACTGCGAGAGCGTCTGGAACACGACGAACATCCCGAGGATGAGCGCGAGTCCGCCGAGCAGCTTCACGCCGTTGCGGAAGGCGCGCTCGTCGCTGTTCTCGCCGAGCAGCGCGGCCGATTCGTCGCGCACGACGAAGTCCGCACCGAGCGATTGCCGCAGCGCGTCGAGGTCGCGCCCGGGCACGCGGTTCACCTGGATGAGCGCGAGCTCCGTGGGTGCGAGCCGCTGTGCCAGGGCGTAGCTGCCGACGATCACGCGCCCCTGCTCACGGTCGCCGAGCCCGCGCGGGGCGAGGATGCCGCGCACGACGACGCGCTCGGGCGACGGCGAGGCGCCCGCGCCGGACACCGGCTCGCGGCGACCGTCCTTGCAGCGCGTCACGACCAGGCCGCTCGCCGGACCGAGCACGAGCTCGTCGTCGACGGCGATGCCGGCCGCGTCCGCGAGCTCCGCCCCGAGCAGCACGGCGCCGTCGCCGTCGAGCGGCGACAGGTCGCGACCGCGCGCGACGACGTAGTGGCCGAAGGCCGCTTCAGGCAGCGGGGCCAGGCCGAAGCAGCGCACGACCCCGAGCGACGCCGCCGCGTGCGTGAGCTCCACGCTCGCGCTGCGCACGAGCCCCACCGCGGCGATGTCGCTCTGCGCGCGCAGCCGCTCCGCGAGGCCGTCGAGCGGTGCCGCGCGGTCCTTGGGCACGAGCTCGAAGTCGACGCGCCCGTGTGCGGGGTTCGCCGCGCGCAGCCGGCTCTGGACCGTGTTGTGGTCCATCACGTGGATGCCCGTGACGACGGCCACCCCGAGCGCGATGCCGAGGATCGAGAGCGCGGTCCGCAGCTTGTTCGTGCGCCAACCGCGCGTGACGAGGAAGAGCGTGCCCTTCACGTCAGATCCCCAGCTCTTCGAGACGGGCGTGCACGTCGTGCGCCGAGAACGGCGCCTGACCCGCGCCGCGCACGAGCGCCTGCGCCTCGTCGAGCTGACCGTCGTGCAGGAAGAGCACGCGGTCGCCGAACGCGGCGTCGCGCGGGTTGTGCGTCACGAGCAGCACGGTCGCCTGGCCGCGGTCGCAGATCGCCCGCAGCAGGGCGACGATCTCCTCCCCCGCCTTCGACGAGAGGTTGCCCGTCGGCTCGTCGCAGAGCAGCAGCGGCGGCTGCGTCACGAGCGCGCGCGCGATGCTCACCCGCTGCATCTCGCCGCCCGAGAGCCGCGCCGGCAGGCGCCCGCGCAGATGGGTCACGCCGAGCGTGTCGAGGAGACCGTCGATCCGCGCGCGGTGACGTTCCGGCCGCTCCCCCGCGATGCGCAGCGGCAACCCGACGTTCTCCTCCACCGTCAAATCGGGCAGCAGGTTGAAGAACTGGAAGATGAACCCGATGTGCTGCCGGCGCACCCGCGTCCGCAACGCCTCGTCGGCGCTCGAGAGCTCCTCACCCATCAGCCGCACGGTGCCCGACGAGGGCACGTCGAGCCCCGCGAGCAGATGCAGCAGGGTCGACTTCCCCGAGCCCGAGGGCCCCATGATCGTCGTGAACGACCCCCGCGGGAGCTCGAAGCTGATCCCGCGCAGGATCGGCTGGCTGCGCCCCTCCACGTCGTGGAAGCGGAAGAGCTCGCGGACCGCGAGGACGGGCGCGGTGAGGCTCGGATCGGCGCTCGGCGCCGCAGCTTCTCTGGCGTTCATCGGGTTCGCTGGGGGGGTCTCGGAGCGAGGGCGGGTGGCAGGGTAGGCGCCGCGACCGCGCGCTTCGACCGGGAGCTTAGCTTGCTGATGCAAAGTCACCCAGGGCGAGATGCCGTCGCCCCCGGACGCGGCGGACGGCACGGGCGGGTGGCCGATCGGCCGGAGGCTGCAAGCACCTTGACACAGGGGGGACTCCGCTGGCCGACACCGCATCGCGTCGTGAACGTCCGTGACGATCGTCTCGATGCGCTGACCAAGCTACGGCCTGACGTCTCGCTCCATTCGTCAAGCTCGGCCGTCCGCTTCGCGATCATTCACAGGCATCCGCGCATTCCTGGAACATCGCGTGACCAACGGCCTCGGCGAAGGCGTCAACGACCAGATTCGACTCCTCAGCCATCGCGCGTTCGGCTTCCACACCAAGGCACCTCGGATCGCAACGATCCAGTTTGCGCGGTGGGATCACGCTGCCGGAGCTACAGCTCCTTTAGGAGAGCCTGATCTCCTCGTTCCCTTCCTCGTCCCTGGAACAGAAGGTCAGGATCGTATTGCCGCCCTTGACGCGAGCCGATGCGGCGTCGGACCGGAAGTAAGCCTTCGCCGCCTTCGCGGACAAGGCGGCAGCAGGCAGCCGAAGCATCAAGATGTTGGTGCCCCAGTTCGCGACGTAGAGGAACGCGTCGAAGTAGCGCTCCATCCACGCGTTCTCGTCTCCCTTGAAGTCGCCCCAGCGATACTCGTTGACGAACCCGTCGTCGTGATGCGCGCACGCGTCGAGCAGGCGCGCAGTTCGCCCATCTGGTTCCTGGTGAGTGGGCGATCGATGGCCAAGAACTCGTAGTACTGGTACTCGCTCATGCGTCCTGCTCCGAGATCCGTGCCCTGCGTGCCGCAGCCGCCCTTCCGATCCCGGCTCCTGCCTTTCCGAACCTCGTCAGCACTTTCGTCGCACGCGCCTCGATAGCGCCGTCTCTTGCCTCGACGTGTGCAGCACAAGTGACCCACGCCTCGATGACTGCCGTCCAGTCGATCCCGAATGACCAGAGCCCACCCTCGTCGGCGAAGAACACGACATCCATTTCACAGGACGCCGCGAGATCGATGATGTCGAACAGGCTCTCGATCGCCTCCAGAGCCTCGGGCCGGCCACTCTTCACCTCTGCTCTGGCGACACAGCGGTCGAGCAGGCGATTGCAGTCCTCGATCCACGCGGTCGTGCCGTTGGATTGCTCGGTGCAGTTCTTTGAGTTGACGTTGAACGACTCGAAGTAGTCACCGCGACGCCTGCGCTCGACGAAATCGCTGACCTCGGCGCGAAGGGTCGGCCTGGACTTCGACGTCGAGATCTCCTTCTGCATGTATTCCGGGGAGACGTAGCGTCGCACGAGCAGATCCAGCTTCGCCTTTGGCAACAGCCCCACTGCCTCGTCCAACATGGCGAAGAGGTACTCGTGTGACATCTTCCGCAGGTGGGCCCGCAACCTCGCGAGATCCGTGGTCACGAGTCTCCCTGCTCCGTTGCACGCCACGCCCTGCCAGGAAGCTTCTCGATCAGCCGAACGCGAACCAACCTGAGCGCCTCCGTCGGGTCGTAACCCGACCGGGATGGCAACAGCGGCAGGATGTCGCCCAGGAACTCGGGCATGCTCTCCTTCTGGGCCAAGTTGCGCTCGAACTGGGCCCTCGTGATCCGCGTCCCTTCGCGCTGCAAGTACTCGCCGAACATCGCAACGACGCCGCCGTCATCGACGCGTAGCAACGATAGCGCCTGCCAAAGGTCGAACAGGTCGCGCCCCTTCTTGCGTTGATAGAGCGCTCGGAGCTTGGTGCCGAGCAACTCCTCCGCGGCGTAGGTCATCACGGCGGCCGCGCCTTCGAACCACGGGTTGCTGACGGCGAAGTCCTGCCGACGCATCGGCACCTGGCTGCCATGCTCGCGGGTGTTGATCTCGACCTTCAAGCGCATCGGCTGCACGGGGAGCCCCGAGCTCTCGAATCGGTAGACCAACGTGGCGCCGTCTGCCGTCTGTTTGCGCCCGGGTGCGCCGAGCCATGGATCGAGCGCCTCACGAACCGCATCCAGGATCGGGCCGATCGGACCCGGCGCGATCTGTACGAGATCGATGTCCTCCGAGTATCGCCCTGGCCGCGGCAGAACGAGCTTGTGCAGGGCCGTACCACCGCGGAAGGCCAACGTCTTGGCCACCTCAGGCAGCGAATAGAGCGCAACCAACGCGCGTGACAGAACGAGATCCTGTTCGACCTGCGCGTCTGCTGGCCAGGGCGCTGACGCGCGCCACGCGGTGACGTGCGCGCGCGGGATCACTGATCCACCTCGACCTTCACGTTTGGTATGACCCGCCAGGTCGGATGCGGGTTGGCGCGACCTGGCTTGTGCTTACTTGCGAGGAGAACGGGACGCACACGCTGCCCAGTGAGTCGGGTCGCCAAGCGGTCGGCGAGCTCCTGCCGATCGATGAACTCCAGCAGATAGCCCAGTCGCTGCACATCGGGCGTGGCCTGGTGCGCGGCGCAAAGGTCGAGGGCTTCAGGCTGCATCCGTTCCGCCAACTCGCCGAGCACTGTGGCAACGTTGCTCCAATAGCCGGCTGCGGCCGGATAACGAACCAGGTCGAAGGCCGTCGCTTCGGGCGATGCGACCCGGATGGTCCCAGTATCGGTCGGCATCTCGACCACGGGCGTCCGCTTCAGAACCCGGCTCATGTGGAACTCGATGCGCACGCGCCCCCCACTCGCCGGCCGCGTTGGCTGGTCGGTTACGACCTGGAAGGCCATCGGTTGCTGGTGCGCGGCGCCGTGCAACGCCGCGGCACTCAGGATGCCGACGTAGTAGGGCTGGCCGAGGAATCGCATGAGGTCCGCAACGAACCAGGTCGCCGGCGGACATCCAGCAGCCCGATACTCGACGGGCACGATCACGAAGAAGCCGCGGCGCGGGGCCCAGATACGGCCCTTCTGCTTCAGGCGACGCAGGGCCGAATCGATGGCGACCACACTGCGGCCAGCGAGTTGTCGCAGGTCGCGGTGCGTGAACGTGTAGCGACCCGCGCCCTGCAGGGAGTCGACCCATGCAGCGATCGGTGCGTCCGCAGCCAAGGCGCCAGAAGCCATTCTGCTTGCGAAACCTAGCGATCACCGGCGGGTTACGCAACCAGATTGGCAGATCCCGCCCCAGCTCTCCCGTGCCTCACCAGCAAACTGCGCTTCGTCACCTTCCGATCGTTGCTGGCCTGGCAACGCGGACCGGCTGCAACTTTCGTTGTAACTCGCTTCCCGGGAATCGCAGGCATGCCGCGTGATCGTCAGTTCGGCAACGAGTTCGCTCTACGCCAACACAACCCGTTGCAATACCGACGCTTTCGGCACCTTGGCGAGCCGCCGGACACAGGCAAAACGCCTTCCCTGCCCCACATTCCCAAGCTGAATGTCAGGCCGCTGGCCAAGCCCCGGCACGCCCGATCGTCATCCCCGCACTCGGGGTGAGCTTCGGCGGTTTCGCGCCCCACCACCCGCTCAGAGATCCACGCTGGCGCCCGAGCGCTGACCGACGAGCTGGCGCACCATCGCGCGGCGCAGCGCGTCCTCGGCCTTGAGGACGTCTTCGGCGGCGAGCGCGGCGCGGTTGGCGAGCAGGTCGCGGGCGCGCTTCTCGGCCTCGCGGGCGCGGGCCACGTCGATGTCCTTCGCGCGCTCGCCGGCTTCGCAGACGAAGGTGAGCAGGTTGTCCCGCATCTCGGCGAAGCCGTCGGTGACGACGAGTTCCTCGCGCTTGCCCTCTTCGAGTTCGAGCTTCAGCACGCCGGGCAGGGTCGCGGTCATCAGCGGCGCGTGGTTCGCCAGGATGCCGTAGCTCCCGTCGATGCCCATGAACTGCACGCTGCGGACCTTGCCGTCGAAGACGACGGCGTCCGGCGACACGATGCGCAGGCGGAGGGTCTTGGTCACGTGAGGGTTCCTCGGTTCGTGCGGCTCAGAGCTTCTTCGCCTTCGCGACGGCTTCCTCGATGCTGCCGACCATGTAGAAGGCCTGCTCGGGCAGCTCGTCGTGACGGCCCTCGAGGATCTCCTTGAAGGAGCGCACGGTGTCCGCGAGCTTGACGAACTTGCCCGGCGAGCCCGTGAACTGCTCGGCGACGAAGAAGGGCTGCGAGAGGAAGCGCTGGATCTTGCGCGCGCGCGAGACCACGAGCTTGTCCTCGTCGCTGAGCTCTTCCATGCCGAGGATCGCGATGATGTCGCGCAGATCCTGGTAGCGCTGCAGCGTCTTCTGCACGCCGCGCGCGACCTCGTAGTGGTCCTGGCCGACGGCGCCCGGCGTGAGCATCTTGCTGGTCGACTTCAGCGGGTCGACCGCGGGATAGATGCCGAGCTCCGCGATCTGACGCTCGAGGATGATCGTCGAGTCGAGGTGCGCGAAGGTCGCGACCGGCGCCGGGTCGGTGATGTCGTCGGCCGGCACGTAGACCGCCTGCATCGAGGTCACCGAGCCGTCCTTCGTCGACGTGATGCGCTCCTGGAGCGCACCCATCTCGGACGCCATCGTCGGCTGGTAACCGACGGCGCTCGGCAGACGACCGAGCAGTGCCGACACCTCCGAGCCCGCCTGCACGAAGCGGAACACGTTGTCGACGAAGAGGAGCACGTCCTTCTTCTCGCGGTCGCGGAAGTACTCCGCCATCGTGAGGCCGGTGAGGCCGACGCGCAGACGCGAACCCGGGGGTTCGTTCATCTGGCCGAAGACGAGCACCGCGTTGTCGAGCACCGAGGCCTTGCTGCCGTCGGGCTGCGTGTATTCGGCCTCGGCCATCTCGAGCCAGAGGTCATTGCCCTCGCGTGTGCGCTCACCGACGCCGCAGAAGACCGAGAAGCCGCCCTTCTCGACCGCCGTGACGCGGATCAGCTCCTGGATGAGCACGGTCTTGCCGACACCGGCGCCCCCGAAGAGGCCGACCTTGCCGCCCTTCGCGAAGGGGCAGAGCAGGTCGACGACCTTGATGCCCGTCTCGAAGATGATCTTGATCTCCTGCTGGTCCTCGAAGCGCGGGGCCGGGCGGTGGATCGGGAAGCGATCCTTCGTCACGACCGGCGGCATCGGCTTGCCGGTGCGCGGGTGCGCGACGCCGACCTCGAGCGCGTTGCCGAGCACGTCGAAGAGCCGGCCCATCGTGGCCTGGCCGACGGGCACCGAGATCGGCGCGCCGGTGTCGCTGACCTCCATGCCACGCGTGAGGCCGTCGGTCGACGAGAGCGCGATGCCGCGCACGGTGGAGTTGCCGAGCTGCTGCGCGACCTCCAGGGTGAGATCGATCTTGCGGCCGCTGTCCTGGATGCGCAGCGCGTTGTAGATCGGCGGCAGGTGGCCCTCGGGGAACTCCACGTCCACCACGGGGCCGAACACCTGTAGGACCTTGCCTCGAGTCGCGGTCGCCGTCACTGGTCGTCTCCGAATCTGTCGCGATCGACTCTGTCTCGATCGACTGTGTTGAAGCTGTTTGAGGAAATGCCTTGGACCCGCGTCGCGCTCACGACACCGCGCTGGCGCCGCCGACGATGTCGAGCAGCTCCTTCGTGATGGTCTCCTGACGCGCGCGGTTGTACTTCTTCTTCAGTTCCTTGCCCATGCGGCTCGCGGCGTCCGTCGCGCCCTTCATGGCCATGCGGCGCGAGGCCATCTCCGCGGCGAGGGACTCGATCATCGCGTCCATCACGACCGTCTGGAGGTACTTGGGAAGGATGCGCTCGAAGATCGCCTGCGGATCGGGCTCGAGCAGATAGGAACTCTGCCGTGCGTTGACCTTCGCCTCCTCGGTGGCGACCAGATCGCTGCCGACCGGCAGGAATCGATCGTTGCGGGGCTCGAAACGCGCGGCGGAATGGAAGGCGGTGAAGACGAGGCGGACCTCGTCGAGCTCGCCCTTCTGGAACGCGCCGACGAGGTCGTCGCTCGCGACGCGCGCCGTCCGGAAGTCGAGGCTCTCGAGCGGCGGCTCCGCATAGAAGTGCTTCACCTTCAGGCCGCGGCGGCCCAGCCAGGCGTAGCCCTTCTTGCCGATGACGTAGAAGACGAGCTGCTTGCCCTCGGCCTCGGCGCTCGCGCGGAGCGCGGTCACCTTCGCGAGCACGTTGGCGTTGTAGGCGCCGCAGAGACCGCGATCCGAGGTGATGACGAGCACGCCGATGGTCTTGACCTCCCGGCGGCGGAACAGCGGCAGGTCGGCGTCGGTGCCGACGAAGTCGCCGAGGTGCTCGAGGAGGCTGCGCAGCTCTTCGGTGTAGGGGCGGAAGGCGGCCGCGCGACCCTGGACACGACGCAGCTTCATCGACGCCACCATCTCCATCGCCTTCGTGATCTTGGCGATGTTGGCGATCGACTTGATGCGTCCGCGGAGTTCCTTGACGTTGGCCATCGGCTAGCGGCTCGGGCGGTGCGGTGATGCGCTGGAGGACTTGGTCGAGGGCGCCACGCGCGTGGCGCCCGCGGAACTCACGCGAGGAACTCGCCGCGGAACCGGGCGCAGATCCCGTCGAACTGCTTCGCGAGATCGTCGCTCCACTTCTTGTCCTTGCGGATCGTCTCGAGCAGGCCCTTGTGGTTGGCCTTGAGGTGATCGCGGTAGGCGCGCTCGAACTCGAGCACGCGGTTGACCGGCACCTCGTCGAGACCACCCGAGGTGCCTGCGTAGATCACCGCGACCTGTTCCTCGACGGTCACCGGCTCGTACTGCGGCTGCTTGAGCAGTTCCTCGAGACGACGGCCGCGGTTGATCGCCTGCTGCGTCGACTTGTCGAGGTCGCTGCCGAACTGCGCGAAGGCCGCGAGCTCGCGGTACTGCGCGAGGCCGATGCGGAGACCGCCGGCGACCTTCTTCATCGCCGGGATCTGCGCCGAGCCACCGACGCGCGACACCGAGATGCCGGCGTTCACCGCGGGACGCTGGCCGGCGTTGAACAGCGAGGACTCGAGGAAGATCTGGCCGTCGGTGATGGAGATGACGTTCGTCGGGATGTAGGCCGACACGTCACCTTCCTGCGTCTCGACGATCGGCAGCGCCGTGAGCGAGCCACCGCCGAGCGCCGCGCTCAGCTTGGCCGCGCGCTCGAGGAGGCGCGAGTGGAGGTTGAACACGTCGCCCGGGAACGCCTCGCGACCCGGCGGACGGCGCAGGAGCAGCATGACCTGGCGGTAGGCGAGCGCCTGCTTGTAGAGATCGTCGTAGAAGATGACGACGTGGCGGCCCTCGTCGCGGAACCGCTCGCCCATCGCGCAGCCACCGTAGGGCGCGAGGAACTGCATGGCCGCGGGTGCCGAGGCCGGCGCCGACACGACGATCGTGTAGCGCATCGCCCCCGTCTCCTCGAGCTTCTTGACGACGGCCTTCACCGTCGACTGCTTCTGCCCGACCGCGACGTAGATGCAGATGACCTGGTCCTTGTTCGTCGGATCGCCACCGCCCGTCGTGAGCTGGTTGATGATCGTGTCGACGCAGATCGCGGTCTTGCCCGTCGCGCGGTCGCCGATGATCAGCTCGCGCTGGCCACGGCCGATCGGGATCATCGCGTCGATCGACTTGATGCCGGTCTGCAGCGGCTCCTTCACGGGCTGGCGCTCCGGCACCGAAGGCGCGCGGCCCTCGATGGGACGGAAGTCCTTCTCCGTGTAGTTGATGCTGCCCTTGCCGTCGATCGGGACGCCGAGCGCGTCGACCACGCGGCCGATGAGGCCCATGCCCGTCGGCACGGAGATGACGCGACCGGTCGTGCGGACGGTGTCGCCCTCCTTGACCTTGGTCTCGTCGCCCAGCAGCACCACGCCGACGTTGTCCTCTTCGAGGTTCAGCGCCATCGCGGAGACGCCGCTGCCGACGAACTCGACGAGTTCGCTCATCATGCAGTCGTCGAGACCGTGGATGCGTGCGACGCCGTCGCCGACGGAGAGCACGGTTCCGACGTTCGACTTCTTGGTCGAACCCTCGAAGCCCTCGATCTCCTTCTTGAGGACGCTCGTGACCTCGGATGCCTTCAGATCCATCGGGGTGTCCTGGATGTATCGCGTTGTCGAGTGTGAATGCGTGGTTCCGATGGGCTCGGCGCAGTCGCTGCGCGAGTCACCGGCGAAGTCGTTGCGAAGTCGGTCTCTGCTCCGATCCGGGGCGCCGTCGCGGCTCGCGCCGGCGCAGGACGGTCGGGGCTCAGCTGCAGTCTCAATGCGCGGCCCGCGCGAGCGGCGCCTCGAGCAGGCGCTCGCGGAGCTCGTCGAGGGCCTGGGCGACGCTGCCGTCCCAGAGCGTGTTGCCCACGCGCAGGCGGATGCCGCCGATCAGTTCGGGCTTCACCTGCACCGCGAGGTGCACGACTCGCCCGGACAGCTTCGCCGCGGTCGCGGCGAGTCGTTCGCGTTCGGCCTCGCCGAGCGCGTGCGCGGTCTCGACGAGACCCCGCACCTCACCGCGTGAGGAGAGGACGAGCTCGTCGAACGCGAGGCGCAGCTCGAGCAGGAGCCCGAGCCGGCGGCGCTCCGCGAGCACGCCGAGCAGGTTGCGGACGAGGGCGTGACGCCCCTCGCCGAGGCGCTGCTGGATCACCTGCCGGGCCGTCGCCTGGAGCTCGGGCCGTGCGATGAACTCGCGCAGCTCGGGATCGGCGAGCACCCCGTCGATCCCCGCGAGGTCCGCGGCGACGGCGTCGACCGCGGATTGACTCGCTGCGACCTCGAAGAGGGCACGCGCCCAGCGACGGGACAGGGTGCTCATCGCTTCGCGCCTCCGAGGAACTCGGTGACGAACTGGCGATGCGCCGCGTCGTCGACGTCGCGCTTCAGGATGGCACCGGCCGAGCCGACGGCCAGCCCGACGACCTCGCGGCGGATCTCCTCCAGAGCCTTGCGCTTCTGGGCGTCGATCTCGGTCCGCGCCTGCTGGAGCTGACGCTCCGCTTCGACGCGGGCCCGGGCGAGTTCGTCCTGGGCCTGACGCTCGGCGCGCGCCGTGGCCTCCTGCACCATCTGGCGCGCTTCGTGCCGCGCCTTCTCGAGCTCCGCGCGGGTCGCGGCGGTCTGTTCCTCCGCTTCCTTGCGCGCGCGTTCGGCCGCGGCCAGGGCCTCGTCGACCTTGCGGTCGCGCTCGTCGAGGGCCTTGGTGATCGGCCCGAAGACGAACTTCCACATCGGCACGAGGGCGAGGACGAAGATGACGATCGTCCAGATCGCCGCGCCCGGCGCGAACTCGAAGGGATTGAAGCCGCCGCCCTCGGCGAGCGCCGGCGACGGGGCCGCCAGCAGCACGCCGAGCTCGGCGCCGAGGATCTGGGCGATGGCCGGCATGGCGGGAATCAGGCCGTGACCTTGAAGGACAAGAGCAGGCCGACGACGACGCCGAAGAACGCGACGCCTTCGACGAGGGCCGCGAGCAGCAGCGCGTTGCCACGGATGGTCTCCGCGGCCTCCGGCTGGCGGGCGATGCCTTCGCCGGCCGAGGCGCCGATCTGACCGATGCCGATGCCGGCGCCGATCACGGAACCACCGGCGGCGATACCGGCACCGATGCCGGCGGAAGCGAGGATCAACGAGAGCATCAGGGTCTCCTGTGAGAGTCGACGCGGGGCGTCGACGGACGTTTCGAGAAAGGAAAGGGGAAGAAGCCGAGGGTCTCGTCCGGCGGTCATCCGCCGCCCACCGAGGCGCGTGCGCGAGCGCGGCGATGCCGCCGATCGCGCGACGCGATCAGTGAGCGGGGTGGAGCGACTGCTGGACGAAGATGATGCTGAGATACGTGAAGATGTAGGCCTGCAGCAGCGCCACGAAGGCCTCGATGATGCTGATGAACACGCCCATGCCGACGGCCGGCAGCGCGGTCCCCCACGACAAGAAGCCCATCTCGAACATCTTGGCGAAGAGGAAGATCATCCCCACGAAGGAGTAGATGACGAGGTGACCCGCCAGCATGTTGGCGAAGAGTCGGATGGTGAGCGCAAAGGGCTTCACCAGGAGTCCGATCACCTCGAGCACGAACATGAGCGGCACGAGCCAGGCGGGCAGCCCGTGCGGGAGGAGGTGCTTCCAGAACGCGACCGCGCCCTGATGCATCATCCCGCCCCCGACCATCATCACGAAGGTCAGGATCGCGAGCGCCGCGGTGACGAAGACGCAGGCCGTCGCCGTCACGCTGCTCGGGATCAGGCCCACGAGGTTCATGAACGCGATGAAGAAGAAGAGGTACATGAAGTACGGCGCGAACTTGCGCCCCTCTTCCTCGCCCATCACCTTGAAGACCATCTCGTCGCGGATCCAGCGGCAGAAGCCCCGGAACACGCGCAGCAGCCAGGGCGTGCGCGTCGAGCGGAAGCTCGCGAGCACGGCCATGAACACGACGAGCATGAGGCCGAGCGCGACGAGCTGCGCGGCGTTGACGTTGTAAAACGTGAAGACCGAGGGCGCCTCGTGCTGCGCGCCTTCCGGCAGCGGGCCGTGGGCCGCGCCGAGCGCGTGCGGCTGCAGGTGCGAATAGAGCTCGGTGAAGAAGGCCGAGCTGTCCATCGCCATCGTGCCCTGAGCATGGGCACCGCCTTGCGCGTGCTCGCCCGTGGCCTGGGCGACGGCGCCCGTGACGAGTGCCACGGCGCAGAGCAGGATCCGGATCAGGCTCATTGGGGTTTCTCGACCTCGCGAATCCGAGCGTCGTGAGTCGAAGGTGCGTGAGTCGGAGCGGATGGTGCGGTGCGGACCGCGGCTGCCGCGCGGCGCCTCAGCGCCTTGGCGAGCACGAGCGACGAACCCGCCTGGTGCGCGAGTGCGATCGCTGCGAAGCCGAGCCCAAAACCGGCAATGGATTCGAATTTCGTGTCCGCGACGAAGAGCGCGAGCGTGCCTCCGCCGACGACGAAGAGCTGCAGGACGAAGTCGCCGAGGATCGCCGCCTGGAGCGCCGTGCCCGCCTGCGGGTCCTGCGCGGGCTTCGCCACCGCGCGTGCCTTCAGGCCGGCGCCGAGCACGCCGGTGATCGTCGCCGCGGCGATGCCGGCGAGCGCGTGAGCGGCGACACCTTCGGGCAAGCGGAGGATCACGCCGACGAGCAGCGCCGCCCCCATCGCCAAGAGCGTTCCCGGCAGCACGACGCGACGCAGCGGCACCACGCGATCGGACGCGGCGGCGCGGGCGTGCTGCTCTGCGGCGTTCATGGCGAGGACCGTCATCGGGACGTGGGACGCGGAGGGTTCGTGAGCGGGAGGGAAGGCGGAGGGGACGCGAGAGGATCGACGCGGCTCGAGGCGCGCCCGCAGCCCTCAGGTCCTCGGCGGCGATCCGGCATCGGCGTCGCCGCGCGATGACGGTCCATCGGCCGATGGCTTCGCAGCGGACGACTCCGCGGTTGCCTGCTCCGTTGCTGCCTGCTCCGCGGCGGAGTCGCGCGGCTGGCGCGACTTGCCGAAGGGCAGCAGGTCCGGAGCGAGCACCCGCAGGACGTGGATGAAACCACCCACGCCGCCGAGCGCGAGACCGACGAGGACGAAGACGGGAGAGGACTCGAGAGCGAGGTCGAGACGATGACCGCCGAACGCGAAGAGCGCGACGGCCACGGCGAGCGTCAGGGCTGCGCCGAGTGCATCGGAACCTCGAGTCCAGGACGGAGCGGGCATCGATCGGAAAGAGCCGGGCCGGAGCGGTTCCCCGCTGCGCGCGGGGAGGGCCGATTCGGAAGGCGCAGCAGGATAGGAACCGGGAGCGCCGGTTCAACAGTCGAGCGCTCGCTTCGCGCGCGTTTTGTGGCGCCTCGTCTCCCTGAGCCCGTGGTCCTGGACCCGGCCCACGACGAGCGCACGGTGCGCCCGATCCGCGGCCGGGTCCCGGGCTGCATCAGAGGCTCGCCACGCGAGCCGAGGAGCAGAGGGAGCCATGAGTCCACGTCTGATCATCGCCTGCGCCGCCGTGCTGGCCGCCGTCGCACCGGCACAGTCCATCGTCTCGCCCGCCAACCGCGACCGCTTCGAGGGCAACAGCAACAGCCCCTACCCGCTCGGGCGCGCGAACGGGCGCTTCCAGCAGATCCACGCCGACCTGGGCGCGTCGGCGCGCTCGATCACGGGGCACGCCTACCGTGCCGATGCGACGACGCAGCGCAGCGACGTCGCGGCCTTCAGCGTCGATCTCGAGATCGCGCTCGCCGTCGCGGCCCGCAGCCCCGCCCAGGCCTCGACGACCTTCACCGACAACCTCGGCGCCGGTCTCGCGACCGTGCTGCCGCGCACGCTGCTGAACTTCCCCACGACCTCGCGCCCCGCGGCGGACCCGGCGCCGTTCTTCGAGTTCCGCATCCCCTACGCGACGCCGTTCGCGCTGCCCGCCGGCGCGAGCGGCCTCTGCGTCGACATCGTGGTGCACGGCAACACGAGCGCACGCGGGAGCAACGTCAACTTCCTGCCCTACCTCGACGCGCAGGACTTCCCCACCGACGGCCGGAGCGAACTGCCCGGCTACCGCTTCGGCAGCGGCTGCGCGGTGAGCGGCAGCAACCTCGCGGCGAGCGCGCGCTTCATGACCACGCGGGGCCTCAACGCCTCGCTCTCGCTCGAGATCGATCTGCGCGACGCCGTGCCGTCGCTCGGCCAGCTCAGCGCGACGACCGCCCTGGTCGTCGGGCTCGGCCATGCGCCGCAGCCCTGGCCCACGGGCACGAACTGCACGCTGTATCCCACCCTCGACGTCGCCGTCTCGCTGCCGGTGGCCAATGATCCGTCCGGCGACTGGTTCGGCTACGTGGGCCTCCCCGCCGCGCTGCAGGACGGCCAACGCTTCTACGTGCAATGCGTCTCGGGCGTCCTCGGCCAGGGCGCCGGCGATCTGACCTTCAGCGATGCGAGCGTCGTCTCCATCCCGCCGCTCGGCGATGCCACCCTGCGCGCGTCGCGCGTCGCCAACGGCAGCAACCGCGCCGCGGCGACCGGCACCTTCGCGCGCGCGGTGACCGTCACCGAGTTCTTCTGAGCCGGACTCGCCGAGGACGCCACGGGGCGCGGGCCATGCGCGCGGCGTCGGGTAGCATCCGCCGCCCCTCTTCGCCGCGCCGCGCGCGGCCCATGACCCCGTGACCGAAGCCAGTCCCTTCACTCCCCTCGCCCTCACGCCCCAGGAGATCCTCGCGAAGCTCGACGAGTACGTCGTCGGGCAGCAGAAGGCGAAGCGCGCCGTGGCCGTCGCGCTGCGCAATCGCTGGCGCCGCCGCCAGCTCGCGCGCGAGCTCTCCGCCGTCGTCTACCAGAAGCACATCCTGCTCATCGGACCGACCGGCGTCGGCAAGACCGAGATCGCGCGGCGCCTCGCCGCTCTCGCGCGCGCGCCGTTCGTGAAGGTCGAGGCGACGAAGTACAGCGAGGTCGGCTACCACGGTCGCGACGTCGAGTCGATGGTGCGCGATCTCGTGGAGAACTCGGTCGCGATGGTGCGCCGTGAACACGCCGAGGCCGTCGCCGCCAAGGCGCAGGCGCGTGCGAACGAACGCATCCTCGACGCGCTGATGGCGAACCGCGGCATCGTCGATCCCGAGCGCGTGCGCTCGATGCTCGAGAGCGGCCGCATCTGGCGGCCACCGAGCATGGCGGAGTTCGAGAAGCAGCTCACCGAGACCGAGGAGCAGCGCAGCACCCGCGAGGAGCTGAAGCGCGCCTTCGCCGCGGGCGAGCTCGACACCTCGCTCGTGGAGATCGAACTCATCGACCGTCGCACCCCCACGCTCAACATCATGGGCCCGCAGGGCAACGACGCGATGGGCATCGACGCGCGCGCGCTGCAGGAGGTCTGGGGTCGCGCGCCCCAGCAGAAGACCAAGCAGCGCCGGCTCACCGTCGCCGAGGCGCGCAAGCTCGCGGAGGACGAGGAGGCCGACAAGCTCCTCGACGAGGACCGCATCCACGCGGAGGCCGTCGACCGCGCCGAGAACGACGGGATCATCTTCGTCGACGAGGTGGACAAGATCGTCGGCGCCGGCGGCGGCGACGGTCCCGACGTCAGCCGCGAAGGCGTGCAGCGCGACCTGCTCTCGATCGTCGAGGGCTGCGACGTCTACACGCGCTACGGCCACGTCCGCACCGACCACATCCTGTTCATCGCGGCCGGCGCCTTCCACTTCCACAAGCCGAGCGAGCTCATCCCCGAACTGCAGGGGCGCTTCCCGGTCCGCGTCGCCCTCAAGCCGCTGACGGAGGCGGACTTCGTCCGCATCCTGACCGAGCCGCGCAACAGCCTCGCGCGGCAGTACCAGTCGCTGCTCGCGACCGAGAACGTCGCCCTCGAGTTCGCGCGCAGCGGCCTCGAGCGGATCGCCCACCTCGCGTTCCGGCAGAACACGCAGCTCCAGGACATCGGCGCGCGGCGGCTCTTCACGGTGCTCGAACTCCTCCTGGAGGAGATCTCGTTCCGGGCCTCCGAACTCGGAGGCAAGCGCGTCGTGGTCGACGCCGAGTTCGTCACGAAGACGCTCGGCGACTCCGCCGACGATCCCGATCTCATCAAGTACCAGCTCTGAGACGCGTCCGGCCCGCTCCGATCCCCGTCGGCCCGGCCCCGCGAGGGGCGCGGCGGGGAATTCCTGGAACGCCCGCCGGGCACCCCTCGAACAGCCCGCTTCTCGCACGACCGTCCCGTGACCGACATCGCTCCCCAGTTGATCGCCCGCGCCCAGCGCGGTGACGAGGACGCCGTCCGCGCCATCATCGAGAGCCTCCATCGGCCGGTGATCGCGACGGTGTTCCGCTTCCTGGGCGCGCGCTTCCGCGCGGATGTCGAGGACGTGGCGCAGGAGATCTTCGTGAAGGTCTTCCGGGCGATCGACCGCTTCGAGCCCGAGCGCGGCGTGAAGTTCAGCACCTGGGTCTACACCTTCGTCCGCAACCACTGCTTCGACTTCCTCAAGCGCCGCCGCCTCAGCACGGTCTCGATGAGTCCGCGCGACGACGACGACCCGCTCGGGATCGAGCCCGCGGACGAGCTCGCGCGCCGGCCGGTCGACAGCGCGGAGAACCAGGAGCTCGGCCAGAAGATCGAAGAGGCGCTCGCGGCGCTCGGCCCCGACCAGCGCCTCGCCTTCGTGCTCCGCGAATACGAGGGCCTCGACTACTCCGCGATCGCCCAGGTCACCGGGGTCTCGGAGGGCACCGTGAAGTCCCGTCTGCACCGCGCGAAGGAAGCGCTGCGCAACCGTCTGTCGCGTTACGTGGGGACCGGAACGTGAACCGAGACCAGTCAGGATCGATCCCGCCCCAGCCACCGAGCGGAGCGCTCTACGGCGCCGCCTCCCACGACGACGAGGACTTCCGTCCCGCGGACCTCGCACGCCTCGCGCCGAACGAGCCGGGCGGGCCGCGCATCGGCGCGGACTTCGTCGCGCGCGCCACGGCCCGCGTGCTCGCCGATCAGGCCCGCATCCGCGCCGAGGCCGAGGCCGTCGAGTCCATCGTGCTGCCCCGCGCCTGGCTCGACGCGCTGCCCGCCCCGGCGCCCAGCTCCGACTTCGTCGCCCGCGCGATGCGCGCGGTCGTCTCGAGCGAGGCCGAGGCCGGCGAGGAGGACGCGCGCCTGCGGACCCTGCTCGCGCGCTACGAGGCACCGCGGATCTCGTGGGACTTCGTCGAGCGGACGCTCGATGCGTTGCGGGAATCCGCGCCGGCGCCGTCGCTCCGGCTCGTGCCCGCTTCGGAGCGCGCCGTGCCGCGCTGGCGGCGTCCCCTGGTCGCCGCTGCGGCCGTCCTCGCGCTCGCGCTCGGTCTCGCCTTCGCCTTCGCGGGCGGCGGCGATCCAGCGACGCCGGAGCGGGTCTCCGGCCAAGAGCTGGCGTCCGCTCTGAACTTCTCGCCGTCCGCGGCGACGACCGCGTTCGCGCGGCTCAGCGCGGCGAACGCACGCGGCACCGACGAGGACGATCTCGAGCTCGTGCCGCTCGACGGCCTCCTCCTCCTGGCCCAGGGTGCCGTGGTGCGCGGCGAATGACCGGACTCCGCAGCCCTTTCGCGCCGCTCTTCGCGCTCGCCGCGACGGCCCTCGCAGTCCCCTCCGCCGCCCGCGCCCAGGGCGGAGCGGCGCCGACGCGCGCCGCCGTCGAGGAGCTGATCGCCCGCTTCGATCAGGCCTTCAACGCGCGCCGTCACGAAGCGCTCGTGACGCTGTTCCTGCCGATCCACCGCGAGCAGACCGAGCGCACGCTCGAGCGCCTGCGTCTCGCGCTCACGGGCAGCGGGCGGCTCGAGCGACACTCGGAGCTCGCCGACTCGTGGACCATGGGCCGCCACGCGATCGCGCTCGTGCGCGCCACCACCGCGTGCACGACGACGAAGACCGAAGCCCGCGAGGCGACGCTCGTCGCGGTGCGCGAGGTCGGCGGCGCGCTCCGCATCGCGCTCACGGTCGACGTCGACCCCGGCATGCTCGCCATGTTGCCGCGCGAGCGCGATGCGGCGCCGCGGGGCCTGCTCCACTGTCCGGCCTGCAACTACCGCATCGAGGCGGGCGAGGAGTGGCTCACGGTGCCGAGCCGCAGCCAGCGCGTCGGCTGCTTCGAGTCGCTGTCCTTCTGGTCGCTCGACCACGACCTCACGGTCATGGTCTCGGTGCATCTCGCCCGCGCCCCCGAGCCCGCCGAGCAGTGGCTCGCGCGGCTCGGCGTCGAACTCGGCGCAGGGGAGCACTCGGCCCCGCGGGCCTGGCTCCCGCCGCGCTATGCGGCACTCGAGCCGAGGCCGGCGGTGCTCGGCGGTGCGCGCGCGACCTTCTCGCGCCCCGGCGACGAGCAGATCGTCGAGGCCTCGCTCGCGACCTTCGGCCGCGTCGCCTGGCTCTTCGTCGCCCGCGGTTCGGGCGCGCAATGCGAGGCCCAACGCGCCTCGCTCGAGGAGCTCTACGGCGGCTTCGCCCTCGACGACCTGGGTCTGCCGGCCGAACGACTCGCGGCGAGCATCGAGGACCATCACCTCGGCGCCCGCGTCCACGGTGCCGACTTCGAACACGCGGCGAGCGGCGTGCGCTTCCACGGTCCGGAGGGCTTCTCGCCGACGCTCGCCAGCGGCTTCGCCGCCTTCGACGCCGCCTGGACCTGTCCCGACGGCCGCTCCACCCTCCGCCTCCGCGGCCTGCGTCCCCCCGAAGGCCTCGCGCATTGGTCGAGTGCCGCCGCCGACGCGATGCTCGCCCGCACCTTCGCCCGCGCCGAGCTCAGCCCCATCCTCGACAGCGGCTGGCAGGACGGCCACGCCGGCTTCGCGAAGGAACGCCGCCTCGGCCTGCGCGACGCCGAGGGCAAGCTCCTCCGCCTCCTCCGCGTCGGCCTCGACGAGGACCTCTGCGTCGTGCTCGAGGTGAGGACCAATGGCAGCCTCGACGCCGAGCGCGGCCGCGAGGTGCTCGAGCGGCTCTCGCGTCGGCGCTGACGAGACCGTCAGGCGCGCGGATCAGCGGTCGGCGCGAGCCCGGCGAGTTCTCGGAGCACCCGGCACCTCCACATCGCGTCTCTCACGCGCAAGCCGAGCCCGAAGAGAAGCGACACGACGGCGCCCAGGAGATACCAAGGCCGATCCCCGGCTGCTGCGAGCCAGAAGCCCGCGAGCAGAACGACGTGGACCAGTCCCCACGCGAAGTAGCCGCCTCTCCAGTGCGATGCCTCCGCGCGCGAGCGCAGCACATGGGTCGTGATCTTGGGGAAGGGCCGCGTCGGGGAGAGGAGCTCCGCTTCGAGCAGGGTGCGCTTGTAGCGGATGCACATGCTGCCCGTGACGAACACCCACGCGACCCCGAGCACGCAGACGGTCCAGAGTGCCCGGTATGCGTCGTATCGATCCGGATGGACATCACCGCTCCAGAGGAGGCAGACGAAGACGGCGAGGAGTCCGAGCTTGAGCAGGCTGAACGCCGTGTAGAAGAGCGGCAGCCAGGTGTGGAAGCGCGAGTAGTCCGGATCCGGCCTCTCGGCCGATTCGAGCGAGCTGTTCGGGTCGCGCGTCGGCATGGTGGTTGCCGGGAGGAGCCGTAGCTCCAGCGCGTGGGCACGCAGTCCGCGTCTGGCCCTCAGCAGGCGGACACGCAGCTTCAGGAAGGCCGAGAAGGACTTCACGAGGTAATCGCCGGCGAAGAAACAGAAGAGCACGAGCGCGATCCCCATCGCGCCGTAGGAACGCACCGGCAAGGTCCAACGGGTCGCCCCCGATCCCGCCGGGACCGAGAGCCGGTTCGCCTCCAATCCGAGCAAGAGGCTGAGCGGGTACCACGTGTAGAGCACCAGGCCGATCAGCAGCATCGCGTACCAGCGGATGCGACGAGCCATGTCCATCCGCTCGTATTCCGCATTGCGCCCCAGGGCCGCCATCTCTTCGGCGAGGAGCGTGGGAGACGGGCGCCGCTCGCGGGCTTGAACCTGGAGCGCACCCTCGATGTCTGCGATGCGGGAAGGATCGAGCTGCGCGAGCAGCTCGCCGAGCCGTCGCGACGGTCCTGGCACGGCTTCGGCCTGCTCGATCAAGGCCTTCCGCACCAAGTCAATCGGCCATCGATAGTCCTCGATCAGGACCTCTCCGAGACGCCGCTCTGTCGCCCGCATCGGTTCTTGCTCTCGTCTTCCACTTCGCTTTCCCGTGGCCGTCCATGGGAACGACCCCGAGCCGCGGGGCAGACTCCCTTCGACGGTGTCGAAGTCGGAGTCGCGAGCACCCCGCGACCACGCGTGAGATATCCGAGCGGAACTGAGAACTGCAAGCTCGCACCCGATCGGAATCGGCGGGGTCACGGAGGCGCGGCGCGTACCTCAACTGTCGCAGCGGGTCGTCGACACGGATCGGGTACGCCGAGCGCGCGGCCGGCCTGCGGCGCGCGGAACGGTCACCGACTCTCGCATGCACCGGAGCCATGCGCGGCATCTCCGCACCGCGACGAGCGCACCCCGTGGCCCCAGTCCCTACTTGCCTTGGGTCGGCGTGGCCCCCGCGCGTGCTGGCTCTCCCGAAGCCTCACCCGCCGGCACCGGCACCGGCACCGGCGCAGGCGCCGGCGGCGAGAGCAGCCCGAGCGCGAACTCGAGCTGTTCGACGAGCTGGCGTGCGGTGGCGAGCCGGGCGCCGAGTTCCGCGCGCTTCGCGGCGGCGCGCGTCTCGAGCTCGGCGAGCTCGGCGGCGAGGGCGGCGTGTTCGGCGTCCGTGGCCTGGCGCTTCGCCTCGAGCTCCGCGCGGGCGGCCGTGCGCTGCGCGAGCTCGGTCTCGAGGGCGCGCAGCGGGGCGAGCTCGGCCTCGACGGCGGTCTTGCGCGCGCTCGCCGCGGCGAGGTCCTCCTCGATGTGACCGAGCGCGCGGAGGGCTTCCTTCAGGTCCGCGGCGCTGGCCCGCTGGCGCGCGCGGAGCTCGACCCAGGCGCTGTCGCCGTCCGCGAGCTCGCGCTGCGCGGCGGCGACCAGGGCGAGGCGCATCGCGATGGCCTTCTGGAGCTCGTCGAGTTCGCGGTCGACGCGCTGGCGTTCGATCGCGGCGCGCGCCTCGCGCACCTGGTTTCCCGCGGTGCCGCAGCCCGTTTGGATCGCCGCCACCAGCAGGAGCGGCACGAGCCGGGTCGAGAGCGCGCGTGAACCGCGCGACGAGCTCGCTATCATCCTCCGCCCCGAATCACCTTCCGCCGTCGCTCCGGCCGGCGCCGCGACGCGCGGCCTTGGCCGGTGCCAGCACCCTACGCAGATCGATCGACCGATGGAACGCACGCTCATCCTGCTCAAGCCCGACGCCCTGCAGCGAGGCCTCGCGGGCGAAATCCTAGCCCGCTTCGAGAAGAAGGGCCTGAAGATCGTCGGCCTCAAGTTGATGAAGATGTCGGCCGAGCTCGCCGCGAAGCATTACGAGGCGCACAAGGCGCGGCCCTTCTACCCCGGGCTCGTGAAGTTCATGACGAGCTCGCCCATCGTCGCGATCGCCCTCGAGGGCATCGGGGCGATCAAGATCTGCCGCAACCTGATGGGCGCGACCTTCGGTGCCGATGCGGCCGCCGGGACGATCCGCGGCGACTTCGGCGTGAGCCGCTCCTTCAACCTCGTGCACGGCTCGGACGGCCCCGAGGCCGCCGCGCGCGAGCTCGGGCTCTTCTTCCCCGAGGGCCTCGTCGACTTCGAGTTCGGCGCCTACCGCTGGATCTACGACCCCGACGAGGAACTCAAGAAGGGCTGAGGACAGCGGCGCGCGCGGCTGCGGCGGTCGGCGACGCGATCAGCGGCGCGCGTCCTCGCGCCCGCGCTCGGGGTCCGGCGTCCGGTACTGCGCCGGCAGCTCGAGGCCCTCGCCCTCGCCGCGGAAGAGCACCTGCAGGACCTGCCAGCGGCCGCCCTCCCGCACCGCGGTCACCACGTTGATGCCGCGCGCGAAGGGCTCCGCGTCCTCGGCCGCGTGGCGCACGGCGTAGCTCGACCAGATCTGCGCCATGTCCCCCCACTCCTCGATGCGCTCCACGACCGGAGTCTCGAGGAAGCCCTCGGCGATCGGCGCCGCGGCGGAGCGCCGCACGAACTCGGTGATCGGCTGCGCGACGACGCGCGGACCGTCCTTCGCGGGCACGAAGGTCACGATGCGGCCGAGACGGTGGCCGATGCGCTCGAGGCGCGCGAAGTCGCGGGGCTGGCCCGCCGCCCCGGAGACCGCGGCGTAGAGCGCGTTCATCAGGGTCGCGAGGCTCGCGCCGTCCTCCATCGCCGAAGGCGCCGTCGCGGCCGCCTCGACCCCCGCCTTGCCCCCCGCCTTGATCCCCGACGGCGCGGACGGCGGGTCCTGCGGGATCTGCACCAGGAGGAGGGCACTCGCGGCGAGCGCGGGCGCGAGAAGGGTCCGGCGGAGCGGGTTCATGGGCCGCGACTTCTACCCGCCGCGGCGCCGCGCCGCGCGTTACCTTCGCAGCCCTCGTGACCGACGACCGCGACTCGATCGCGCCCGCCACGCGCGGGCTCGATGCCGGGGAACTGGCGCTGGCCGCCCGCGAACTCGACGCCGCGCTGCGCGGCGCGCGCATCGCGGACGCCGTGCAGCTCGCGACCCGCGACGACCTGCTGCTGTACTGCGAGACCGCCGCCGGACGGCGCGCGCTCCACGTCGCCTGCGGCGGCAAGCGCGCCCGCCTCACGCTCACGCGGCGCCGCTTCGCGCGCGACGAACTCGCGAGCGGACCGCGCGCCGACCAGCTCGCGAACCTGCTCCGCGAGGCGACGATCCGCGGCATCACCGCGATCGACGGCCAGCGTTGTGCGCGGCTCGAGCTCGACCGCGACGGCACGCGCCTCACGCTGCACGTCGAGCTCTTCGGTGCGCGCGGCCTCTGGGCGCTCGCCGATGCGGAGGGCAGCCTGCTCGTGCTCTCGCGCCTGCCGAACGAGGCGCAACGCACGCTGCGCCCGGGCGAGCGTTACGTCGAACCAGCGCCCGCGCCGCCGCGCGCGAGCGCCGACCCCGCGCCCGCGCCGCGCTTCTCGACGCCGTGCCTCGACGCGATCGACCGCGTCTTCTCCGCCCTCGATCGGCAGACCGAGACCGGCCTGCGCCGCGACGAGCTGCAGACGGCGATCGAACGCGGTCGCCGCCGGCTGCGCGATCGCCTGCTCGGCCTCGACGCGCAGGACCGCGCCATCGCCGGAGTCGCCGAGCTCCGCCTGCACGCGGACCTGCTGCTCGCCTACGCGAGCACGCTGCCGGGCGACGCCGGCGAGCTGCGCGTGCAAGACCCCTACGACGACACGCGCGAGGGGGGCGTCCCGCGCGACCGCCGCGTGCCCGCGCACGCGCAGGCGGCGCGGCTCTACGACCGGGCGCGGCGGCTCGAGGCGGCGCGCGCGGTCGCTGCGGCGCAGCGCGCCGAGGCCGAAGCCGAGCTGCTGCGCTTCGCGGCCTTCGAGGCGGAGCTCGCGAACGCCGGCGACGACGAATCCCGGCAGCTCGAGCTGCGGCTCGAACTCGCGCGGCGCGGGCTCGTGCCGAAGCCGCCCTCGCGCGCGGTCGAGGAGCAGCAGAAGCGCCTCGCGAAGGTCACGAAGGGCGAACGCTTCCGCCGCTTCCTCGCCGGCGACGGCACGCTGATCCTCGTCGGCCGCGACGACGCGCAGAACGATCGGCTCACGACCCGCATCGCCCGCGGCAACGATCTCTGGCTGCACGTCGGCCGCGGCTGGGCCGGCAGCCACGTGGTCGTCCGGCTGCAGAAGGGCAAGGGCGTGAGCCAGGAGACGTTGCTCGACGCCGCGACCCTCGCGATCCACTTCAGCAAGGTGCGCGGCACGACGGCCGAGGACGTGACCTGGACCGAGGCGCGTCACGTGCGGAAGCCCAAGGGCATGCCGCCGGGCAAGGTCGTGGCCGCCCAGCCGCGGACCCTCCGCGTGCGCATGGAGGAGGCTCGGCTGCGCCGGCTGCTCGACTCGGCGAGCGAGACCGAGGGCCCACCCTGAGGGCCCGGCGCCGACGGATGCTCGGCGCGAGGGTCCGCGCCGGGTAAGGTCCCCGCCCCCCATTCCGGGGTCACGAACCGACGGATGTCCGAACCGACCTTCGACGAGGTCTCCGCGCGACGCGCGCTGGCGCAGGCCGAGGCCGCCTGCCGCAAACACCAAGGTGACCTGGGCGTGCGCGAGAAGCTGGTCCGCGCGCTGCTCGAGCTCGTCGACGTGCTGCTCCACCACGCGCGTTCGGCCGAGGCCGTGGCCCTCGTCGAACGCGCCGTCGCCGAGGCGACCGCGCTCGTCGCCCGCGCGCCCGGCGACCGCGACGGCACGCTCGCGCTCGCCGACGCCCACGATCGACGGGCGCGCGTCGTCGACGAACTCGTGCTCGATGCGGAGGACGCCGCCCGCCAGAAGCCCGACGTCATCCCCGACCATCTGCCGCCGGATCCCGAGGACGCGCCCTCGCAGTGGCGCCGCGCGATCGCGCTGCTGGAGCCCCTGCTCGCGGCGAACGCCGACGACCTGCTGGCGCTCGAGCGCCTCGCGTCGGCCCACGGCCGCATCGCGGTCTGGCTCGACGACCACGGCCGGCGCGAGGAGTCCTTCGGCCATCACCGCACGGCGTTGCTCTGCGCGGAGCGCGTCGCGCGCCAGCGTCCGCGCGACGCGCACGCCACGGCCGCGCTCGCGCTCGCGCACAACGCGCTCGGTCACCACTACGCCGAGAGCGATCAGTTCGACGACGCGATCCGGCACCATGACGCGTCGCGTGCGCTCAACGAGGCCCTCGTGCGCCGCGAGCCGAAGGACTCGCACTGGCGCCACTGCCTCGGGATCGACCTCGAGAACCTCTGCGACGCCTGTGCGCGCCTCGACGACAAGCCGCGCGCGCTCGAGTACGCGAAGCAGTGCGTCCACGTGCGCGAGGTGCTCTGCGCGCGGCGCGACGCGACTCCGGAGCGCCGCAGCCAGCTCGCCGACGCACACCGCGACGTGGCGGAGCTCTCGATGGACCTCGGCGACGCCGAGCAGGCGCTGCCGCACTACCGCGCGATGCTCGGCATCCTCGGCGAACTCGCGGCGGAGCGGCCGCAGGACGTCGACCTGCAGTTCCGCCTCGCCGACGGCCAGCTCGTGCTCGGCTACGCGCTCGAGGATCAGCGCAAGCTGCGCGAGGCGGTCGCGGTCTACCGCTCCGCGCTCGAGACCGATCTGCGTCTCACGCAGCTCGAACCCGGAGAGGGCCGCTGGCGCGCCAACGCCGCGCACTGCCATCTCTGCATCGCGCTCGCACAGCTCGACCTCGGCGACAGCGGGGACGCGGCGCAACACGCCGAGGCCGGCCTCACGCTGCTCGACGCGGAGCTCGCGCGCCGGCGCGACGACCGCGGCATCCTCAACGACCTCGCGACCTTCCACACGGAGCTCGCGCACGCCCTCGCACACCACGACGTCGTCGATCTCGCGATCGAGCATCACAAGGCCTCGGAGGCCGTCGATCGGCGTCTGCTGCAGCTCGATCCCAACGACCGCGAGGCGCTCTCCGGTCTCTCGCTCACGCTCGACGGGCTGGCCGCGCTCCACGAGCGCAACGGCGACCTGGCCGAGGCCATCCGCTGCGGCAAGGAGGCGGTAGGCGCCGAGGAGCGCCTCGCCGCGAGCGATCCCGAGAGCGTCGAATACCGCACGCGGCTCGCCCAGGCGGTCTTCAACCTCGCGAACTCGCTGCTGCAGGCCGGCGAAGGCGCCGCGGCGCGCAAGGAGCTCCAGCGTGCGGGCGAGCAGCTCGCGCGGCTCGCGCGCCTCGTGCCGCGCGACGATGGCGTGCGCAGTCTGCGCGCGCAGGTCGACCGCGCGCTCGGCGAGACGCTGCGCGAACTCGGCGACGTCGAGGCGGCCGAGTCGCACATGCAGCGCGCGATCGACGCGCTGCGCGAGTCGATCGAGACCGCCGCGGACCCGAAGGCCTTCTTCGTGCCCGAGGCGGAGGCGCTCGAGGCACTCGGCGAACTGCGCCTCGAGCTCGGCCGCGCCGCCGAGGCGAAGGACCTGCTCGATCAGGCCCTGCGGCGCCGCCGCCGCGCCGCCGCCGAGGCCCCCGACGATGCGCATGCCCAGCGGGAGCTCGCGCGCACGCTCGACTCGCTCGCCGAGTGCAACGAGTCGCTCGGCGAACTCGAGGAAGCGCAGCGCCTGCGCGCCGAGGCCGCGCGTCTCCTCGAGCGGTTCGGCGAGGAATGACGCGCAGTTCGCTCGCCGGCGCCTGCCGCCACTTCGGGGTCTGCGGCGGCTGCGATCGCCTCGACCTCGCGTATCCGCGCCAGCTCGAGGCGAAGCGTGCGGCGGTGGCCGCCCTGCTCGCGCCGCTGGCGCCGGGCATCGCCGTCGATTGCGAGTTCCCCGCGCGCGCGCCGGCGCACATGCGCACGAAGCTGAGCTGGCCGGTGCGTCCCGCGAGCGACGGCAAGGCCTGCGCCGGCCTGTACCGCCGCGGCTCGCACGCGGTCGTCGCGATCGAGGAGTGCCGCATCCAGGAGCCCGCGTTGACGCGCTGGGCGGCGCGCGCGATCGAAGTCGTGCACGAGCTCCGCCTCGCACCGTACGACGAGCGGGACGGCACGGGCTTCGTGCGCGCATTGCATGCCCGCGTGATGCCGGGCAGCGGTGCGCTCCTGCTCGGCGTGACGACCAAGGGCGGGCTCTTCCCGGCGGGACGCAGGCTCGCCGAGGGCTTCCTCGCCGCGGCCGCGGGCCTGCGCGATGCGACGGGCCGCGTGCTCACCGCGGTCGGCGTCGTGCGCAGCCTGCACGACGAACCGGGCAATGCGCTGCTCGGCGCGCGCCAGGTCCCGCTGCTCGGTGCCGATGCGCAGCGTGAAGAGGTCGCGCAGCTCGAGTTCCGCGTCTCGTTCGCGAGCTTCTGGCAGAGTCATCGACGCGCGGAGCAGCTGCTCTACCGCCCGGCCCGCGCGATGCTCGGCGCGCTCGACGGCCTCACGGTCGTCGACGGCTACGGCGGAGTCGGGGCCTTCGGCCTCCGCCTCGCGAAGCTCGACGGCGCGCGCGTGACGATCGTCGAGAGTCATCCGGGGGCCTGCGCCGACGCGCGGTGGAACGCGCAGCACAACGGCGTGCCGACGCTGTCGGTGGCCGCCGTGCCGTTCGCCGCCTTCACCAGCGACGCCGCGGTGGACGTCGCCGTGGTCGACCCGCCGCGCAAGGGCCTCGAGGCCGACGGCGTCGCCGCGCTCCTGCGACTCGCCCCGCGCCGCGTGCTGCACGTCGCGTGTTCGGCGACCTCGCTCGCGCGCGACCTCGCGGCGCTCTGCGGCGCGGGCTACGCCGTGCGCGCCCTGCGCGTCGTCGATCTCTTCCCCCACACGGAGCACGTCGAGGTGCTCGCGCTGCTCGAACGCGGCGCGTGAGCCGGCCCTGCGGAACCGACCGTCAGCGTGCGCGCAGGACGCGCGTGCCCGTCACGACGTCGTGCACGCTCCGCATGCCCCGGCTGCGGACCGCGACCGCGAGCCAGACGAGCGCGAGCAGGTTGGCCGTCACGAGCAGTGCGGACTGCGACCCGCGGAGCTCGAACGACGCGTCGCCGAGGGCGAAGGCCGCGACGTGCACGGTCTCCCAGGGCAGCAGCTTCAAGGCGGTGCGGAGGACCGCGCGCGGCCAGCGGGGCGGGTGGCCGTTCGCGGCGAGCACCGCGAGTCCGAGGCAGCGCTTGCCGACGCTCGCTCCCGCCTTCGAGACGTCGGACAGCGTGAAGTAGAGCCAGGATGGCAACGAGAAGCCGAGCAGGAGCGCGTGCCAGATCTCCGGCGGCGTCGTCGCCTGCCCCGGCACCGCGCGTTGCACGAGGAAGTTCGCCGGCGCGAGCACGGCGAAGAGCAGCGTGACGTCCAGCAGGTACGCCGCGATGCGCCGCGCGAGGATCGACTCCGGCAGCGGGTCCGACCGAAGACGCCCGTGATGCGCAGAGGACAAGCTCAGTCCCCCGCGACGAGCGCCTTCTTGAAGCGCAGGCTCGTGATCTCGTAGCCGAGCCGCGCATAGAACGCGTGGGCATCGCTGCGGCGCTGGTTGCTCGTCACCTCGACGAGGCCACAGCCGGATGCCGCGAGCACGCCCTCCGCGTGCGTGACGAGGGCGCGCCCGACGCCGCGGCCACGCGCATGCGAAGCGACGACGAGCATCGTCAGTCGCCCCACCGGGCGCGGGCGGTGGAGCACCGGCGTGACGTGCACCGTCAGCACTCCGAGGAGGGCACCGCGCTCCTCCGCGACGAAGACGGACTCCCCGCCGCGGAGCAGCTTCGCGAGGCGCGTGGCGAGCACCGCCTCGCGCGTGGGATAGCCGAGCTCGGCGAGCAGGGGCACGAGCCCTGCGGCGTCGGCGGCGCTCGCGGAGCGGATCGGCACGGGTTCTCGGTCGGTCATGGCACGCGGAGCGCGCAGGCTAGCGAGCGCGCGCGCGCGCGCGGCGCGGATCCTCACCCGGGCTCCGCGCTGCCGCGCGCTTCCAGCTCCGCGCGCTGCTTCGCCTCGAGCAGTTCGCCGCTCCGCCCCTCGCGCGCCGCCGAACACCACTCGACGCTCCCGCCGGCGGCGCGGAGCCGATCGATCGCCGCGTCGAGCGCTTCCCACAGATCGCGGTTCTTCACGGCCTGGCCTTCGGCGGTCAGCCAGTCGCGACGCCGCCATGCGGGCAACCACTTCGTCGCGCCGTCGATCACGTAGTCGTTCGCACACACGACGCGCACCGTGACCCCGCGGGTGAGGGTCTCGAGCGCGCGCCGCGCCGACTCGATGTGCATGCGGTTCGCGCTCGTGTCCGCCGCCGAACCCGCGAGCAGCTTCCGATGCGGGCCCGCCCGCAGCAGCGCCGCCCAACCACCGCGCTGCGTCGTCGACGACCACGCCGCCGCGCACGCGATCTCGACGGCGACCGCCGCGCGCGGCGCGCCCGCGGCGTGGCCGCGCCGCGCCGCCGAGGCGAGCTCGTCCGCACGCTCGTTCCAGCGGTCGCCCGAGTGACCCTTCACCCACTTCCAGACCGCGTCGACGCGCTCCGCCTCCGCCGCGAGCGCCTCCCAGAGCTCGCGGTTCTTGACGGGCTCGCCTTCGCTCGTCCGCCAGCCCTTCGCCCGCCAGCCGCGCAGCCACTTCGTGATGCCGTTCTTCACGTAGCTGGAGTCGACGTGGATCGTCAGCGAGTCCCCGTCGGGAACGGCGCGCAGGGCCTCGATGGCGGCGCAGAGCTCCATGCGGTTGTTCGAGCTCTCGAGCTCGCCGCCGCTGAGCTCGCGCACGAGTTCACCGTCGCGCAGCAACACGACGCCGTAGCCGCCGCGGCCGGGGTTCGGCTTGCAGCCCCCGTCGGTGTAGGCGACCCAGCTCATCGCCGCTCCAACGCGCCATCGAGCGCGAGGCCGAGGCGCGCATCGCCGCGCGCGGCGACGACGCCGTCGATGCGGACGATCAGCTCGCGCCCGCGCACGACCTCGATGCCGAGGCGACGCCCGTGGTAGGGCACGTCGTCGAAGCGGAAGCTCGCACGCGGATCGTCCGGCGGGAAGAGCGGCAAGGGCCGCAGCTCCAGCACCGCGTCGTGGCGCGGCACCAGACCGCCGAGCTGACGGATCAGCAGATCGCACCAGGTGGAGTGGAAGTAGTCGGCGCAGCCCCAGTTCACGCCGCTCTCGCCGTCGCCGTACTCGCGGATGAGCAGCTTGCCCGGGTCGCCGTCCTCGGCGTGGAAGCGCGCGAAGCGGTCGAGCAGGCGGCCGAGGTCCGCCGCGCCGAAGGGCGGTGCGCGGCGCGTGCGGAGCACCTGTTCCATCGCATCGGCGACGAGGGAGTTCGCGTGCGGCCAGGTCGGGCCGTTCCACATGCAGGGCGTGACCACACCGCCGGGCCCGGGCCATTGCTGCACGTGAGGCGTGAACACCGGCACCGAGCGTGCGGCGCTCGCGACGGGGAACGGCGTCCAGAACTCGTCGACGTCCGTCAGGGTGCGCAACGCGGCGTCGTAGCGCGGCTCGTCGGGCACGAGGCCGAAGCGGAAGGGATAGAAGCCGATGACCTCCTTGCAGCGCGCGGGGTCGTCGTCGCGGCTGCGCAGCGAATAGAAGAAGCCGTCCTCGGCGTGCCAGCACTTCGCGAGCAGGGCGTCGCGCGCGCGGCGGGCGAGGCCGTCGAGTTCGTCCGCGAGCGCCGTCTCCCCGAGATCGCGCGCGAGCGCGGCGGTCGCCGCGGCGTTCGCGGCCTGGTAGGTGGTGAAGTCGACGCGTTCGAGGTCCGTCGCGGGCCGGCTGTCGTCGTAGCCCGCGTGGAACCAGAACGAGGGCTGGAACTCCATGCCCGTCGTGTAGTGGTCGCGCGGATCGAGCAGGCCGTCGCCGTCGGGATCGAAGGTCGCCGCGTTGCCGCGCACATCGCGGACGAAGACCGGCAGCAGCCGCGCGGCGAGCGCGCGGTCGGGATGGACCGCGAGGGCGTCGCGCGAGGCCGCGGGCAACCAGTTCGCGTAGCGGAACGCCCGGCGATCGACGAGCAGATTGGGATACACGCCGTCGTCCTGCTGAGCCGCGGCATGCGCCTCGACGTTCGCGCGCCAGTACCGCGGATCCGCGAGCCAGCGCGTCTCCGCGACGATGTGCGGCGCCGAGAAGCTGATCACCTGCGGGTACCACGAACCGTGACGGCCCTCGAAGAAGACGGGCCCCGGCAGGAAGCCCGCACCGGGTACGGCGAGGTTGTGCCGCATGACGAAGCAGCGATAGACCCAGAGCCGGTTCCAGAGCTCGTCGCCGCAGGTGAAGCGCGGCGCGTGGTCGGCGAACCACGCGGCGTAGCTCGCACGATGCGCCGCGAGCGGATCGGCCGGCGCGAGCGCCGCGCGCGTCGCGGCGCCGAGCGGCCGCGTGCCCGCGAACTCGAGCGCCGCGTCGACCACGCGCGTCTCGCCGGCCGCGAGTTCGATCAGCTCGTCCTCGGCCGCGCCGCGCAGCGTGACGCCGATCGGGCTCGACACGCCGTGCGCGGTGATGCGGCCCTGACGGATCAGCGCGTCGCGCGGCACGGCGCGTTCGCGCGTGATCGCGGCGATGAACGCGCCCTCGGCATGCAGCACGAGCCGCGCATCGGCCGCGACCGCGCAGCTCACGAGCTCTCCTCCCACGTGCGTACCCACGGGTGCGAGGCGCCGGCGCAGTGCGCCGAGCCTCAGCTCCGCACCCTCGCGCCAGGGCAGCGCCAGCAC
>JADLHO010000222.1 GCA_020848735.1 Planctomycetota bacterium | reverse complement strand
GGGCGACCAGGCGGTCGCCGCCGATCGTGCCGAAGCAGTCCTCCGCGAAGCCGACCGAGGAGTCCTCTCCCCGAACGCGCGCGAAGGAGCCCGGGAAGAGCGGCACGACGTCGAAGGGCATCACGAGTCCGCCGAGCGGCAGCTCCTGCAGGACGGTCGCGGGCGGCGCCTGCGCGGCGAGGGATGCCTGCGCGGCGAGCGCCGCGACCAGGGACAAACTGGACAGACAGGGGATCGGTACGGTGCGTGACATGCGTCTCCTCGGTAGGCGCGCGCAACATTCCTGCCGCGCGCGCGGGGGCGATCGTTGGGTCAGTGACCCTCGGCACCGCCGCGCTCTCGGAAGAGCCGCACGGCGATGTCGAACTGGTCGAGGGTGAAATGACCGGTGCGCAGGAACTCGCGTTCCTCGTCGGTCAGGGTCAAGGATGCGATGGCCTGGCGCGCGGCGAGCTCGCCGCGGCTCGCGAGCGCGGCGAGGAGCAGGGCCCGGCGGCGTGGCTCGAGCTCGGCGTCGGCCGCGTCGTCGCCGCCGCGCGGCAGACGGCCGAGCGCGAAGGCGGCGATCCGCGCCTCGTCGAGCCGTGGGCTGCGCAGGGTGCGCAGGAGCGTCGGCGTCGCGAGCGGCGAACCGATCACGCCGAGCGCGAGCAGGCCGCGACGCCGTTGCGCGGCGCTGCGCGAGCGCTCGACGATCGCCGCGACCTGCGCGGCATCGTCTTCGCCGGCACCGGCGAAGAGCCGCGCGATCGCGTCGGTCTCGGGCACGAGTTCACGACCGCGCGCGACCACGTCGTCGAGCAGGCGCAGGCGCAGCTCCCCGCGGCCCGGGCGCAGACCGACGCCGCGCAGGGCGTCGGTGATCAGCGCCGCGCGCTCGGGATCGCCGTCGGCGAAGGCCAGCAGCTCCGCATCGAGGCTCACACCACCGAGGCGCGCGGCGGCGGCGAGCGCATGGGACTCGCCCGCGCGCACGCGCTGCCGCAGCAACTGGACGCAGTCGTTCGAGCGCGAGACCGCCTCGCGCAGCGCGCTCAGTCGGAAGTCATCGGGGAGTTCGGCAAGCGCCGCTCCGAGCTCCGGCACCGCGCGCTCCGCCACGAGCGCCGCGGCGAGCTCCGCGGCCGCGGCCCGCGTGGCGCGGCTCAGGCCGACGAGATGCCAGCGCGCCGCGACGGACTCGGCGAGCGGCAGCAGCGGCGCGCGCAGGGCACGGGCGTGATCCTCGCTCGACGGCCGCGGCGCGCGCCGGGTGCGCAGGGACCAGGCCTCGGCGATCGCGATCGGCGCCGGCAGGCCGCGCAGCCACTCGGGATCCACGGGCGCGGCCTGTGGCGCGGCGACCGTCTCCACGCCGATCGGTGCCACGGCGACGCGGTCGGGAACCCGCGGCTCCGGCTGCGGGGCCCGCACGAGCGGCGCCGACGGCAGCTCGTGCGACGGCCGGCTGAACCAGGCCTGCCCCGCGAGACCGAGCGCCACGCCGGCGCCGAGGAGGAGCAACGCGGCCACGAGGCGCGGCAGCACGCGGCGCGGCGCCACCCGCGCCGAGCCGCTGCTGCGCGCGGCGATCGCCTGCTCGAGCCAGAGCTCGACGCGCGCCTCTCCCACGTGGCGATCGGCCGTCGCCGCGACGAGCGCGTCGAGCCGACGCGCGCGCTCGAGTGCTTCGCGGCAGACCGCGCACTGATCGCGATGGAGCGCGAGCTCCTCGCGCGCCAGCAGGGTGGTCGCATCGTTCGCGCCGTCGAGGAACTGCGCGAGGACCGCATCGGTCAGCGGGCAACGATCGGTGTCGTGGATCTCGGTCATCGCGGTGCCCTCAGGGTTCGAGGTGGCGTCCCAGGCGCTCCATCACGCGGCGTCGTGCCTCCAGGACGAGCATGCGCGCGGCGCCCGCGCGGCAGCTCAGCACCTCGGCGATGCGCTCGTAGTCGAGCCCTTCCGCGGCGCGCAGATGGAGAGCCGCCCGCTGGCGCGGCGGCAGGCGCTCGAGAGCCTCGGCGAGGCGCTCGGACAACTCGCGGCTGATGGCCGCGTCGGGCGGCAGGAGCCCCATCGCGTCGGGGACCTCCACGTCGAGCGGGCCGGCGCGCTCGCCCTTGCGCCAGCGCCGCGGTTCGCTCGCGAGGCGCACGAGGATCGCGAAGAGCCAGGTGCGGAACGAGGCCTCGCCGCGCCAGCCGTCGAGACCCTTCACCGCGCGCAGCAGGGTCTCCTGCACGAGGTCGTCGGCCCAGTGCGCGTCGCCGACCGCGCGGCGCGCGAGCGCGGCGAGGCCGTCGACGTGCGGTCGCAGGAGCAGGCGGAAGGCCTCGGGGTCACCGCCCCGGGCACGGGCCACGAGTTCCTGCTCCAGGGGGGCAGGCTCGCGGGTCGGCTGGGATCGGGTCACGGGGGCTCGCATCGGTCCGGCCCTTGGAGCCCAGGGCCGCCGCGAGCGTCAGCCTCGCCGCGAGAAAAAGCGAGTCCCGGGTCGGCGCGCGCACGCTCCGACGCCGGCGCTCAGCGGTGACGGACCACGACGGTCTCGATCGCGAGGGCCCGGCAAGCGGCCGCGCCGACGAAGAAGACGGCCTCCTCGCCCGAACCCAGGGTCTCCGCCGCGAGCTGCGGCGAGGCGCTGCGCGGGCCGCGGAGGGCGACGCGCGGGCCGCGCACCTGCCGCCAGTCGACGCGCGCGGTCGGAGTGCTCGGCGTCGCGATGAGGCGGAACTCGGCACCCGGCGGGTCGAGGAGCTGCTCGGACGGCGCATCGAGCGCGAGCGAGCCATCGGCCGGGACGATGTCGAGCGCACCGTGCGCGCCGTCGTAGCGCACGACCGTGCTGCGCGAGAACTCGGCCGCAAAGAGCAGACTGCCGTCGGCGAGCACGAAGCGCCCGCGTTGCCGGCGCAGCTCGAGGTTGCCGAAGATCGCGTTCGAGTGCACCGCGCCGAGCGGCGCGTCGAGCGTGCAGTCGGCGAGGCCGAAGTCGCAGCAGCCCTTGGCCCCGTGGCGGAAGAGCACGAGTTCGCTGCTGGAGTCCGTGCCCCGCAGCCGCAGGAGCTGGACCTCCCCGGTGGCGGACTCGTAGCGGAAGTCGAGGGTCCCCGCGCCGCGCAGACCGATGGTGAAGCGCGCGCTGCCGTCGTCGTAGCTGTGCAGACCCCGACTGCGCCGGACCTCGAGGTCGCCGTGGATCGCCGTGAAGGCGGAACCCGCCGGGACCGGGCTCCGCAGGGTGGCCCGTCGCACGCTCCAGATCGATCCGCTGCTGCTCATGGCTCGCCGTCCTCGCTGCTGCCTCGCCGCCGTCGCGCAGGGCTGGATCGGCCGCCGGCGCGACGGACTTGCGCGGAGTTCACCCGAGGGCGCGACACGACGAGATCCCGACGCGAGGGCGCTTCCCGCGCGCGATCGCCCGGACCCGACCTCGCCGCGGAATCCGACTCCGGCGGCGACCGCGGGAAGGCCGAAGACCTCGCCCGGTCGGCGCTTTCGCCGGCCGTCCCTGTTCAAGCCGCGCGACGACGCGACAATCCTCCGCCCCCGAACCCGATCGCGACCAGTCCGGACCACGACGCCGCAGGCATGGAGCCCCGTTCCAAGAACATCGTCTTCCACCACGGCGAGATCCGCCGCGAGGATCGCGAACGCCTGCTCGGCCAGCGCGGCTGCGTGCTCTGGTTCACGGGACTCTCGGGCTCCGGGAAGTCGACCGTCGGCCGCGCGGTGGAACGCCGCCTCTTCGAGCTCGGTCACCTCGTGCAGGTGCTCGACGGCGACAACGTCCGCCACGGCCTCTGCAAGGACCTCGGCTTCTCGGCGCAGGATCGCAGCGAGAACATCCGCCGCATCGCCGAGGTGGCGACGCTCTCGGTCGACGCCGGCCTGATCGTGCTCACCGCCTTCATCTCCCCCTTCCGCGCCGACCGCGCCCAGGCGCGCGCGATCATCGGGACCGAGCGCTTCGTCGAGGTCTTCGTCGACGTGCCGCTCGCGGTCTGCGAGGCGCGCGACCCGAAGGGCCTGTACCGCAAGGTGCGGCAGGGTGAGATCGCCGAGTTCACCGGGATCAGCTCCCCCTACGAGCCGCCGGACGCGCCCGAGCTCGTGCTGCGCACCGCCGACCTACCGCTCGACGCCAGCGTCGGGCACGTCATCGAGTACCTGGACCGCCGCGCCCTCCTGCGAGGAACCGACGGGACGACCCCATGAGCACGTATCAACTCTCCCATCTCGAGCAGCTCGAGCACGAGAGCATCCACATCATTCGCGAGGTCGCGGCCGAGTTCCGCAACCCGGTGATGCTCTTCTCGATCGGCAAGGACTCGACGGTCATGCTGCGGCTCGCGCAGAAGGCCTTCGCACCGGCCCCGATCCCCTTCCCGCTGCTGCACGTCAACACGACGTGGAAGTTCAAGGAGATGATCAGCTTTCGCGACCAGATGGTGCGGGACATCGGCGCGCGCTTCATCGAGTGGATCAACCCCGAGGGCCGCGCCGCCAACATCAATCCCTTCGATCACGGCACGCAGCGCTACACGCACGTGATGAAGACGGAGGCGCTGAAGCAGGCGCTCAACGCCGGCGGCTACGACGCCGCGTTCGGCGGCGCCCGCCGCGACGAGGAGAAGAGCCGCGCGAAGGAGCGCGTGTTCTCCTTCCGCGACAAGAACCACGCCTGGGATCCGAAGAACCAGCGCCCGGAGCTCTGGAACCTCTTCAACACGCGCATCGGCAAGAACGAGTCGATCCGCGTCTTCCCGCTGTCCAACTGGACGGAGCTCGACGTGTGGCTCTACCTCTGGCGCGAGAAGGTCCCCGTCGTGCCGCTCTACTTCGCGAAGCGCCGCCCGATCGTGAAGCGCAACGGCGCGCTCATCATGGTCGACGACGACCGTCTCCCGCTCGAGAAGGGCGAGGTGCCGGAGATGCGCATGGTGCGCTTCCGCACCCTGGGCTGCTACCCGCTGACCGGTGCGGTGGATTCCACGGCGACGACGATGACCGAGATCATCGAGGAGATGCTGCGGACCCGTAGCTCGGAACGTCAGGGCCGCGTCATCGACTACGACGAGGCAGGGTCCATGGAAGAGAAGAAGCGGGAGGGCTACTTCTGATGAGCATCGCGAAGGAACTCGACCGCCTGGGCATCGAGGGCTACCTCGACGCGTATTCGAAGAAGGAGCTGCTGCGCTTCCTGACCTGCGGAAGCGTGGACGACGGCAAGTCGACCCTGATCGGCCGCCTGCTCCACGACTCGAACATGGTCTACGACGACCAGCTCGCCGCCGCGAAGCGCGACAGCCAGCGCTTCGGCACCACCGGCGAGGAGCTCGACTTCGCGCTCCTGGTCGACGGCCTCGAGGCGGAGCGGCAACAGGGCATCACGATCGACGTCGCGTACCGCTACTTCACCACCCCCCGCCGCAAGTT
>JADLHO010000221.1 GCA_020848735.1 Planctomycetota bacterium | reverse complement strand
ATCGAGCCGTGCAGGAGCAGCCGCGGTCGCGGCGTGCGGATGCGACGCTGGGCCGAACCCGCGAGCTTGCCGCCGCCCGGAGCGACGAGATCGCCGCGACGGGGCTCGGCGAAGCACCACGCCGTCTCGAGCGCGCGGGGACCGGGGTGCGGCGCGCCGCCCAGCAAGCGCGTCGCCCGCACGCCGCAGTCGGCGAGCGCCGCGACGATCGCGTCGTGCGCGAGCGCATACCAGTCCTCGGCGCCGCGTGACGGTTCGTCGTCGATCGTCAGCGCATAGGTGAGATCGTCGTCGTGGAAGATCGCACCGCCGCCGGTCGGGCGGCGCACGGGTTCATGCGGGATCCGGACTGCCGCGAAGAGGGCCGGGTCCTGGAAGCGCCCGAGCGAGAGCCCGGCCGGCGCGAAGCGGTAGAGGCGCAGCGTCGCGCGACCGGAACCCCGCAGGAGCGCGAGGTCGGTCGCGATCTGGCGCGTCGGCCGCGCGGCAGCGTCGGACACGACGCGCAGCGTCGCCGCGCGCGCCGCCGGCACTTCAGGCCTCGCTCTCGAGGTGCTTCTCGTAGGTCCGCGCGTCCATGAGGTCGGGCGACTCGCCGCCCTGCACGCGCACCTTGATCATCCAGCCCGCCTTCCACGGGTCGCTGCCGAGCGTGTCCAGGGCATCGGGCAGCTCCGCATTCGCCTCGATCACCTCGCCCGTGACCGGCGAGTAGATGTCGCTCACGGCCTTCACCGACTCGATCTCGCCGAAGGGCTGACCGGCCTTCACCTTGGTTCCCGCGGCGGGCAGGTCGAGGAACACGAGATCGGAGAGGTGCGACACGGCCCAGTCGGTGATGCCGATCGTGGCGATGCCCGCCTCGATCTTGCACCACTCGTGGGACTTGAGGTACTTGCGGTCGTTCGGACGCATGGGAGGGTCTCGCGGAGAGGGATGCCGGTGGGGAGCCGGAGGATCCGGCCAGGCCAAAGGAGAACGAGGTTGCGGTGTGGCGGCCCGCGTCGGGCGTGCGAGGCGTGCGGTCGCGCGGTCTCGCAGGCTCTCAGCGGCCGCGCTTGTAGAACGGCAGCGGCGCGACGGTCGCCGCTTCGGTCTTGTCCTTGATCGCGAACTCGAGCGCCGTGCCGGGCTCGGCGAGCTCGCGCGGGACGTACGCGGTGGCGATGTGCTTGCCGAGCGTGGGCGAGGCACCGCCGGAGCAGACCTTGCCGACGACGCGCCCGCCGTGGACGACGTCGTAGCCCTGGCGCGGCACCCGTCGACTCTCGGTCACGAGACCGACGAGCTTGCGGCTCGGACCGCCCGCCGCCTTCACGCGCTCGAGCGCGGCGCGGCCGACGAAGTCGTGGTCGAACTTCACGCCGAACTCGAGACCGGCGTCGAGCGGGGTCGTGCTCTCGTCGATCTCGTGGCCGTACAGCGGCATGCCGGCCTCGAGGCGCAGGATGTCGCGCGAGCCGAGCCCGCAGGGCACGAGACCGGCCTTCTCGCCGAGCTCCATCAGCTTGTTCCAGAGCGGCACGGCGACGGCGTTGGGCACGTACATCTCGAAGCCGTCTTCGCCCGTGTAGCCGGTGCGCGACATCGCGCCCGGTGCGCCCATCACCTTGCCGCGTGCCCAGGAGTAGTACTTGATCGCGGGCAGGTCGATGTCGGTCACGCTGCGCGCGATGCGCTCGGCGGCGGGCCCCTGGATCGCGATCATCGCGAGGTCGGCGGTCTGATCGACGAGCCGGAGGTCGCGGAAGCCCGCGGCGAGGCTGCGCATGATGCCGAGGTCGCGGTCGGTGTTGCCGGCGTTGACCACCACGAAGAAGCCGGGCGACGCGGGCTCGCGGTAGACGAGGATGTCGTCCTGCGTGCGGCCCTCGGCATCGAGGATCATCGCGTAACGGATCTTGCCCGCCGGGATCGCCGCGGCGTTGTTCGTCTGGAGGCGCTGGAGGAAGGCCTCCGCGTCGCCGCCGCTGACGTGCACGCGCCCCATGTGGCCGAGGTCGAAGAGCCCGGCGCGTTCCCGGACCGCGCGCGCCTCCTCGAGGATGCCTGCGTATTGGACCGGCATCGACCATCCCCCGAACGGCACCATGCGTGCACCGAGGGCGAGATGGACGGCTTCGAGGGGGGTCTTCTTCATCGGCGAGCTGGGCGCGGGAAAGGGGCGCGACCTTACCCGGGGGCTTTCGCACAAGGAAGGCGACGGCGGATCCCCTTCAGCCGCTGAGCCGACGCGCGAGTTCGTCGAGGTCGACCTGCTTCGCGGTGCCCGGCTCGATGGGCGCCAGCCCGCGGAAGCGGGCGCGCTCCGACTCGGAGACGAAGTCGTCGGCGACGGCGGCCGCGGAGCCCCCATCGAGCGCGGCGCGCAGGCGTGCCGCGGTGCCGCGGCGTCCGTCGCCGCCGCGTTCGGGGTCGCCGTCGTCGCCCGCGAGCGGCCGTGGGATCAGCGGCACGGCGGCCGGGTCGAAGACGGTGTCGAGGGCCTCGAGCTCGTCGCCGCCGCGGGTGTCGAAGAGCTCGAAGGGGTGCTTCAGGCGCTGGTAGCGCGCCGGGTCGCAGCGCCGCGCGCGGGCGAAGGCGCGCTTCCAGCCCCCGTAGTCGTGCAGCTTGTGGGCGATGCGCCCGAGCCAGACCAGCGCCCGGAAGTCCTCGCCGACGAGCGCGATGACCCGCTCGAAGTGTCGGCGCGCGCTCTCCAGGGCCCGAAAGCGGAAACACGTCCAGCCCGCGAGGCGATGCCAGGCGACGGCGACACGACGGTTCTGCGGAGCGGGCTCGGACATGGGCGAGAGCTGGCCCGGGCGCCGCAGGCTAGGCGCTCCGCTCGGCGTCGGCAAGCCGTGCTTCCCAGCGCCTCCTCCCGAGGCGGCGGCCGGCCCCGGGGGCCGCCCGCGGCGCCCGTTCGGGACGCGTTCCTGGGCCGAGCTTCGCGCTGCCCTCAAAACCGGACCCGCCGCGCGTCGATAGCGAGAGGGCGTCCATTCCGGCCACAGGTGCGGTCGGAGTCGCGACGTGGCATCGCTGCAACAGGGACGAAGCGGATCCATGGCACTGAAAGGTGATCTCGCCAGCGTCGACCTCGCCCAGGTCTTCCAGATGCTGGCGCTCAACCAGAAGGTGGGGATGCTCTGCATCCAATCACCTCGCGGTTGGAGGGCGCTCTACTTCGAACCCCGCGGCGTCTGCCTCTACTTCGACGAGCATGTCCTGCTCGACAAGGTGTTGCTGCAGGCCACGCGATCCGGCCATGTCACCGAGGCGGCGGCGCAGGATGCGCGCCGTCATTCGGCGACCCATCACGTCGGGCTCGCGGATGCGCTGATCGCCGGCGGCTACCTGTCCGAGGCCGAGCTGATGAGCATGCTGCGGTCGGAGATGGAGGAGGAGATCTTCGATCTCTTCTTCTGGACCGACGCGCACTTCGAGTTCTACGAGGGCGCGAGCGCCGTCGAGGGGCGCGACGGCCAGGTCGACTCCCGCTTCTGCTTCAGCATCGACACGCTGATCATGGAAGCCGCTCGTCGCATCGACGAGTGGAGCTTCATCCAGGAACGGGTCGCGGGCGCGCTCGAGATCTTCCGGCCGCGCGGGATGCCGACGAACATCTTCGATCTCGAGGATTCGGCGCTCGCGCTCTACGACCTCGTCGACGGCAAGCGCAACGTCTCGCGCCTGATCGAGGTCACCGGCCTCCCGGCGTTCCTCGTCTACAAGGGTCTCGCCGTCCTGCTCGACGAGGGGCTCGTCGAGCCCGTGCCGGCCGAGGAGCTCGTGCAGACCGCGCACGACTGCGCGGCCGAGGGTCGCCAGCAGGACGCGATCAACCTGTACGAGAAGGCGATCGCGCAGGGCGTCGGCATCCCGGATGCCCATCAGCATGCGGCGCGCGTCTACGAGTCGCTGCAGGAGTACGAGCTCGCGGCGTACCACCACAAGTGCGACGCCGAGTTCCATGCCGGCGCGGAGGACGTCAAGCACGCGGTCGAGATCCTCCAGCGCGCGGTGTCGTTGCTGCCGACGGACCTCGCGGCTCGCGAGCGCCTCGTCGAGCTGACGGTCGGGCGCTCCGACCTCGGCGTGAAGGACTTCGATCCGACGCGCACCGGCAAGGAGCTCGTCGATCTCTACCTCGAGATCGGCGAGATCGAGCGCGTCCGCTCGATCCTCGAGCGCCTGCTCCGCGACAACCCGTTCGACGTCGAGCTCAAGAAGAGCCTCGTCAACGTCCATACGAAGGCCGGCGACACGAAGCGCGTGATCGAGCTCTACGAGTCGATCGCGGAAGACCTCGTGCAGGCGCACAAGCCGCTGGAGGCGATCAAGTTCCTCCAGAAGATCCTGATGCTGGATCGGAGCCGCAAGGACGTCTCCGAGCGCATCCGCTCGCTCTACGTCCTCGACGAGCGTCGGCGCAGCCGCCGGCGCAGCATCGTCGCGCTGTGCGTGCTCGGAGTCGTGCTCGCGGCGCTCGGCGGGACCTGGTGGTTCTACGAGCAGCATGCGCGCGGCCAGCTCGTCGGCGTCCAGGCGCGCGTCGAGAAGCTGCTCGAGGCCAAGGACTTCGACCACGCGGTCGAGCAGTACGGCGCGTTCGTGAAGGAGTTCCCGCTGACGCTCATCGGCCGCGAGGTCGAGGTCGAGGTGGCGCACATCGAGAGCCTCCGCAGCAAGCACAAGGAGCAGCTCGAGGCGGCGCGCCGGAGCAAGCAGCTCGACGACGACCGCACGCGCCAGAACTACAAGATGGCCTGGGAGGTCTTCCAGTCGCTGGTGCGCCAGAACGAGCTCGACAAGGCGTTGCGCCAGGTCGAGAGCGTCCGCGACATGGTCGACCAGGTCGGAGAGGCCGGCGATCGCAAGTGGGCGCAGGAGGTCGGACTCGACAAGAACCTCCACCGCCTGAAGGACTACCTCGGCAAGGCGTTCGAACTCGATCGTCGGGCCTGGGAGGAACTGCGCGGCGGTGACTGGGATGCCGCACGGCGGCTCTGGGTCGAGCTCGTCGAGCAGTACGAGATGTCGGACGCCGCGCGCTCGGCGCGCCTGCCCGTGCAGCTCGTCAGCAGCCCCCCCGGAGCGCTCGTGCTCCGCGACGGCCGCCCCGTCTTCCAGCGCGAGACCGGCTCGGCCGATCCGCTCCGCACGCCGTGCATCGTGCTCTGCGCGAGCGGGACGCCCGAGTCGATCGAGCTCCAGCTCGACCGCTTCGACAACGCGAAGGTGCAGGTCGACGCGCGCAAGCTCGCGACCGTGTCGCTCGTGATGAACGCGCAGCCGCACGCGACGCTCGAGTTCGAGGAGCCGGCGCGCGGCGAGCTCGTGGCGCACAACGGCGTCCTGGCCGTCGGGCTCCGCAATGGGCGCGTGGCGATCGCCGCGACGAACGGCGGCCAGCCGCGTCACGTCCGGCAGTTCCCGGGCCTCGACGAACTGGATGGCCGCGTGACGCTGTCGCCGGCGCTGGCGGTCTACCTCTCCCGCGAAGGCGTGCTGTGCGCCCAGTCGCTCGCGACGGGTCGCGTGGTCTGGTCGCAGCGCCCGAGCGCACGCCCGATCTTCACGCCCATCGTTCACAGCAGCCGCGTTCTCTTCGTCGACGAGCGCAATCGACTCGTCGCGATGGACGCGAACGTCGGCGGCGAACCGATCTGGTCGATGCAGCTCACCGAGGCCCCGACCGACGAACCGGTCGTCGACGGCCGCATGGTGCGCCTCGCGACGCGCAACGGCGACGTGCTCGCCGTCGACGTGGTCGAGGGCGGCGTCCTCGATCGCTTCCGCATCCCGGCGCGCATCGCGAGCTCGCTGGTCCCCGCGCAGGGCGCGATCCTGGTGGGCACCGAGGACGGGCGTCTGCTCGCCGTGGAGCCGACCACGCATCGCGTCCTCTGGGAGCACAGGCTGCCGGGCGACACCTCCGTCGACCGCATCGTCGCGCTGACCGACACGGTGCTCGTCCTCGCCAGCGATGGCCGGCTCTCGTCGATCGGACTCCGCGACGGCGTCGCCGAGGCGAGCGTGCTGGTCGATGGCCAGGTGCTCTCCGGGCCGGTGGTCGCCGGCGAGACGGCCTACCTCACGATGCGGCAGAAGGCCGGACGCGAGGGCTCGCTCGACGTGCTGATCGCGCTCGGCGCCCGCAAGCTGGACGTCCGGTGGGAGCACCGCGACGGAACCGCCTTCACGACACCGGTGGCGGTCACCGGCGAGGACGTCCTGCTCGGCAACTCGGCCGGGAAGATCCTGCGATTCCGTTGAGCGGCTCACCTTCCCCCCGGTGCCACGGCGTGTGCGAGACGCCGTCGCTCCTGGCACTCAACGTTCGCATCCAGGACAGCCGATACGGCAACGGTCCGGTGCCGCAGGTCTGCGGCATCCGACACGAGATCGACGGATGAACCTCATCCAGAAGCTCAAGATCCGCAAGGAGCTGAAGCGGCTCGAGGCTCGCGTTCACGAGAGCCCGTCGCCGTCGACGTTCATCGATCTCGGCCAGGTCTACATCAACCTCGGCATGCTCGACCGCACGGTGACGCTCGCGGACGAGGGCCTGGCGTTGTTCCCGCAGTCGGCGGAGCTGCGCAAGCTGCGGAAGTTCGCGAAGAAGAACCAGCTCAGCGCGCGCATCGCGGAGCTCCGGACGGCCATGACGAAGTCGCCGTCGCCGCACGTCTACAGCGAGCTCGCCGACGTCTATCTCGAGCTCGGCGACATGGATGCGGTGCACGGCCTGACCGAGGAGTGCATCCGTCGCTTCCCGCAGGACACCGGTGCCTATCTCGTGCAGGCCCGCGCGAGTCTCACCGCCTTCTACCGCGATCTCTCGGCCCGCGCGGGCATCGCCGCGGTCGAGTCGATCCGCAAGGCGTTGAAGATCGACGTGCGCGACGCGAAGGCGCACAAGCTGATGGCCGACGTGTGCTACCGCGTCGGTGCGTTCGGCACCGCGCGTCGCCATCTCGACGAGCTCGTCCGGCTCGGCGCAGCCGACGAGGAGGTGCGGAGCATGCAGGCCGCCTGCACCGAGGCGAGCGGCGACGACGATCTCGATGCGCTGTTCCACCGCGCCGAGTTCAAGGGTGGCCTCGCGCGGGGCGCCGGCGGCGTCGACGGCCGCAGCGGTGACCCGCTGAAGTCGGCGCGCGATGCGCTGACGGGGATCATGCAGATCCCGGGCGTCACGAAGGCCGTCTACATCGTCGGCGCGAAGGCGCTGGTCCGCGGCGATGTCAGCGGCGGCGACGACCCCTTCCTGCGGCTCGTGCGCGTGATGTCGCGCGCGGCACACCGCGCGGCGCGGCGCATGGACATCGGCAACTTCAACAAGGGCGTCGTCGACGGCAGCTTCGGGCGCATCTGCCTCTGCAGCTTCGGCGATGCGCTCGCGGCGGTGCAGTGCGAGGCGTTGTCCTCGGTCGAGGCCGTGCTGGAGCAGCTGCAGGAGCTGGTCGCGAGTTCGCTCGTGGGCAACGACGGAGGTGAGTCGTGAGTTCGATGGACGCAGTCGTCAACGAGCTCGTGAAGTCCTCCGGCGTGCGCGGCTGCGCGGTGGCGACCGAGGACGGCATGATGATCGCCAGCGCGTTGCAGGGCCGCTTCGAGCCCGACGTCGTCGCTGGTCTGGCGAGCTTCGTGATCGCAACGACCCGGCGCACGATGGGGCAGGACGGCGAGGATCGCCTCGATCGCTTCGTGGTCCACGCCACGCACGGCAAGCTGATCCTCACCGACATCGGCCGCGCGTTCCTCATCGTGATCACGGATCAGTTCGTGCACCTCGATCCGATCCTCGAGACGGTCGCCGCCGCGACGCAGCGCCTGCGCCAGCTCGCGCAGATCCACGGCTGAGAGCGCCCTCGCCGGCGCACCGGCCGCGCGTCCCGATGCGAGCCGCCCCGGGCGGCCCGGCGACGAGGATCGCGGTTCTCGCTCAAGCCCGATCGGCGCGACGCCCGATCCCCTCCAAGTCAATCGACGCGCGAGGACGCCGTTCCGCTCGGTGCCAAGACCGGGCGGGCGCGAGGCTCGAGCGGACGAAGGACCCAGCGACGCAACCAAGAGCCATGGTCCAGATCAACTTCGCCCTGAAGGAAGTCAACTGCAAGATCGTCTACTACGGTCCCGGCATGAGCGGGAAGACGACCAACCTCGAGATCGTGCACCAGAAGGCGCCCGAGGAGAACAAGGGTGAGCTGACGTCGATCTCGACCGACGGCGACCGCACGCTGTTCTTCGACTTCATGCCACTCGATCTCGGCAACGTCGCGGGCATGCGGACCAAGTTCCAGCTCTACACGGTGCCCGGCCAGGTCTACTACAACTCGACGCGCAAGCTCGTGTTGCAGGGCGTGGACGGCGTGATCTTCGTCGCCGACTCCGATGGCGAGAAGATGGCGGAGAACATCGAGAGCTACGAGAACCTGATCGAGAACCTCGCCGAGTACGGCAAGGACGCTCGCGATCTGCCGCACGTCATCCAGTACAACAAGCGCGATCACCCCAACGCCCTCTCGGTGGAGGAGCTGGACAAGCAGCTCAACCGCTTCGGCGTGCCGACCTTCGAGGCCGTCGCGGTGACGGGCGAGGGCGTGTTCCCGACGCTGAAGGTGCTCGCCGGGATGGTGCTCGAGAGCATCGATCGCATGGACAGCCGCCGCGCACCGGCACGCCAGCCCGCGAACCGCGCGGCCGCTCCGGCGGCCGCAGCGGCAGCCGGCGCCGCGGCCCCGGCCGCAGCCCCGGCTCAACAGCCGGCCCACGGCCACGCGCGCGCGCCCCAACCCGCGCGAGGGGCCGCACCCGCTGCGGCGCCCGCGCCCACGCCCGCGCGCGCTGCGCCGGCCCAGGCTCCCGCTCCCGTCGCCGCCGGCGGCCAGCGCGCTGCGGCGCGACCCGCAGGTGCGCGTTCCGCAACCGCTCGACCCGCACCGGCGCGCGCCGTCGCCGACGCGGTCCGGGTCCAACAGGCCACGACGCCAGGTGGCACCAAGAAGCGCGGGCTCGCGCTCGCCATCGGGCTGACCGTCTTCCTCGCCGCAGCGGTCGCCGGTGTCGTCTACTTCGTCAGGAACCAGCAGGGGTGATCCGATGGCTGCCCAAGGACAGAAGATGAGCGCCAACGAGCGCCTCCGGCACGATCGCTTGACCTTCTACAAGGAGGACATCGAGAAGATCGATCGCCTGCTGGCCGAGTTCCTCCGGCTCTCCGGAGCGAAGTGCGCGCTGTTGATCGACAAGGAAGGCCACCTCGTCACCCGCAAGGGTGAGGTGCGCAGCATCGACATGGACACCATCTCGGCGCTCGTCGCGGGCTCGTTCGCGGCGACGAAGGAGATGGCGCGTCTGCTCGGCGAGGAGGAGTTCACCGCGCTCTACCATCAGGGGACGCGCGACAACATCCAGCTCTCGCTCGTCGGCGATCGCACGCTGCTCACGATCCTCTTCGACGATCGCACGACCGTCGGGATGGTCCGGCTCTACGCGACCGAGACCGCGAAGAAGCTCGGCGAGGTGTTCCACGACGCCGAGAAGCGGAAGCCCGAGAGCGTCCAGCTCGGCCAGGAGTACGGCGACAGCGCGAAGCGCAAGCTCGACCGACTCTTCGACTGATCACGGATCGGGTGCGAACGACGCGGGCCGGCTGCTCCGATGCGGGGTGGTCGGCCCGCGCGCGTTTCGTCGCAGCTCGTCACGCGTGCCGCGCACGCGCAGCGCGGCGACCGCCGTCTGGCGCGGCGATCCGGGGCCATCGGTCCGGCTCCCGTGTGATTTCCTCCGGTGCTGCTCGAGTTCCGTGGCGCGGCGCTTTGTGACCTCGGGAATCCAGCGGCAATCGGCGCCGCGAAGGAAATCGCAAATGGCTCCGCAACGCGCGTGCGGCGGTATCTGCCGGCGCCGCCGCAGTTTCCGCTGAATTCGCGTCCGTCGCTTGCCGATCACTGGAGCGACCTGAGCGGCAGTTCTGTTGCGGAGCACGAACCCCGTGGTCCGACGCGAGCCGCTCCCTCGAACGCAACAAAGGACGAACCGAATGGCCGCGAAGAAGAAGGCAACGCGCAAGAAGGCGACCCGCAAGAAGGCGACGCGCAAGAAGGCGACCCGGAAGAAGGCGACCCGCAAGAAGGCGACGCGCAAGAAGGCGACCCGCAAGAAGGCTGGTCGTCGCAAGGCTGCCGCGCCGGCCGCCGCGCCGGTCTGAGACCGCTGGCTGTGGCTCCCTGAGCTGCAGCTCCCAGAGGCTCGCCTCTGCGATCTGGTGGAGAGAACGGGTGGGTGCGTGAGCACCCGCCCGTTGTCGTTTCAGGGGCCGTTGTCGTTTCAGGGGCCGGTGTGGCGGCGCGGGAGCGCGTGGCCGCCGATGCGCCCACCAGCGGGCATCGGGGAGCCCGTGCGATGGGTTCTCTCCCGGGCCATCAGCGGATCCGCGTGCCGTCCGGCGTGCCGGCGTCGGGCGTCAGCAGGCGGGGCTTGCCGTCGCGATCGTCTCCCGCGAGCAGCATCCCCTGCGACTCGATGCCCCGCAGGGCGCGCGGTGCGAGGTTCGCGACCGCGAGGACGCGCCTGCCGAGCAGTTCCTCGGGCGCGTAGCTCGCCGCGATGCCGGCGACGATCGTGCGCTGCTCGAAGCCGAGCTCGACGCGGAGCACGAGCAGGCGGTCGGCCTTCGGATGCCGCTCGGCCGCGACGATGGTCCCCGCGCGCAGATCGACCGCGGCGAAGGTCTCGAACTCGATGGTGGGCGCCACGGCCTCGCCGGCGCGTGGCGTCGGCGCCGGGGGATGCGCGGGCGGCGGCGCGGAGTCGGACGCCCCCGCGGCGAGCTTCGCGAGGCGCGCGCGCTCCGCGGCGATGCGCTCGTCTTGGATCTTGCGGAACAGGGCCGTCTTGGCCTGGCCCTTCTCGTCCGTGAACTTCGGGAACACCGCGGTGAGCGGAGCGCCCGCGAGGCCCGCCGTCGGGAAGCCGTGCGGCAGGACGCTCGCGAAGTCGAGCGGCACCGCCTCGCGGCCCAGCGCGGTGCGCAGCAACCTCGCCGTCGTCGGCATGACCGGCGCGATCAGCACCGCGAGCACGTCGATCATGCGGCAGCAGCAGTGCATCACCTGGGCCGCCACGGCCCGGCCCCCGTCGCGCTTGACGAGCGCCCAGGGCTCCTCCGCATCGAAGTAGCGGTTGCACTCACCGCCGAAGGCCAGGATCGCCGCGATCGCCTTGCGGAAGCGGAACTCGGCGAGGCTCGCATCGACCTCGCGGACCGCCCGCTCGGCGTTCGCGTGCATCGCGAGCTCGTTGGCACGCGGCTGACCGGCGGCCGGCGGCACGCGGCCCTCGAAGAACTTCTCCACGAAGCGCAGCGTGCGCGTCACGAAGTTGCCGAGGTTGTCGGCGAGATCGCCGTTGACGCGGGCCTGGAACTCGGTCCAGGTCCACTCCGAGTCCGCGGTCTCGGGCATCATCGAGCAGAGCGCCCAACGCAGGACGTCCGTGGGGTCCTCGGCGACGCTCTCCTCGGGCACGAACCAACCGCTCGACGTGTTGAACTTGCGGCCCTCGAAGTTGAAGAACTCGTTCGCGGGGACGTTCTCCGGCAGGATCCAACCGCGGCCGGTGCCGTGGAGCATCGCGGGGAAGATCACGCTGTGGAACGTGATGTTGTCCTTGCCGATGAAGTGGAAGAGCTTCGTCCTGGGGTTGCGCCACAGCGCCTCGAAGCGCTCCGGCTGGCCGCGCTTCGCGAAGTGCTGCTTGCTGATCGAGAGGTAGCCGATCGGCGCGTCGAACCAGACGTAGAGCACCTTGCCCTCGGTGCCCGGCAGGGGCACCGGCACACCCCAGGGCAGGTCGCGGGTGATCGGTCGCTCGCGCAGCTCGGCGAGATCGCCGAGCACGAAGTTCTCGACGTTCGGCTTCCACTGGCCGTGCTTGCCCTCGAACCAGGCGCGCAGCCACTCGTCGCGCGCGCGACCGAGGTCGAGGTACCAGTGCTTCGAGCTCCTCAGCACCGGTCGGGAGCCGTCGAGCGTGCTGCGCGGCTCCAGCAGGCGCTTGCTCTCGAGGAACTTGCCGCACTTCGGGCACTCGTCGCCGCGCGCCTTCTCGAACCCGCAGAGGTAGCAGGTGCCCTCGATGTAGCGGTCGGGGAGGAAGCGTTGCTGCGTCTCGCTGTAGTACTGCTCCTCCTCGCGTTCGCTCAGCCAGCCGTTCCGCAGCAGGTCGGTGAAGAACTGCTGTGCCAGCGGCGCGTGGTGCTCGTTGCGGTGCGCGGCGGTCCCCGAGAACACGTCGAACTCGATGCCGAAGCGCGTCAGCGTCCGGAGGATCTCGCCGTGCCAGTGGTCGACGTAGCGGGGGTAGGCGATCCCCTCACGCTCGGCCTTCAAGGTGATCGCGACGCCGTGCTCGTCGGTGCCGCAGACGAAGTGCACGTCGTCGCCGCGCATGCGGCGGAACCGCACGTAGACGTCCGCGGGGAGATAGGCGCCGACGATGTGCCCGAAGTGGATCGGGCCGTTCGCGTACGGCAGGGCAGAGGTGACGATGACCGGATCGCTCATGCGGTGCTCCGCCGCGCCGCCCGGCGCGTCAGGGAGGGCCGACGGTAGCGTCCCGGCTTCGCGAGTCGAGCGCGCGCGGCTTCGTGCAGCGGAAGTAGAGCGCGCTCACCGCGATGGCCGCCGTCGGGGTGAGGAGCAGGAGATTGAAGACCGGCAGGAGCATCCCGAGCTGGAAGGCGAGACCGAAGCCGATCGCGCGGGCCCAGTTGTGAAGGAGCAGCCGGCGCCGATCGCGGAGCGAGTACTCGCGGCGCCCGCAGGGGAGGTCGAACCAGACCAGGGCACAGAGCCAGGCGGAGACGATCACCGCGACGATCGCACCGACGCCCGTCGCCGCCAGCAGGAGCAGCGGCACCAACAGGAGCACCTGCACGAGGAGCACGCGCGCGGACGCCTTCGCGCCGAGCACGATCCCGCGCCAGGCGCCCGTGTTCGCGGCGGACATCGGGCGGCCGGTGTGCACGCGTTCGGTGGCCTCCGCGAGGCCATCGAGGAAGGGCGAGACCGCGCTCTCGACGATCACCGGACCCAGCAGGAAGGTCACCAGGAGCGCCGCCAGGAGCGAGCCGATGCCGGCGAGCCAGCTCGCGGCCGTGCCGTCGCCGAACGCCGAGAGGAGGAGCGCGCGCGAACCGAAGAAGAGGCCGGCCAGGACGACGACGAACGCGAGCACGTTGACGAGGATCGGCACCTTGAGACGGCCGACGAACGCGCGGTCGTGCAGCAGGCGGAGCGCGGCGAAGGGCACGCAGAGGAAGCCGTCGATCAACTCGAACAGCGGTGCGCGTCGCCGCCACGCGTAGGGGGCGCCCTCGCCGAACACGCGGATGGCGCCGCCGCAACGGGCACAGGGCTCGGCGGGCGAGGGGTAGCCGCAGGCGGGGCAGAAGCGCGCTGTCATTCCGGCGCCGTTCATGCGTCGAGATCCTCGTTCCAGCGGCGGGACGCCTGCAGCATCGGACTCTTCCCGGGCTGTGGCGACCGGCCTATGGTGCCCACCCGTTTCGACAGCCCGATTGCATCCGTCCCACCTACCGCAGCGATGAGCCAGTTCAAGGCGGCCGACTTCTATCAGATCGACGACCTGTTCACGGAGGAGGAGCGGATGATCCGCGACACCATCCGGGACTGGGTCGACGACAAGTTCATGCCGATCATCGAGGAGCACAATCGCAGTGCGACCTTTCCGCGGCACATCGTCGCGGAGCTCGGCGAACTCGGCGTGCTCGGCGCCTCGCTCCACGGCTACGGCTGCGCCGGCCTCTCCCCCGTCGCCTACGGCCTGATCCTGCAGGAGCTCGAGCGGGGTGACTCCGGCCTGCGCTCCTTCGTCTCGGTGCAGGGCTCGCTCTGCATGTATCCGATCCACGCCTACGGCTCGGAGGAGCAGAAGCAGAAGTGGCTGCCGGGCATGGCGAAGGGCGAGCTCATCGGTTGCTTCGGCCTGACCGAGGCCGACTTCGGCAGCAACCCGAGCGGCATGCTGACCCGGATCGAGGACAAGGGCGACCACTACCTGCTCAACGGCAGCAAGTACTGGATCACGAACGGCTGCATCGCCGACCTCGCCATCGTCGCGGCGAAGCTCGACGGCGAGGTGCGGATGATCGTGGTCGAGAAGGGCACGCCCGGCTACTCGACCAACACGATCAAGAACAAGTTCTCGCTGCGCGCCTCGGTGACCTCCGAGCTCATCTTCCAGGACTGCAAGGTCCCGAAGCGGAACCTCCTGGCGGGCGCGATCGGGCTGAAGGGTCCGCTCTCCTGCCTCAACCAGGCGCGCTTCGGCATCGCGTTCGGCGCGGTCGGCGCGGCGATGGCCGTGTACGACGAGGCGCTGCGCTACTCGCAGACGCGCATCATGTTCGATCGCCCGATCGCCCGCTTCCAGCTCGTGCAGAACAAGCTCGTCTGGATGGTGAACGAGATCACGAAGGGCCAGCTCCTCGCATGGCGCCTCGGTCGCCTGAAGGAGCTCGGCAAGCTGCACCACAGCCACGTCTCGCTGGCGAAGCGCAACAACTGCTGGATGGCCCTCGAGTGTTGCCGTCTCGCGCGCGACGTGCTCGGCGCGAACGGCATCACCGACGAGTACCAGACCATGCGTCACATGTGCAATCTGGAGTCGGTCATCACCTACGAGGGCACGCACGACATCCACGCGCTCATCGTCGGCCGCGAGATCACGGGCGAGAGCGCGGTGACCTGAGGACGCGGGTCGCGCGTCCCGGCCTCAGACCGCGGCGCTTCCGGTCGACGGACCGAAGCGCCGGCCGAGGTGGCCCTGATCGCCCTGCAACGCGACCCGCTGCAGATAGAGCTCGAGACCGCGCAGCCCGCCGAGCTCCTCGCCGCCGCCGGCGCGGCCGGGTCCGCCGTGGATCGTCTGCGGCAGCACCATCCCCGGCGCATAGGCCTGATCGGCGACCTTGTCGGAGCAGACCCAGAGCCGGCCGTGCCAGGGCGCGATGCCGAGCACGAGGTCCTCGGTCCAACGCTTGTCGTTCGCATAGATGCTGGCCACGAGGCCGCCACCGCCGCGGTTCGCGAGCCGCGTCGCCTCGGCGGCACGGCCGTCGTAGGGGATCACGGTCGCGCAGGGTCCGAAGACCTCGAGGGAGTGCAGCACCTCGGCATCCGGGTCGTTCGCGACGAGCAGCGTGGGGGCCAGGAAGTAGCCGCGCGCGGTCAGCTTCGTGGGGCCACCGCAGGCGGCGCGCGCGACCGCGAGCAGTGCCTGCATGCCCGCGCTCACGTCCTCGAACTGTGCGCCGCTCGCGAGCGGGCCCATCTTGGTCGCCTCGTCGGCGGGGTCGCCGATGGCGATGCGCCCGAGGCGATCGACCAGGTTCTCCACGACGGCGTCGACGCGCTCCCGCGGCACGAGGATGCGCCGCACGGCGGTGCACTTCTGCCCGGTCTTCTGCGTCATGTCCGTGACGAGGTTGTTCACGAACGCGGCCCAGGTCGCGGCGTCGTCGTCGATCTCCGGCGCGAGGATCGCGCAGTTGAGCGAGTCGGCCTCGAGCGTCACGCGCGTGTTCGCACCGACGAGGCGGGCGTGACCCTTGAGCATGGCGCCCGTCTTCGCGGAACCCGTGAACGCGAGCGTGTCCTGCGGGCCGAGGTGATCGAGCGTGTCGCCGAGCGAGCCGCAGACGAACTGGAAGGCGCCCTCCGGCAGCACGCCGCTCTCGGCGATGACCTGCGCGACGCGGTAGGCGACGAGCGCCGTCGGCGTCCCCGGCTTGCTGATCGCCGGGACTCCGGCCAGCACGGAGCACGCGAGCTTCTCGCACATGCCCCAGGCCGGGAAGTTGAACGCGTTGATGTGCACCGCCACGCCCGGGCGCGGCACGCGGATGTGCTGGCCCCAGTAGCGCGGCGTGCGGCCGAGCTGCACGCCCTCGCCGTCGGGCAGGAAGTTCTCGTCGCCGAGCGACTCGGCGAGCTTCGCGTAGGCGGCGAGCGTCCCGGTCGCCCCGTCGAGATCGAACTTGGCGTCGCCGCGCGTGCTGCCGCCGTTCTCGGCGGAGACCGCGATCAGCGCATCGCGCTTCGCATGGATCGCCGCGCTCAAGGCCTTCAGCCAGCGCCCGCGCTCGGCGAAGCCGACCTTGCGGAGCTGGGTGCCGCCGACGCCGCGCCCCCAGGCGACGGCCCCCGCGAAGTCGAGGCCGGTCGAGTCACAGTGCGCGATGTCCGTCTCGCGCGTGGGGTCCTGCAGGGTCTTGGGGCGGCCGTTGCCGCGCTGCCAGGCACCGCGGACGAAGCTCTCGAGCGTGATCATCGGGCGGAGGATAGCGGCCGCGCCCCGCTGCTCCACTTCGCGCCGCGCTCGTTCAGCAGGGGCGCACGCCGTCGGCTTCGGCGCTGTGCCAACGCCGCGAGAACGCGAGCATCGCGCCGCGGGGGCGTTCCCGCCGGAAGCCGAAGAGGTGGAAGACCTGCACCGTGAGGAAACGCGCGACGGCCGGATCCGCGAGCAGCGTGTTGCGATCGTTCGGATCGCGGCGCACGCCCGGGAGGAAGCGCAGCAGCCCGCAGAGGTGGAGGCGGCGGAGCCCGGCCGAGAGACGGAACCAGAAGCGGGAGATCTGGGCCGAGAAGAAGAAGCCGTCCTCGCCGAGCCCCTGGTAGAGCGGCAGGAGCACCATGCCGCGGCGCTGCGCGCGGACCGGACCACGGCGGTCATGCGCGAGGAGGTCGCCCTTCTCCACGGGTTGGAAGCTCACGTAGCCGGGCACCATCGCGAAGCGGTCCTCGGCGCGGATCGCGTGGCGGAAGAGCACCTCGACGAGGTGCGGCGTGCCGTTGGCGGCGCTGCGCAGTCGGCCCTCGTGACCGGCGACGTCGACATCCCTGGCCGCGACCATGCCGCTCGCGACGAGCGCGAGCCAGACCGCGGACTCGAGGTTGTCGGCGGTCCGCGGATCGCCGTGCTGGCCGCCCTCGATCGCGATCGCGATCTGACCGCGCTGGTTGAACCACTCCATCACCGCGCCGTCGATGCACTCCTCGAGGCCGAGGATCATCGGGATCGGCAGCGCGTCGGCAATGCGGCGGTTGGGGAGCGTGTCCGCCATGCACGAGAAGGGCGAGCCCGGCGCCGAGCTCGAGTGCAGGTCGACGAAGACGAGCGGCCCGCGGCGCGTCTGCCAGCAGTCCTCGGAGAGGGCGAGCAGTTCGCGCTGCTCCTTGTCCTCGGCGCGGTCGCCTGCGGGATCGCGCGCGGCGAGGCGCGCCACCGACTCGGGCAGCCATTGCCGGTTGAGGTCGCGCTCCACGTAGCGCTGCTCCTTGTGCAGCGCGAGCAGGTTGCCGCGGCAGAGCACGACCCGGCCCTTGGCGAGCCTCGTCTTCCCGGACGCGAGGGCCGCGAGCACGCGCTGCAGTGCGATCACGCCCCCGGGTTCGTTGCCGTGGAT
>JADLHO010000220.1 GCA_020848735.1 Planctomycetota bacterium | reverse complement strand
CCTCGCCGAAGACCAGGTTGCCGAGCTCCTCCGCGATCGCGAGCCGCGCGGCATCGACGCGGCCGAGGATCGCGCGGCGCTCGCCGGGGGACATCTCGGGCGCGACGCGCAGCGCCGCGGCGAGGTTGCCCGCGAGCTTGACGCTGGAGGCGAGTTCCTCGAGGTACTTGCGGCGGAGCACCGTGACGGAGCGCGCATCGAGGGCGCCCTCGAGCCGATCGAGGTACCAGTCGACGACGCTCGCGCTCGGTTCGGCATCCACCACCCGTGAACGCCAGCGCTGACGCAGGTCGAAGAGGACGCGCGCGAGTCCGGGGCCGGCCTCGCTCGCCTTGCTCGTCTCGAGCTTCTCGAGCTCGCCGAGGCACCAGGTCAACACCTCGAGACGATGGCTGCGCTTCGCGAAGTCCTCGAGCGAATCGACGCGCGAGCACATGGTGCGCAGCTGCGCGGCGACCGCGGCGAGCGGGGCCCGGGCCGCGAGTCGATCGAGCTGCGGACCGACGGTCGCCGCATCGAAGAGCCCGGCGACGCGGCTCTGCCACGCGCCGATCTCCCCCTTGTCGAGCAACCCGCGCGCGGTCCGCGCGAGACCGGCGAGCCCCCGCACGTCGAGCTCGGGACCGCCGCGCGCGAGCAGCGCCTCGCAGCGGATCTCCTCGAGCAGCTTGTCGTGGCGCGCGCCGAGCTCGGCGACGAACTGCTCGAGGCGGCCTGCGAGCAACAGGCTGACGCGATTCTTCAGCCACTGCACGACCACCGTGTCGACGAACTCGCCCTCGCCGGCGGGCGGGATGCAAAGGAGGTGCTCGTCGAGTTCGCGCAGCACGACGTCGAGAGCCGGCAGGGCCTGATCGCTGCCCGGAGTCGACCAGCGCCTGGCGAGCTCCGATTGCACGTTGCCGACGTGTGTGTCGGCCGCCGACTGGGCAAGGCCTCTGAACCTCGCACCGAAGACGCCGCCCAGCGACCACGCGCCGTGCAGCGCGCGCAGCAGTTCCTGGTCGCTCGCCGCGACGTCGTCCTCGCGCGTGATCGCGGCCTTGGTCGCGTCGAGGCCCACGACGAGCAGTTCGTCGATGCGACGCTGCCAGGCATCGAAGACCGTCGCCTCGGCGCCGAACGCCGCGATCTCCCGTCGCAGCTCGACGAGGTGGCGCAGCCCGCTCGCGAGCAGGCGCCGCATCTCGGTGCCACTCGGGGCCGCTCCGCCGGGCGTGCCGCCGAGTGCGGTGAGCAGCGCGTCCCACGAGCCCGCGAGGCCGAGATGGTCCGCGGCGACGAACTCGCACTTCGCCCGCAGGACGCGGAGCGCGAGCGGCGCGCCGTCGTCGCCCGCGCGTTGCGCGAGTTCACGCACGGTGGCGATGGTCGACGGCAACGCGGCCAGCGCGGCCGGCGACCAGGCCTCGGGCGAGAGCGCCGCGAGCGTGGTCGGCGCCGTCGCCGCGATCAGGGCTTCCGAGCGCAGCCGCGCCGGCGCCTCGGGCTTCGTGCGCGGAGCCGCCGGATCGGTCGCCCCGAAGACGACCGTCTGGGCGAAGCGATCGACCGTCTGCCGCTCCTCCCAGGCCGTCGGCTTCGGCTGACCGGTCGCCACGAGGAACTCCGCGCGCGCCTGTTCGAGGGCGTCCAACGCGGTGTCGACCTCGCTGCTGTTGGCGAGGCTCCAGCGCGCGCGCTCGGCCGCGCCCGGCGCGAGACGCGCGCGGAGCCTCGTCGCCGCGCGGTGGAAGCGCTCCGCCTCCGCGAGGAAGCGCGCGCGGTCGCGCTCGACGCCGAGCACACTCGCCACCTCGAGCGCGTCGCTCGAGAGCTGCGCCGAATGCCAGGTCACGAGGTCGCCGGCCGCGCCGTCGATCTGCAGCGGCTCGCCGCCGATCAAGGTCTTCGGCCAGAGCGCGCCGAGGCCGCGCGCCGCGAGGCCGAGCTCGTCGGCCACGCCTGCGACGGGCGGCGTGCGCTCGGAGCGCGGGATCGGGGCCTCGAACGTCGCGCGGCGCGTGAACGCGAGCTGCCAGTCGCCGAGGCCGGCGGGGAACAGGGGCGCGATCCGGTCGAGTGCGTCGCGGTCCTTCGGATCGAAGCCGGCGAGCAGCGTGCTGAGCTGCCGGCCGAGCGTCAGGAAACGGGTGTGCGCATCCGCGCCCTCGAAACCCGCGTCGACGCGTGCCCGCGCCTCGCTCTCGGCGGCGCGGCGCAGCGCGGGGACGAGTCGGCGATCGCAGAGCGTGACGTAGAGGTTCGCGAAGGAGTCGGCCCGGCTCACGCCGGCGCGCTCCAACGAGCGCGGCGCGACCTGCTGCGCCGCGAAGGTGGCATCGAGGCTCGCGAGGAGATCGGCGGGCGTCGCGTCGAGCCGCTGGTTGGCGACGACGCGCGCGCGCTCGATCGACGTGGCGAAGAGCTGCTGGGAACCCGCGTCGTACTCCCCCACGACGTAGCTGACGCTCCAGACGGTGCTGGTGACCGCGATGAAGGCCGCTGCGCCGTAGCCGAGCCAGGCGTTGCGCCGCGAACGCGACACGCGCGCCTCCGTCGGGCGCACGAGGCCGCGCTCGGAGAAGACCCGCCGACGGATCAGGTCCTTGATGAAGTAGGCCTGCTGCTTCGTGAAGAGCGCCGCGAGGTCGCGCTTGTCGGCCTCGCCCGTGCTGCCGTAGAGCTCGGCACAGACGTTCGCGATCGGGGTGCCCGTCTGCAGACCGCTCGTGAGGTAGAAGCCGCGGAAGTAGAGCCGGTCGACGAGGGTCGACTCCGAGAAGATGCGCTTGAGGTAGACCTCGAGGTTCGAGGCGATGCCCTGCAGCTCCTCGGGGAACGCATACATGCGATCCACCTCGTTGATCCCCTCGGGGAGCCGGACCGATGCGAGCATCGTGTCGCGGAGCTTGCGCGCCCGTGCGACCATCGCCGCGAAGGCCTCGCGCACCTCCACCATGTCGAAGGGCGCCTCGAACTGTTCGGCCGGCCGCGACCACCCGAACATCTGGTGGCGGTGCTCCGCCTCGAGGCGATGGACCGTCTCGGCGAAGCCGAAGATGCGGTCGCCCTTCGTCAGGATCACGTAGATCGGCAGCTGCGCCTGGAGCTTGTTGGTCAGCGTCAGCAGCGCGTTCTGGATCTTGTTCGCCTTGCGGTTCGCGTCCTCGCGGCTGTCCTTCAGCAGGCTGTCGCAGGGGATGACCAGCATGAGCCCGTTGGCCGGGCACAGCGGCCGGTACGAGCTGAGCATCTCGAGGAACGCGGACCACTCCGCCTCGTCGCTCGCGCCACCCTCGTGCGTGAAGAGGCGTCCCGCGAGATCGAGGACGACCGCTTCCTCGGTGAACCACCAGTCACAGCCGCGCGTGCCGCCGATGCCCGAGAGCCGCGACTGACCGAAGGGGAAGGTCAGGTCCGAGTTCTGGAGCAGGACGCTCTTGCCGGACTGCGGCTCGCCGACGAGCAGATAGAACGGCAGGTCGTAGCGGTCGATGCCCTGCTGCTCGAGCTCGCTGGTCCAGCTCGCCCACTCGCGCTTGCGGTCGTCGATGCCCTCGCGTGCGGCGATGCCGGCGTCGAAGCGACGCTGCTTGCCGCGCTTCATCCGCCTCACGAGGAACTGGGCGCCGATCCAGACCAGGCCGACCAGGACCGCCGCGCCGACGAAGTAGCCGATCAGACCGGGCGCGAAGAAGATCAGCGCGACCGAGCCGAGGACCGCGGAGCCGCCGATCCCGAGGATTGCCTTGCGGTTGGTTTGGAAGACGTTCATGCGTCGATGCGGAGCCGTCGCCGTGGGTGCCCGGCGGTCACTTCGATGCCGGAGTCACGTCGGGACGCGTCGGGTCCTCGACCTTCTGGATGATCTCTTCGACCTTCGCGCGATCGGCGTCGGTCACGAACGCGGTGGTCACGCGACCCGCGAGGAACGCGAAGGCCAACGCGACGAGGGTGATGCCGACCATGCGGATCGTCGCCACGGTGGGCAGCGTCGTGAGGTCCTTCTGCATGTTGCGGCCATAGGCCTCCGGCGCGAGCGTCTTGCCGAGCGCGCCCGCGAGCCGCGCCTTCTCGTAGAGCTGGCGCCGGCGCGCCTCGAGCTCCTTGCGCTCACCGAGCAGCTCGCCCTGGAAGCCGAGGCCCATGCAGGTGAAGAGCACCTCCGCGAGCTCCGCCGCCTCGTCGCTCGGGTCGGCGAGGATCTCCTCGACGATGCGGTAGAAGCGCTTCCCGCCCTCGGCGCGGCCGAAGAACTTCGTCTCGAGCAGGCTCATCGACCAGCCCGGCCGCTGCGACCACGCGGAGCCGAGCACGACCTGGTCGGCCGTCGCGACCAGCGCATAACGCACGCGCTCGAGGAGCGGCTGCAGCCGTGGATCGCGCTCGCAGTAGGCCTTGATCTTGTCGATCTCGCGCGACAACGCGGTCTGGAGCTCGGCGATCGACGCCTTCGACGACGCCGAGTTGCGGCGGAAGGTCGTCAGGTAGAGGAACAACGGCGCGCACACCTCGGTGAGCGTCGCCTTCTTCGGGATCGGTACGAGGGTCGTCATCGACGCTCAGCTCCCCTTCGTCCGCGCCGTCCCCGTGCCCGAGGGCGAGCGCAGCTCGACGTAGAGATGGAATCGCGCGCCGAGCCCGCCGAGCGCCGTGAGGATCACGGCCGTGCCGGCCTCGACGATCTTGAGCCAGGGATCCCGCGACGTGCCTTCCGTGTCGATGCGGAAGAAGTGCAGGTCCGGCCGCTTCGGGAAGGCCAGCGGCGGGGTGCGCACGTGCTCGAGGTGCACACCGGGCACGACCCCCTGGAGCACGCGCTCGAGATCGGATTCCGCGAGCAGCTTCACGCCCGTGTCGACGAGCGACGCGGACTCCTCGGCCGACTTCGCGAGCTCGACGCCGAGGAACATCAGCGGATTGCGCGAGAGCCAGTCGGCCGGGACCTCGCAGAGGTGGAAGCCCTGGCGCAGCGGGTCCTCGCGGAATGGCACGGCGTCGTAGGGCACCGTCACCTCGGCGGGGATCAACGACTGCACGCAGGCGATCAGCTCACCGAAGCAGCGATCGAGTTCGTCGTGCGCGTACACCGGCAGGCTCGGCACCACGCGCTCCTGGCCGAAGATCGCGAGGTTGCCGACCGCCTGCACCAGCGTGAGCCACGCCTCGAACGGGTGCAGCTCCGGCAGCCGCGCGATCTGCTCGAGGCTCGCCACGCACTGGTTGACGGCCTGGAGCTTCACGAAGCCCGCGATGTCCGCACCCTTCTCGACGCTCGAGAGCCCGGTCGTGTTCGGGATGCGCGCCGCGAGGTCGCGCGACTGCGCGCGCACCGAGTCCGCCAGCTCGCGCAGTCGACGGACGAGCACGGCCGAGCCACCGCAGACCACGACCGGCGGCACGAAGGCGTCGGAGAGCGCGGAGACCGCGACGGGGCGTCCGCGCCGCACCAGCCGCGCGAGCGGGATCGACTCGAAGCCGCTGCGGTCCTCGTCGCCGAAGAACAGGCGCGCGTGCAGGATCCGCACCTCGATCTCGCGCGGTTCGTCCTTCTGGTTCTCGTCGTGCACGCCGCGGACCTCGGCGTGGTAGCGCGCGCGGCTGTCCCCGCGCTCCCCGAGCTCGGCCACTCCGGGCTGGCGCGCCGGGATGCCGAGATGCACGTCGAGCTCGGGGCCGCTGAACGCGCCCGCGAATTCACGTTGCTCGATCGTCGCGTCGTCGGGGATGCGGGCGAGGGTGCCGTCCTCGAAGAGGAGCTCCGCGCGGATCACGCGGAACACGTCGCGTTCGAGGCTCTCCTCGTCGATCTCGATCGACACGATCCCGTAGCCACCGACCCGGCCCAGCGTCGCTCCGGCGTGGGTGCGCGCCTCCATCTGGCGCGTGTGGGTCTGCAGGTGTTGCGGGCAGAGGAACATCCCCTCCCGCCACAGCACGCTCGGTTCGGTTCCTCGCGTCATGATCGCTTCCGTGTGATCGTCGCCTGGTCCGGCGCGCGGCCGGCAGACCTCGCGCGCGCCCCGTCGCTCCGCGGCGCGAACCTCAGAGGTTCGCGCCGATGCCGTCGCCCAGGAGGTCGATCGTCAGCTTGTCCGAGGACTCCGCCACGATCGCATGGTCCCAGACCTTCATGAGGTAGCCGCGCTCGGCCGTGCGCGAGACGACCGCGAGCCCGAGCTTGGGCCGCTCGGCGAGTCGGCCTCGCGCGAGGTCGAAGACCAGGCGCGCGCCCTTGTCCTGCGCCGTGTAGGAGACGCCGACGCCCTTCAGGTCGCTGCTGAGCTCCTTGAAGCGCGCCGCCCCGTTCTCCGTCGCGACCTCGAACTCGACCTTGCCGTAGTACTCCGCGACCTTGTCGGGCTGCACGAGCTCCGCGATCTCCTCGGAACTCGTCTTGCCGGCGAAAGCGGCCGCGTCGCCGAAGAACACGTAGACCTTGCGCACCGCAGCCGGGTCCGTGCTGACCACTTCGAATCGGAAGGTGCCGGCACACGCGGCGAGGAGGGCGCTCGCGAGCAGACCGCCGACGAGACGCGCGAGGGAGGCCGCCACGGAGCGGGGGCGGGCGCGAGAGGACTTGGCCATGTTGGAGTGCCCGGATTCGTTCGGGCGAGAGAGCGCGGCGGAGGGTATCCGGGTCCGCGCGACGGAGCCATCCGACGACGCGGTTCCTCCGCGCCTCATCCGCGATCCTGCTCGCGACGGATCTCCTCGGCGCAGCTCCGCGAGAGCTGCTGCAGGCGCTCCTCGACGACGTCCGCCGTGAGCCGCTTGAGGTAGGTCGAGGCGCGCAGCCACAGCTCCCCGTCCGCCATCCCGGTGAGCTTCTTGATCGAGGGGATCGGCTTGTCGGCGGTGAGCGCACGCTCCGAGAGGTCGCTGCGCACCTCTTCGACGAAGCGCTCCGCGGCGCGCCGATTCGCGCCGAGCGCGACCACGAGCCACTTGCGGAGCTCGTCGAGGTAGGCGACGAGCTCGCGCCGCGGCCGCTCCTCGTCGGGTGTGGCGAGCGCCGAGCCCAGGAGCCGGCGCAGGTTGCCGGAGACGTCGGGCAGCATCGTGCGCTGCTCGTAGAGCTGGATGAAGTCGCCGGCCATGCGCGTGACGAGGCGCTCGACCTGCCGCAGGAAGCGGAAGCTCTCGAGGAGCACGAAGTACTCGAGAGGGTCGTCGAAGAGCGGGGTCCGCGCGTCGACGTCCTCGTCGACGATGGCCCGCAGCAGCGTCTGCGCCGCATCGTTCCCGGCCGTGGAGAGCACCACCGGCGGGCTGCCCTTCGCCGAGGCCTCGAGCCTGGCGCGCATGCGTTCGAGCTCGGTGAGGAGGTCGGCCTTGCTCATCCGCAAGGTGTGGTTCTCGTGCTTCAGCGCGGCCAGTTCGCCGTCGGCCGCGGCGGGCGCGGCCGCGGCGGCCGCAGGCGCGGCCGCGGCGGGACGCGCCTCGAACTCCGCGAGGCGCTTCTTCAGCTCGAGGTTGGCGGCCTGCAGTTCGAAGAAGAGCTGCGACGCTCCGCCCGGAGGCGCGGCCTTCGCCTGCTCCGCCTTGGCCCGCAGCTCGCGGTTCTCCGCCTGCAGCTTGAAGAAGAGCTCCGAGAGGTTCGACGGCGACTGGGCCGCGGCCTTGCTCGCCTCGAGTTCCGCCTGCAGGCGACGCAGCGTCTCGCGGAGTTCGGCATCGTCGGCCTCGAGCTCCGCGACGCGGGCGGCGAGCGCGCGCTTCGCGGCCTCGAGCGCCGGACCGGCCGCCTGCTGCCCCAGGGCGGCGACCTGCTGGCGAAGCTCGTCGTTCTGCCGTTGCACGGCGGTCAACGCTTCCTGCGCGAGGCGGACCTGCACGCCCTCCGAGGCGGAGACGTCGCGCTCGGCGACCTCGGTCTTCAGCGACTCGATGCGCTTGAGCGCGTCCTGCAGCTCGCGGCGGAGCTCCTGCACGATGGGCAGCGCCGCCGGGTTCGACGGGCCCTTCGCGCCGGACGCGCGCAGGGTCTCGAGCTCCGCGGCGAGCGCCGCGCTGCGGCGGCGTTCGGCGTCGAGGTCCTCGCGCACGCGGAGGAGCGCGGGCGCCGATGCGTCGCCCGGCCCACCGCTGCCGGTGGCCTCGTGCTCGACCTCGACCAGCGCGTCGGTCGCCTCGCTCCCGAGCCGGAACGAGTTGCCCGTCAGCAGGATCGCCTCCTCGATGCGTTTGCCATCGACGTGCGTGCCGTTGCTCGAGCCGAGATCGACGACGACCAGGCCCGCGAGGATCTTCGCGTGGCGCTTGCTGACGTAGGACTCGGGGACGACGACATCACAGCCGCTCGCCCTGCCGAGGACGGCTTGATCCCCCGCGATCGAGTGGACGACGGCTTCCTTGCCCGGTTGGACGATGCGTAGCTTGAGCACGGTGTTCGCAGCGCGTTGGAGACTGCGCGGCGAAGCTACCGGACAGACGCGGCGGAAGCTCGCGGCGAACGCCGCAGACGTTCTCCTCTGGGCCGGGTAGCCCGGGCCGTTCGCGAACGGCGTCGCGAGGTCGTCGCAGCTCGATGCACGGCAAGGCGCTGCGTCGTGCGACGCCCGAAGCGTGGCCTTCGCCACGCTGCCAGGGCGGAGCCGACGCGGCGACGCGGCCGGGCGCGAGTTGCGGCGAACGCAGCAGACGTTCGCGAATGGGACGGGTAGCCCGGACCGTTCGCGAACGGCGTCGCGAGCTCGTCGCAGCTCGATGCACGGCAAGGCGCTGCGTCGTGCGACGCCCGAAGCGTGGCCTTCGCCACGCTGCCAGGGCGGAGCCGACGCGGCGACGCGGCCGGGCGCGAGTTGCGG
>JADLHO010000219.1 GCA_020848735.1 Planctomycetota bacterium | reverse complement strand
CAGCTTCACACCCGACCCCAATCCCCGGTCACTGGCTCTGGACATGCTCGCCACCGGCCTCGGAATCGCTGCCGGCATTGTCAGTGGACCACTCGGGGCCGCGATGGCGCTGGGCGCACTCGCGGCAGCGGTGGGCCAAGGAGCTTACACCGGCGATTACACCGACGCAGCCATCGATGTTGGGCTCGGCGTGGCTGGATTCGGCGCCGCCAAGCTCCTGGCGCGGCTCAACAACATTAGGATAGTCAACGCGCCTCTCTGCAAGGAATGCACCGCCGCAGGAGGTGGGGTAGCGATCACTGCTGCTGAGATCCGCGCGATCAATCGAGGGTTCGGCGCAGCAACCGAACTTTCCGGTTCGGCGGACACCGTAATCGCCAATATGGCGTATCGAGAGGGGGCGATACCGCAGGCCGCTACGGCGATCCGTGACATCGCCGGAAGGCACCTGTTCGACGATGCAAACAAGCGCAACGCTCAGGTCGTCGCTGAACGCTTGCTTGGCTCGGGCGCCGATCCCGCTCGCATTCGCGATGTCATCGATCGGGTGGCAACGGGCGATCTCGGCGACGTGGACGACATCGCAACTGCTCTGAGGTGACTATGCTGGACGACGCACTCCTTTCGGAACTGAGGAAGCATGGGATCGATCACACGGCCTACCTACAGGCGTGGGGAGAAGCAGCCGAGCTGTTGGCAGCCGGTGACGCGCTGTTCCGGGCCGGCGGCTCGAACGCCATCGTCAAGATCGATGGTGGGCGCATGGGGCAGGAGGTCTACACCGTGGTCGTATCGGGCGGGCGACTTGGGGAGACTTTCTACCGCAAGGATGGAACCGACTTGAGGTCGCTACTCCGCGAGGCGCTATCGTTCTATCTCGCAAACGCCGACAGTGCATCCTCCGGTGCTTGACGCAGATCGCCGCCGCTCGGCCGCGCTGCAGGTCGAGGCTTGGCACATCGAGTCGTCGGCGTCCTGTCCGAAAGCTCGAATCGCCAGGGGCGAAGCATTCCTGCGCAACCATTTCTTGCGCACAGCAACGCCCTCACCGCCGTCGCCTCGAGGTCTACCGTCTTTGAAGTGGGAGTGACGCTCGCTGCCGCTCTTGCATTTTTCGTCGCCATCTTGCTGGGCATGGGAGCAGTCCGACAACTGCGGCTCAAACACCGGGCCAAGCAACACAGCGTGCGCGCAGGGGTCTCCCTGGAGGAGCATGCACACGCTGTGGGACTGGATGGTGACACCACGAAAGCAGCTCGCGAGGTCCTCGAGCTCTATCCATCATGACCATAATTACTCGGCCCAATGGGGACCTTGTCACAGCCTTTCCTGGTCGTTAGTTCACACGGACGCTATGAGTCTAGAAGTCACCATTCTCGATACAAATGACCAAGTCATCCGCTCGGTGGGGCTCGGCGTGGACGAGCACTGGGAGTTGATGCAGCTTGCGACGGCAGCCCGCTTGCCGTTGCTTGAGCGACTGCACGACTACTACAGCGACTCGCAGATCGAGGTTCGAGAGTTGCCTGCCTTCCTTCAGGAAGTGCGAGCGCTAGGAAGCCGGGATTGCCTCAGCCCCAGACTGCGTCAAATTCTGGACGATTTGGCACAGGTGACGGAGTGTGCAATGTCCGAGATGCGCGTCTTGACTGTCCTGGCCGACTAGTCCTTGAGCCATCCCCCCTGTCGATTCCGGAAAGCCTGGCGCGCTGCGGCGGAGCCGAATCCTCCTCTCCGGAAGCCATACGACACGGCGCGGCGTGGACTTCGAACGCGGGGCGAGTCGCAATGGCGTCAGCCGCGAAGACGGCTTGGCATCCCGCTTTCGGCGACGGGCGGATGGGTCGACCGGGTACCGGGTGGTGTACACACCGAGCGGACTGAGACGTGGCCGCGAATTGCGCCGGAGCCAGCTGCGACGCGCGGGTCGCGCGCGCCGCGCCGAGACGACCCCCGCACCGGAGCGACCACGAGGCCGTCACCGCGCACGCGGACCTCAGCGCAGGAACAAGCGTGTCTGCTGCGCCGCCTCGCGCTCCACCTGCGCGGCCAACGCAGCCCAGGCGGCATGCAAAGGGCTCTCCGGCGGCGACCCCGCCGCGGCGTCCAGGAGCTCCTTGGCCTCGACGAAGCGGCCGGACCAGAGCAGGGACTGCGCCAGGATGAAGCGTTCGTCGTCGCGCAGGGGGCGGCGCGCGCGTTCGGAGAGGAGGCGCTCGCGGAGCTCGGGCATGCGGCCGGCATCCCAGAGCATCGACCAGCGCAGGGCGTCGTGCTCCGGCGGCAGCGCGTCGAGCAGGCGCGTGGCGCTGCGGAAGAGGCGGAAGGCGGCGAGCTGGCGGATGGCCGCGAGGGCCAGGGCGCTGTCCTGTGGCGACGCCAGAGCCGCCGAGAGCGCCGTCAGCATTGCGGCGAGGGCTTCCCGCTCCGGACCGACGGGAATTGCGGCAAGGGCGCCGCGCGCGTCCTCGATGCGCTCGGCGTGCACGAAGGCGAGGACCAGCTCCCGCGCCGCGCGCTGATCACCCGCCGCGATCGCGGCCGCGAAGTCCTCTGGCCCGACCTCGTAGACCAGCCAGGCCGCGAGATGACGGTCGATCGGGGTGAAGCGCGCGAGCCAGTCATAGGTGTGGCCCTGCCGCATGGGATCGCTGCGTTTGCGCTGCGCGACGTAGCGGGCGAGCGTGCCGAAGCGCGGGCCGTCGTCGTGGCCGAGGAACTCGAGCGAGGCGTGCCGGGCCGCGAGCACGCGCCGCCCCTCCGCATCGCCCTGGCCCCAATCGCAATTGGAGTCGGCGAAGATCGCCATTCCGCCGCTGCGGCCGACGAGCTGATGGAACCAGCTCAGATGATTGGGCGCGTCGACGACCCGCTCGCCGACCAGCCAGAGCAGGAGGCCGACGAGGGCCATCGCCGCGCCGCGCGAGGCGAGCACGCCGCGCGCCGCAGCGAGCCGCCCGGCAAAGACGTAGAGCAAGGGCACGAGCGGCAGCACATAGCGGGCGCCGAGCTGCATGCGGCTCAGGCTCAGATAGGCGAAGACGCCGAGACCCGGCAGCAACACCGTGAGCACGAGGCCGGGCACCCGCGGCGCGCGCAGGACGAACGCCGCGGCGAGGATCACGAGCGTCGGGAGCGGCAGCTTCGTCAGCAGCGTGACCGCGTAATAGGCCGGGTGTCCGCCCTCGACGTCGAGGAAGCGTCCCGCGTAATTGCCCGCGGCACCGAGCTGGAAATCGATGCCCAGCACGAAGGGCCCGGGCAACGCATGCAGCGCGGCGAGCAGCAGCGGAGTGCGCGCGAGGGCCGCAAAGGGCGCCGAGACGAACGCCGGCGCGTCGCCGAGGCCCGGCGCCGCGAAGCCATAGCAGGCCCAGAGCGCGAGCAGCGCGGCTACGGCGAGCGCGAGACCTTGCGCGATCGCCGCGCGGAGCCCGCCATGTCGCCAGGCGGCGACGGCCACCGCGAGCGCGAAGCAGGGCACGAAGAGCAGCGCGAGGTACTTGGTCGCGAGGGCGATGCCGAGCGCGAGACCGGCGGCGCCGGCGCGCCCCCCCGTCGCGCAGCGGCCGTGGCGCCAGAGCGCCCAGAAGGCGAGCGTGCCCGTCGCCGCGAGCGCGACGTCGACGGCGACCAAGGCGCCGTAGCCGCAGAGCAGCGGACACGCCGCGGCGAGCGTCAGCGAGAGGAGCATGCCGCAGCGCCCGAAGAGCTCGCGCGCGAAGCCGCCGACCGCGAAGAGCAGCAGGAGCACGAAGGGCAACATGCCCAGGCGCGCATGGACGCGGACCGCCGCGAGGTCGAGCGGGACCTCGCCGTCGACGAAGAGCTGATTCGCGAGGAAGGGCAGCGGCCCGTGGAAGCGTTCGACCGGGGTCACGAAGCCGAAGTCGCGCCAGAGCGCGCGCCCCGCGCCGACGTAGTTCGGCTCGTCGGCGGTCCAGTCGACGCCGACCGCAGCGTGCACGACCAGGCCGAGGTGGAGCGCGATCAGCAGGGTCGCGTAGAGCGCCGTCGCGCGGGGCGACGGCTCGCGCGACCCGAGCTCGTCGTCGTGCGGCATCGGCGCGGGATTCTCCGGCCGCGCGGCGCGGAGTCGAGCGCGCGTTTGTCAGGGGACCGGACGACCGATACACCGCAGCGCGCGCGCCGCGCATCGCCCCATGACCGCCGCCCGTTCCAAGTCCGCCGTGGCGGCGCTGCTCGTCCCGCTCGCGCTCGCGCTCGCGTGCGGGCTGCCGGCGCTCTTCGAGCTGCGCTGGTCGGCCGACGACTACGCCTTCGCCACGCTGCTCGAACCCGGCGACGGACTCCGCGTCGACTGGGACGAGGTGGCGCGCCAGGGCCACGAGCGCTGGCTCTTCAGCCACGCGTATTGGCGCCCGCTCGTGACGCTCTCGCTCGCGCTGAACTTCGCGGTCACCGGCGGCGACCCGCGCGGTTTCGGCGCCGTCAACCTGCTCCTCCACCTGCTCGCGGTCGCCTGCGTCGCGGGCCTCTGCCGCGCCCTCGCGCGGGGGCCTCGAGCCGACCTCGGCGCGCTGCTCGGCGCGTGCTTCTTCGCCGTGCATCCGCTCGCGGTGGAGCCCGTGTGCTGGATCTCCGCCCGCGTCTCGACGCTCGAGGTCGCGCTCGGCGCCCTCGCCTGCCTCGCGCTGCTGGCGCACGCGCGCGGGGCCGGGCGCCGCGCCCAGCTCGGCGCGGTCCTCGCGGTCGGCGCCGCGCTCGCGAGCAAGGAGAGCGCCCTCGCGTGGCTCGTCGCCTTCCTCTGCGTCGACCTCCTCGACGCGCCGCAGCGCCCCTGGCGCGCGCGGCTCGCGCTGCACGCCCCGATGCTCGCGGTGGCGCTCCTCTACCTCGGCGTGCGCGTCGCGCTGCTCGGCAGCATCGCCGGCAGCGAGCTCGCGACTCCGCCGCTCGCCGAGCTCGCCGGCGCCGCGTTCCACAAGCTCGCCGTGCTCGTCGCACCCGACGCGCTCGCCGGCGCGGCATTGCTCCTCTGCGCGCTCGCGACGCTCAGCCACGCGCGCACGGCGCTGCCGCGGTTCCTGCTCGCGCTCGGTCTCTGCGGCGCCTGGGCGCTCGCGATGGTGCTGCCCGCGTTCGCACACCGGATCGAGACGACGCTCGTCGGCTCGCGCCTCGTCTACGGCGCGGTCCTGCCGCTCGCGCTGTTCGTCGCGCTCCGCGCGGCGCAGGGGCGCTTCGGCGCGGTCGCGGCCGCCGTCGCGCTCGTCGGACTGCTGCCCGCGGGCCATGCCGCACTCGGGCGCTACCGCGCGGCGTGGCAGACGCTCGGCAGCGCGACGGCGGCTCTCGACGCGCGGGCCGACGCCGCCGACGTGGAGCACCCGCAGGTCGTCGTCTCGATGCCGTTCGTGGTGCCGGGCGAGATCCACCCGATGAGCTATCCGGCCCTCGGCGCCGCGCCCTTCACCGCGCACGTGCGACCCGTGATCTCGCTCGCGGCGGTCCGCTACGCGCAGCCCTTCGCGCCGACGCTCTTCGGCGACCCCCATCCGCTCTTCGCGATGCTCGAGCACGGCTCGGCGATCGCCGCGTGGCAGGCGGACGAGACGCGCCTCCACTGGCCCGCGCGCGCGGCGAGCGCGGCCACGCTCGAGCGCGCCGACGAGCCGCGACGCGCGACGCTGCGCTTCGCGCAGCCCGTCGAGGCGTGCTCGATCGAAGCGCTCGCGATCGAGACGGACGCCGTCGCGCGCGGCGGCGTGATCCGCATCGCGACGACGCGCGGCAGCTTCGGCGCGGTCACCGATCTCCGCTTCGGCGGCGGCGAGCCCCAGGGCGAGGGGCGGCGCTTCACCGTCGACCTCACCCACCACGCGCCGCTGCTCGTCGCGATCCTCGGCGACATCCGCACCACGAGCCTCGAGCTCGAGCTCGACGCGGGTGCGCTCCGCGCGGTGCAGCCGCTGCCGCGGCTGCCCGTGCTGCCGCTCGCGACGGACCCGGCGAGTGCTCCGGCCGACGCCGCGCCCGCGACGCTCGAGGGGTGGCTCGCGACGCTCCGCGCGCCGACGTCCATCGCGACGCGCCTCGAGCTCGTGATCGTCAGCCCCGTCGCGGCACACGTCGTGCCCTGCGTCGCCGGCGAACCCGTGCGCATGCCCCGCGAGACCGCCGACACGATCCGCACGTTCGCGAGCTCGGCGCTGCGCGCGGACCGGCTCTGGTACTGGTTCGTCGCGCGCGGCGCGGATCCGGGCGAGCCGGGTGCGGCGCGCTCGCCGGTCGGGTTCGTGGCGCTGCGCAGCGACGCCTGAACGCGCCGCGTTCAGCGCACGAAGGCCACGCCGAGCCAGTCGATCCGATCGCCGAGGTCGAGGCCGTCGCCGTAGTCCACCTCGAGTCGCAGCAGCTGTCCCGCGCGGACCGGCAGACGCCCGAGCGGCTGCAGGCCCGAGCCGGCGGCGAGCGCGTCGTGCGTGACCAGCGCCTTGCCGTCGAGGGACACGCGCACGGCGGCATGACCGCGCACCGCGAGTTCGCGCACGGATTCGTCGAGGGCGACGAAGCCGGTCAGGGCCGCGACGCCGTCTGGCACGCGCCAGCTCGCCGCGCTGCGGGAGTGCACGCCGAGGCCCTTGCCGAAGACATGGCCGTGCGCGCGCAGGAGCGCGCCGGTGACCGCGCGGTCGCGGCGCATCGCGAGGAGGGGCACGTCGGTCTCGGCGAAGTACGCGCGCTCGACGAGCTCCTCGGTCGGCAGGTCGGAGAGGTGACGGATCCCGTCGTGCATCGGCTGCAGGGCGGCGAGCTCGGCGAGCGTCAGGGCGAGCTCCGCGCCCGTCTCGAGCCGGACCCGGAGCTGGCCGTCGGCGAGCGCGAGCAGCTCGACGTGGAGGCGATCCTGCGCGCGCGTCACGAGCAGCGCATCGCCGGGCCGCGGCGGCTTCTCGCCACCGCTCGCGGCCACGGCCGCGAGCTCCGAGTAGAGCCAGCGCTGGGGTTCGTCGGCGGCGCCGACGGCGAACTCGAGGGCGTCGGCCGTAAAGGCGTGGATCTCGCCGAGGCGTGAGTCGAAGCCGCGCCGCGCGCGCAGGAAGATCGCCTCGCTGAACTTCGCGCCGGGCTGCAGCCGGAGACGCGGCACCTCGTCGTCGCGCACGCGCGCGGTGAAGCGGAGCAGTTCGAGGCGGTCGACCGGCACCTCGACCTCGCCGAGCGAGAGCGAGCGCAGCAGCAGGTGCTCCCCGGCGCGGTCCCCACCGCGCAGCTCACCGACGAGCACGTCCCCCGCGACGAGGTCGAGCACCACCGGGCCCGGCACGGCGAGCGCGCGCGAGGGTCCGTGGATCCCGAGCACGCTCGACCAGGGCAGGCTGCGCTCGGTCGTGCCGACGCGGACGCGCAACACGCGCGCGTCGCCGCTGCCGCTCAGCTGGAGGGGCGTGCCGACGAGCCACTCACCGGCGCTCGTCGCGATGCCGAAGCCCTGCGCGTGCAGGCGCGGGGAGACGAGGGCCAGGACGCCCAACCCGAGCAGGGCGAGGCGGGAACGGGTGGTCCGAGGGGTTGCTGCGTGCATGCCGTTTTGACACTCGGGCTCGGGAGCGGCCCGGATTCGGGCTGACAAGTTGACGGTGCGCGGGTCCCGCCAGGCGCCCTCGCCACGCGGCCGCGACGCGAATCGCGCGCGAGGAGGGCGGCGCGGTTCAGGTTACGCGCTCCGCGCCCGGGCCAGAAGGACTCGGGACAGTCTCCTCAAGTAACTGGAGCGACTTCAGTTACATCATCGGCCTGAGCTTGGGCCCGTCGCCGCAGCGGCGCTCCGGCCCGCGCGGGGCAGCTCCGACGCGGGCGCGGCACTGCCTTTGCTGTCGCGCGCGCCCGCGCCGCTGCGCCCTCGCGGTGCGCGGTGCTCCCTCCCCTTCCCTGGTCCTGCGCGGATCGTCGGCGACACCCGCCGAGTCCGCGTGCGGGCCATCTCCCGTTCACGACTCCCGGTCCGACCGGAACCCAAGGACCCACTCATCCGATGGCCAAGCAACTCGCGTTCGACGCCGAGGCCCGCGAAGCGGTGCTGCGCGGTGTGCAGAAGCTGAGCAAGGCAGTGATCTCGACCCTCGGCCCCCGCGGCCGCAACGCCGTTCTCGACAAGGGCTGGGGCGGCCCCACGATCACGAAGGACGGCGTCAGCGTCGCCGAGGAGATCGAGCTCGAGAACGCCTACGAGAACCTGGGCTGCAAGCTCGTGAAGGAGGCCGCGAGCAAGACGAGCGACGTCGCCGGTGACGGCACGACGACCGCGACCCTGCTCGCCGCCTCGATCCTCGAGGAAGGCATGAAGTACCTCACCTCGGGCGCCAACCACGCGGAGCTCATCCGCGGGATCAAGGCCGCGACGGAGGCGGTGATCGGCAAGCTGCACTCGATGGCGAAGAAGGTGCCGGGCAACGACACCAAGGCGATCCAGCAGGTCGCGATGATCGCTGGCAACAACGACGCGGAGATCGGCAAGATCATCGCGGACGCGATGAAGCAGGTCGGCGAGGACGGCGTCATCACGGTCGAAGAGGGCAAGAGCACGACGACGGAGGTGAAGGTCGTCGAGGGCATGCAGTTCGACCGCGGCTACCTCTCGCCGCACTTCGTGACCGACGCCGAGAACATGTCGGTCGAGTTCCGCGACTGCCTGGTCCTCGTGCACGAGGACAAGCTCTCGTCGGTCCAGAAGATGCTCCCGCTGCTCGAGCAGCTCAAGAGCTCGAACAAGCCGCTGCTCATCATCGCCGAGGACATCGAGGGTGAGGCGCTGGCGACGCTGGTCGTCAACAAGCTCCGCGGGATCCTCAAGGTCTGCGCGGTCAAGGCGCCGGGCTACGGCGATCGCCGCAAGGCGATGATGCAGGACATCGCGATCCTCACGGGTGGCACCGCGGTCTTCAAGGACCTCGGCATCGAGCTCGACAAGCTCAAGCTGAAGGAGCTCGGCTCGGCGAAGAAGGTCATCATCGACAACGACACCTGCACGATCGTCGAGGGCAAGGGCAGCACGGCGGACATCAAGGGCCGCATCGAGCAGATCCGCCGCGAGATCGACAACACGAGCTCCGACTACGACAAGGAGAAGCTGCAGGAGCGGCTCGCGAAGCTCGCCGGCGGCATCGCCGAGATCATGGTCGGGGCGCAGACCGAGACCGCGATGAAGGAGCGCAAGGCGCTCTTCGAGGACGCGCTCCACGCGACGCGCGCCGCGATCGCCGAGGGCATCCTCCCGGGCGGTGGCACGGCGCTGCTGCGCGCCTCGGCCGTGCTGGACTCGCTCCAGCTCACGGGCGATGCCAAGTTCGGCATCGACATCGTGAAGAAGGCCTGCCACATGCCGGTGCGCACGATCGCGCAGAACGGCGGAGTCGACGGCGGCGTGGTCGCGCGGAAGATCCTCCAGGGCAAGGGCGCGAACTTCGGCTTCAACGCGTTGAAGCAGGAGTACGGCGACATGCTCGAGTTCGGCATCGTCGACCCGACCAAGGTCACGCGCACCGCGCTGCAGAACGCGACCTCCGTCGCGACCCTGCTGCTGACGACCGACTGCGTCATCGCGACCATCCCCGAGCCCAAGGACGACAAGCCGGCACCCGGCGGTGGCGGCATGGGCGGCATGGGCGGGATGGGTGGCATGGGCGGGATGGGCGGCATGGGTGGGATGGGCGGCTTCTGAGCCGCTCCCCCGCCGCCGTCCGAGTCCCCCCCACACGGGCAACGAATCACATCAACCAGCATTCAACGCGAAGGAATCCAGAGACCATGACCAACATCCGTCCGCTCGACGATCGCATCGTCGTGAAGGTCCTCGACGCCGAGGAAGTGAGCGCCGGCGGCATCCTGCTGCCCGACAGCGCCAAGGAGAAGCCGCAGCGCGGCAAGGTCACCGCAGTCGGCGAGGGCAAGCTCCTCGATGACGGCAAGCGGGTGGCCCTCGAGGTCAAGAAGGGCGACACCGTCATCTACGGCAAGTACTCCGGCTCCGACGTCAAGGTCGACGGCCAGGACTTCAAGATCCTGCGCGAGTCCGAAGTGCTCGCCAAGGTGGAGGGCTGATCGATGGCGAAGCAGATCATGTTCGACGAGACCGCCCGACGGAAGGTCGTCGAGGGCGTGCAGAAGCTCGCCCGGGCGGTCAAGGTGACGCTCGGTCCGGCCGGCAAGAACGTCATCATCGAGAAGTCCTTCGGCGGTCCGCAGGTCACCCGTGACGGCGTCACCGTCGCGAAGGAGATCGAGCTCGAGGACCCCTTCGAGAACATGGGCGCGAAGCTCGTGCGCGAGGTCGCCAGCAAGACGAACGACGTCGCCGGCGACGGCACGACGACCGCGACGGTCCTCGCCGAGGCGATCATCACGATCGGCCAGCGCTTCCTCACCGCGGGCGTCAACCCGATGGAGCTGAAGAGCGGCATCGACAAGGCGGTCGCCGCGGTGATCGCCGAGCTCGAGAAGAACACGAAGCCCGTCAAGGGCCGCGACGAGATCGCCAAGGTCGGCGCCATCTCGGCGAACAACGACGCCGAGATCGGCAACCTGCTCGCCGAGGCGGTCGAGAAGGTCGGCAAGGAAGGCGTGATCACGGTCGAGGAGGGCAAGGGCTCGACGACCGAGGTCGAGTACGTCGACGGCATGAGCTTCGACAAGGGCTACGTGTCGCCGTACTTCATCACCGATCCGAAGACGATGGAGTGCGTCTTCGAGGACGCGAAGATCCTGCTGGTCGAGAAGAAGATCAGCAACGCGCGCGACCTCATCCCCGTGCTCGAGGAAGTCAGCCGCGCCGGCAAGCCGCTGCTCATCGTCGCCGAGGACGTCGAGGCCGAGGCGCTCGCGACGCTGGTCGTGAACCGCCTGAAGGGCATCCTGAACGTCTGCGCCGTGAAGGCGCCGGGCTTCGGCGACCGCCGGAAGGCGATCCTCCAGGACATCGCGCTGCTCACGGGCGGCACGTGCATCAGCGAGGAGCTCGGCATCAAGCTCGACGGCGTCAACGGCACGCACCTCGGTTCGGCGCGGAAGATCGTCGTCAAGAAGGAGGCGACCGTCGTCGTCGGCGGCGGCGGCAAGAAGGCCGACGTCACCGCGCGCGCCGACAGCATCCGGGCGCAGATCGAGAAGACGACGTCCGACTACGACCGCGAGAAGCTCCAGGAGCGGCTCGCGAAGCTGACCGGCGGCGTCGCCGTGATCCACGTCGGCGCGGTCACCGAGGCCGACATGAAGCAGAAGAAGCAGCGCGTCGAGGACGCCCTGAACGCGACGCGTGCGGCCGTGGCCGAAGGCGTCGTGGTCGGCGGCGGCATGGCGCTGCTGCGCGCGAGCGCGGTGCTCGACGATCTCAAGCCGAAGAGCGACGAGCGCTACGGCGTCGAGATCGTGAAGCGCGCCTGCGAGGCGCCGATCCGCCAGATCGCGGAGAACGCCGGCGAGGACCCCTCGGTGGTCGTCGACGAGGCGTCGTCGCGCAAGAAGAACGAAGGCTTCAACGCCGTCACCAGCACCTGGGTCGACATGTTCCAGGCGGGCATCATCGATCCGACGAAGGTCGTCCGCACCGCGTTGCAGAACGCGGCGAGCATCGGCGGCCTGCTGCTCACCACCAACACGCTCGTCACCTCCATCAAGGAGGAAGAGTCGGCGGTGCAGGGCGCGACGAAGTGAACCCCTGCCGCACCGGCGCGGTGCCCGCGGAGCGATCCGCGCGCCGCGCCGGGATGCGACGGCACGGGTCGTCGCGCGGAGTGCGCCCCGGCGCAGGATCCGACCCGGCGCGGTTGCCAACGCGGTTGATCAGCGAGCCATGAGCGCGAAGCGCGACTATTACGAGGTGCTCGGCGTCGGCCGCGAGGCGAGCCCCGACGACATCAAGAGTGCGTACCGCAAGATCGCGCTCAAGAACCACCCGGACCGCAACCCGGGCGACGCCGAGGCCGAGGCCCGCTTCAAGGAGGCGGCCGAGGCCTATGCGGTGCTCGCCGACGCCGAGAAGCGCCAGCGCTACGACCGCTTCGGTCATGCGGGCGTCGACGGCCAAAGCGCCGGCGGTCGCGGCTTCACCAACGTCGAGGACATCTTCGCCGCGTTCGGCGACCTCTTCGGCGGCGGCGGTGGCGGCGGCTTCTTCGACCAGTTCTTCGGCGGCGCGCGCAGCGGCGGACGGCGCCGTGGCGCGAGCCTGCGCGCGGACATCGAGCTGACGCTCGACGAGGTCGCGAGCGGCACGAAGCGCACCATCGACGTCAACCGCCCCGACAAGTGCGGCGCCTGCGACGGCAGCGGCGCCAAGCCCGGCACCTCGCCGAAGTCCTGCCCCACCTGCAAGGGCGCAGGACAGATCACGCACAACCAGGGCTTCGTCGCGTTCCGGCAGGTCTGTCCCCGTTGCGACGGCGCAGGCACCTGGGTCGAAGAGCATTGCGGGAGCTGCAAGGGCCGCGGCGTGATCGCGCGGCGCGTGCCCATCGACCTCACGATCCCCGCCGGCATCGAGGAGGGGCACGTCGAGCGCATCCAGGGGCAGGGCGAGCCCGGCGAGCGCGGCGGACCGAGCGGCGACCTCGTCGTCGTCGTGCACGTCAAGCCGCACGAATGGTTCCGGCGCGACGGCGACGACCTGCACGCCGTCTCGCGCATCCGCTTCCGCCAGGCGGTCCTCGGCGACGAGGTGGAGATCCCGACGATCACCGGCGAACTCGTCGCGCTGAAGATCCCCGCGGGCACCCAGCCCGGCGAGAAGCTGCGCGTGCGCAATCAGGGTCTGCCCCGGCTCGACGGCTACGGTCGCGGACACCTCTATGTCGAGGTGCAGATCGACGTCCCGAAGAAGATCACGGCCGAGCAGCAGGAACACCTCGAGCGCTTCGACGAGGCGGACAGCAAGCGCAAGGGCAAGGACGGCAAGAAGAAGGGCATCCTCGAGAAGGTCCGGGACATGTTCCAGTGACCGGGTCCCGGTCCGCGCCGCACACGATCCCGACACCAGGCACACGGCAACACAGCACCCTCAGAGGGCGAGAGTGATGGCTGAAGCACGCAAGCAAGACGACGAGAGCCGCGAGTCGAACGCCGACGCGACGCAGGACGCCGCGGGTGGCCCCGGCGCCATGGAGCGCGAGCCCGCGCAGGCGCGGCTCGAGGTCCAACTGCAGCGCGCGATGGCAGACCTCGCGAACCTCCGCAAGCGGATGCTCAAGGACGCGGAGGACGCGCGGCGCCGCGCGATCGAGGGCCTCGCCGCCGAGCTGATCCCGGTCCTCGACAACTTCCATCTCGCGCTCGGCGCGACGGCCGCCGGCAGCAGCTCGGGAGCGCCGGCCTCCGCCGAGGTGATCGCGGACGGCATGCGCATGGTGCGGAGCATGCTCGAGGGCGTGCTCGAGCGTCACGGTCTCGCCGAGATCCCGAGCGCCGACCGCGACTTCGATCCCAATCTGCACGAGGCGGTCGGGGTCGAGCCGACGAACGCGGTGCCGCCGGGTCGGGTCGTGCGCGTGATGGCGCGCGGCTACTACCTCGGGGAACGCGTGCTCCGCCCGAGCCGCGTGGTGGTCAGCGGTGCCGCCGACGGCGCATCGAAGCCGGGCAGCCACGCGCCCGGTCAAGCGGACTGATCCGGATCGCCAGCACCCACCCATGCCCACGTATCGCTACGAGTGCCAGGCCTGCGGGCACGGCTTCGAACTCTTCCAGTCGATGTCGGACAAGCTCAAGCGCAAGTGCCCGAGCTGCGGCAAGCCGCGGCTCGATCGCCTCATCGGCGCGGGCGCCGGAGTGATCTTCAAGGGCTCGGGCTTCTATCAGACCGACTACAAGAACGCCGGACGCAGCGGCAGCGAGACGAGCTCGGGAGAGGGCGCCGCGAAGCCCGCCGACGCGAAGTCCGAATCGAAGTCCGAACCGAAGTCCGACGCGAAGTCCGACGCGAAGTCCGACGGGGGATCGGCGAGTGCGGCGAAGACCGGGAGCGGCAAGTCCCTTGGCGGCACCAAGAAGGACTCCGGCTCCGCCGCGAAGAAGTCCGACAACTGAGAGGCGCGGCGCCTGGCCGCGCGACCGCTATCCTTCCGCGCCCATGGACGCCCCGCTCGAGACCTGCGCCACCCGCGTCGCTCCACCTCCGGCGCGCGCCGCGAGGTGCCTGGCGACCTGGCTCGCCCTCCTGCCGCTCGGTGCCTGCGCGGGCTGGTTCTTCTCGGGGGTGCAGTACCCCGACCGCTCGCGACCGGTCGTGCGCATCGAGACCAGCGGCGGCGTCGAGTTCGGCGCCGCGACCGAGCTCGGCGTGCTCTTCCTCGGCCGCACGGCGGTGGAGGGCCCCTGTCGCGTCCACCTCTTCCTCGGCGAACAGCTCCTGGTCGAGGACGGCCGCATCGACCCCTTCGGCGGCGTCTACTTCCGCGCGTCCATCGATCGCAAGCACCAGCACGCGGCGCTCTGGACGGAGCCGCTCGTGCCCGGCGAGGAACTCGTCGCGCTCGTGATGAACGAGGGCAGCGCGGCCCAGGTGTCGGTGCGCATGACGCAGGATCCCGCGGCGAGCGGCGACGTGCTCGACGCGCCGGACCTGCCGCTCCCCGCGGGCACGCCGATCTTCAAGTCCGCCCGCGAGCGGCTCCACTTCGTCGGCCTCGTGACCGGCGCCGTCGAACTCGAGGAGCAGGGCCTCGGCCGCCGCGGCGTCGTGGTCTTCGCCGGCCCGGATCGCCGCGCCGAGGCGCTCGCGGTGCCCGAGAACCTCGCGGCGCCGCTGCGCATCAAGTACCGACCCGACAACCTCTGGGTCGAGGAACCGCCGCCGCGCGAGATCGGCAAGGACTGAGCGCGCGCTCGCGACTGGCGTCGCGCAGCGACCGGACGCAGACTCCTGCGCCATGGATCGACGCGCCTTCCTCGCCGCCGGCGCCGCCGCCGCGGCGCTCCCCTTCCCGCCCAGCACGCCGCGGTCGCAGGCTCCGGCCCAGGACGCCGAGCGTTGGGGCCGCACCCAACACACGAAGTTCGCGGTGAACGTCGAGATGTGGTGGGGCGGGCGGCCCTTCCTCGAGCGCGTGAAGGCCGCGATCGCCTTCGGCTTCCCCGCGATCGAGTTCTGGCCCTGGCGCGGCAAGGACATCCCGGCCCTCGCCGCGCTCTGCACCGAAGGCGGCATCGAGGTCGCCCAGTTCACCGCATGGGGCTTCTCGCCGGGCCTCAACGAGGCGAAGAACCACGACCAGTTCGTGCGCGAGATCGAAGCCTCGTGTGCGGTCGCGAAGCAGCTCGGTTGCAAGAAGATGACCGTGGTCGGCGGGAACGACGTCAAGGGCATGGAGCAGGCGGCGATGCACGACGCGATCGTCGTCGGCCTGAAGCGCGCGGCCCCCATCGCCGAGGCCCACGACGTGATGCTCATCCTCGAACCGATGAACATCCGCGTCGACCACCGCGGGCATTGCCTCTACGGCAGCGCGCCGACGATCGACATCTGCAAGCGCGTCGGCAGCACGCACGTGAAGATCAACTGGGACTGCTACCACATGCAGATCACCGAGGGCGATCTCTGCCGCCGGCTCCGCGACGGCTGGTCGGAGGTCGGCTACGTGCAGGTCGCGGACAACCCCGGCCGGCACGAGCCCGGCACCGGCGAGGTCAACTGGACGCGCGTCTACCAGGAGCTCGACGCGCTCGGCTACCGCGGCTACGTCGGGCTCGAGTGCAGCCCGCGCGACGGGGAGGAGACCGCCGCGAAGCGCGTGAATGCCGGCGACCGCTGGTGAGCGCGATCAGCGGATCATCGCGAGCACGTCGTCGAGGACACCCGCGAGCACGAACACGACGAGGTTGTCGTGCGCCTCGAGCACGTCGTCGCCGCGCGGCACGACGATCTCACCCTCGCGTGCGATCGCCCCGACCACCGCGCCGCGCGGGAAGCGCGCGTCCTTGAGCGTCTTGCCGACCAGCTTGCAGCCGGCCGGCACCTCGATCTCGATGACCTCGGCCTTGCCCTCCTCGATCGTCGCGATGCGGCTGACGCTGCCACCGCGCACGATCGAGAGGATCGCGTTGGCGCAGAGCAGACGCGGCGAGACCGCGACCGACACGCCGAGCTGTTCGTAGAGGCTCACGTAGTCCGGCTTCTGCACGAGGGCGATCGTGCGCCGGCAGCCGAGCGTCCGCGCGAGCTGGCACGACATGAGATTGACCTCGTCCTGGTCCGAGAGGCCGAGGAAGGCATCGGTCTCCCCCACGCGCTCCTCGCGGAGCAGCTCGAGGTCGGTGCCGCCGCCGTGGAGCACCATGACGCCCTCGAGCCGGGCCGCCAGCCGCTCCGCGGCGTCGCGCGACGGTGCGATGACGCGCACTCCGACCTTCATGCGCCGCATCGCCTCGGCGACCTGCGCGGCGATGCCGGTCGTGCCGAAGATGACGACGTCGCGCACGTCGGTCGGTGCGGCGCCGGTCCGCTTCTCGAAGCTCGCGATCCCCTTCTCGTCGCCCAGCACGAGGACCTCGTCGCCGACGAGGCACACGTCGTCGCCGCCGGGGACGATCACCTCGTGATCGCGGTCGATCGCGGTGATCAGCACGTTGGCCGGGATCTTGAGCTCGCGCACCGGCACGCCGATCAACGGCGAACCCTCCGCGAGCTTGACGCGCCGCATCTGGATGCGGCCCTCCGCGAAGTTCTCCACGCCGACCGCCTGGTTCTGCCGCACCGCGTTCACGATCTCGGTCGCGGCGAGGGTCTCGAGGCTGAGGATCTGGTCGAAGAGCAGGTTCTTGCGGAAGAAGGTCTTGAACCGCGAGAAGGGCGTCATGTCCTTCACGCGGAGCACGGTCCGGCGCGCGCCGATGCGCTTGCCGAACAGGCAGCTCAGCATGTTCACGTTGTCGTCGTTCGAGACGGCGAGCAGCAGGTCGATCGAATCCGCCTCCGCGCGGTCGAGCACGTCGGGACGCGAGCCATCGCCGTGGATCGCGTGCACGTCGATGCTCTCGCTGATGCGGCGCAGGCGCGTGAGATCGGGATCGACCACCGTGACGGCATGGCCTTCGGTGGAGAGCACGCGCGCGAGGTGGCTGCCGACCTCGCCGAGACCGACGATCAGGATGTTCATGCACGGACGCGGGGCACCGGCGCGGCGTGCGCCGGGCGGACAGGTTACTCCCGGTCACGACACGTCCGACCCGCCTTTCTCGCGACCGTTCTGCGCGCTGGACGCACGGGGCCCGCGCGCTTCAATGCGAGGCCCTTGCGGACCGTCCTGCTCGACAACCGCGACTCCTTCGTCTGGAACCTCGCCCAGCTCGCGATGGGTCTCGGCGCGTCCGTCGAGGTCCTGCGCAGCGACCGCACGAGCGTGGGTGCCGTCGCCGCGCGACGTCCCGACGCGATCCTGATCTCGCCGGGACCGGGGCGTCCGGAAGACGCGGGTTGTTCGGCGGCGGTCGTGCGCGAGCTCGGCCCGGCGATCCCGACGCTCGGGGTCTGCCTGGGCCATCAGGCGATCGGGCTCGTCTTCGGCGGACGCATCGAGCGCTGCGCTCCTTGCCACGGCAAGACGCGCGGGCTCGAGCACGGCGGCGCCGGGCTCTTCCACGGCCTGCCGGCGCGCTTCCCGGTGTGCCGCTATCACTCGCTCTGCGTCGCGCGCGATTCCGTGGGCGACGAGCTCGTCGTGGATGCCTGGACCGACGACGGCCTCGTGATGGCGCTGCGCCACGTCCGGCACCGCATCTACGGTGTGCAGTTCCACCCCGAGTCGTTCCGCACGCCGCTCGGACCGGCGCTCGTGGCGCGCTTCCTGGAACTCGCCGCATGAGCGCCACCGACGTGATCGTCGCGCGTGGTCTCACGAAGCGCTTCGGCACGAAGCCGGCGCTCGCGGGACTCGACCTCGAGCTGCACCGCGGCGAGATCCTCGGTTTCGTCGGCCCCAACGGCGCCGGCAAGTCGACCTGCCTGCGCATCCTGCTCGGCATCGTCGCGCGGGATGACGGCGCGCTCCGCGTGCTCGGGCTCGACCCCGCGGTCGACGGCCTCGCGATCCGTCGGCGCGCGAGCTATCTCCCCGGCGAGACGAGCGTCTACCCCTTCATGACCGGCGCGGGCTTCCTCGAGTTCGCGCTGGGCTTCCACGCCGCGCGACGCGCCCTGCCGGCGGCGCTCGGCGACGCCTTCGCCCTGCCGCTCCACGCGAAGGTCCGCACCTACTCCGCGGGGATGAAGCAGAAGCTCGCCCTGCTCGCGACGCTCCTCGCGGACGTCGAGCTCTACATCCTCGACGAACCCGACCGCGCGCTCGACGCGACCGCGCGCCTGCGGCTCCGCGACGCGCTGCGCGAGCTGCGCGACGCCGGCAAGACGATCCTGCTCAGCACGCATCACCTGAGCGAGGTCGAAGCGCTCGCGGACCGCATCGAGTTCGTCTTCGACGGCCGCCACGTCGCCGACGCGTCCGTGCAGCACGCGCGCGCGGTCCTGCGCCGCGAGCTGCGCGTGCGCCTCACCCGCGAACCGGACTGGCCGCCGGGAGTCGAGTCGATCACGCGCGATCACGACGGCGCATGGCGCGTGCGCGTCACCGGCGAGCCGCTCGCCTGGCTCGCCGCGCTGCCCGCGGCCGAGGTGCTGTCCGCGGAGTTCGGCGCCGCGCGCCTCGAGGACCTCTACCGCGTGCTGCAGGACGGCCACGTCGCGCGCGGCGCCGAGGTGGGACCGTGATCGCCGGCAAGACCTGGCGCGAGATCCGCGGCATGGGCTTCGCCTATGCGCTGATCCTCGAGCTCATGTTGATCCCCGCCGTGCTGCTCTGGCCCAACCTGCGGCGCGGCGGCTCGGCGATCGTCAGCATGATGCCCGCCGAGTTCCTGAAGAAGATGGCGAGCGAGGTCATGGGGCCGAACGACGCGACGGCCTACCGCGCGTACATGGCCGTCCAGATGTTCTTCAAGGGCGTGAACATCATGGCGATCGCCGCGGCGGTCCTGCTCGGCACCGGCCTGATCGCGCGCGAGCGCGAGAACCAGACGCTCGAGTTCCTCCTCGCACGACCCGTGTCGCGCTCGCGCATCCTCTGGAGCAAGTTCTGGGTCACGGCCCTCATCGTCGTGATCCCGATCTTCCTCACGTCGTGGACCGCGCTCCCGTTGAGCCGCGTGCCTTCGGTCGATCAGAGCCTGCCCTTCTGGCCGGTGACCCTCTGCTGCGTGCACGCCTCCGCGTTCGCGCTCGCGATGCTCGCCCTCACGACGCTCGTCTCGGTGCTCGCGCGCGCCCAGGTCGTGACCGCGTTCTGGATCGGCGCGTTCGTCGTCATGCAGGTCGCGATCTACTTCGTGCAGGAGATCCGCGTCGTGAGCCTGTTCCGGCTCTCCGACTTCGAGATCTACGGGCCGATCATGGCCGAGAACGTCGCACCCGCCGGCTTCCTGCTCGGCACCACGAGCTGGCTCCTCGTCGCGGCAGCCGCGGCGTATCTCGCCGCCGACCGCGCCTTCCGCCGCATCGGTCTCTGACCCATGGGCGTCGCGCTCGAGGTCCTGCGCGTGGCGTTGCGCGAAGTCCTGCGCGCGCTCGCCGTGCCCGTGCATCTGCTCGTCTTCCTCGCCGCCCGCCGCCGCCATGTCGCGGCCACCGCGCGGGCCCTCGCGGCGGCGCCGCCCGATCCGGCCGACGACGCGGCCCTGCCCGCACGCGTCGTGAAGGCCGTCGCCGGCACGCCGCGCGTGTTCCTCTCCTGCGGCGAGGCCTCCGGCGAGGAACTCGCGCTGCGCCTGCTCGACGGGCTGGCCACGCTGCGCAGCGGCGATGCGTCGCCCGCCCCGCAGATCCTCGCGTTCGGCGGCGCGCGCCTCGCCGCGCGCGGCGTCGAGCTGCGCTTCCCGCTCGCGGATCACGCGGTGATGGGCCTCGGCGGCGTGCTCCGCAGCATCCCCCTCCTGCTGCGCGCCTTCGCCGCGTACCTCCGCATCCTCCGCGACGAACGCATCGACCTCGTCGTGCTCGTCGACTACCCGGGCCTGCACCTCGTGATGGCCGAGGCCGCGCGCCGTCGCGGCATCCCGGTCGTGCACTACGTGGCGCCGCAGTACTGGGCCTGGGGTCCCTGGCGCATGCGGCGGTACCGCCGCGCCGTCGACGCGACCTTGACGATCCTGCCCTTCGAGCCGGCGTTCTTCGGCGCCGCGGGACTCCCCTCGCAGTACGTCGGCCATCCGCTGCTCGACGCGCCGCCGGCTCCCCCGCTCCAGGACGCGCACGGTGATCGCCCCACCCTGCTCCTGTTGCCCGGCAGTCGCCGCCAGGAGATCGCGCTCCATCTCGCGCCGATGGTCGAGCTCGCGCGGGCGCTGCGCGCCGACACGCCGGGCCTGCGCGTCGTGATCGCGCACCGCGACCCGCGACGCGTCGCGCTCATCCGCGAGCTCCTCGCCGCGCAGGCGGACACCGGCTTCGTCGAGGTCCTGGAACTCGAGCCGCGCCGCGTGCTGCCGCGCGCGCGCGCCTGCCTCGTGAAGTCCGGGACCGGCAGCCTCGAGGCCTGCCTGCACGGCGTGCCGAGCGTCGTCGTGTACGTCGTGCACGGCGCATTCGCCCGCTTCGTCCGCCGTCACCTGCTCACCGTGCCCTACTTCGCATCGGCCAACCTTTGCATGGCCAAGGAACTCGTCCCCGAGCTCGCGATCGAGACCGCCGCCGACTGGCAGCGGGCGGGCACCCGCCTGCGCGCGCTCTGGGACGACGGCGAGGAGCGGGAACGCTGCCTGAGCGGACTCGCGGCCCTGCGCACGCGGCTCGGCGAACCCGGTGCCTCGCAGCGCGCCGCGCGTTGGATCCAGGCCCTGTCGGCCGGCCCGCGGCCGGCGGTCCGGGCATCCCGCGGGAGTCCCACCGGCCCATGACGCGCCTGCCGAAGTCCGCGCCGCTCGTCGACCTCCGCGCCTTCCTGGCGGTCCTGCGCCGCGAGGGCGAGCTCGTCGACATCGAGACGGAGCTCGATCCCGATCTCGAGATCGCGGAAGTGCACCGCCGCGTCATCGCCGCCGGCGGCCCCGCGCTCTGCTTCCGGCGCGTGAAGGGCTCGCCCTGGCCACTCGTCACGAACCTCTTCGGGACCGCGCGCCGGGTCGAACTCGCGTTCGGCCCGCGACCCGAACGGCTCATCGAGCGCCTCGCCTCGTTGCCGCATTCCGCCTTGCCGCCGACCCCGGGGCGACTCTTCGCGCAGCGCGATCTCGCGTGGGCGCTGCTGCGCACCGGTCTGCGCCGACGCCGAGGTGGCCCCGTCGCCGAGTGCGTCGATCGGCCGCCGCGCCTGACACGCCTGCCGCTGCTGCGGACCTGGCCCAAGGACGGCGGCGCGTTCGTCACCCTGCCGCTGGTGCTCACCGAGCATCCCGAGGGTCTCGGTTCGAACCTCGGCATGTACCGCATCCAACGCTTCGGCGATGCAAGTTGCGGGCTGCACATGCAGATCGGCAAGGGCGGCGGGTTCCACCTCGCGGAGTACGAGCGGCGCGGACGACCGATGCCCGTCGCCGTGCACATCGGCGGGCCGCCGGCCCTCATCCTCGGCGCCATCGCGCCGCTGCCGGAGAACGTCCCCGAGCTCCTGTTGAGCTCGCTCCTCCTCGGCCGACGGCTCGAGCTCGCGCGCACGCCGCACTCGCCGCTCGCCGTCGCCGCGCGCGCCGAGTTCACGATCCTCGGTGAGGTCCCGCCGCACGCCCGCGAACCCGAGGGGCCCTTCGGCGATCACTACGGCTATTACTCGTTGCGGCACGATTACCCGCGCCTCGACGTCCATGCGCTGCTCCACCGCGCCGAGCCGATCTGCGCGGCGACCGTCGTGGGCAAGCCGCGCCAGGAGGACTTCTTCCTCGGGGATTACCTGCAGGAGCTCCTCCTGCCGCTGGTCAAGCTCGTGATGCCGGCGGTCACGGAGCTGTGGAGCTACGGCGAGACGGGCTACCACAGCCTCGCGGCGGCGATCGTCGCGCAGCGGTATCGGCGCGAGGCGATGGCCTCGGCCTTCCGCATCCTCGGCGAGGGGCAGCTCTCGCTGACCAAGTTCCTGTTGCTCACCGACCGTCCGGTCGATCTGCGCGACTTCCGTGCGACGCTCATGCACGTGCTCGCGCGCACGAACCTCGCGACCGACCTCTACGTCTTCGGCAATCTCTCGATGGACACGCTCGACTACACGGGACCGAGCGTCAACGAGGGGAGCAAGGGCGTCCTGCTCGGGCTCGGCGAGCCGATCCGCGCCCTGCCCGAGCGCTTCGAGGCCGCGACCTTGCCGCAGGGCTTCACCGCGGCGCTGCCCTTCTGCCCGGGTTGCCTCGTCGTCTCCGGGCCGTCGTTCACGGCGGAACGCGACGCCGCGGCGCGGCTCGCCGCCAGCCCCGCGCTCGAACCCTGGCCGCTCGTGGTCCTCTGCGACGACGCCGCGAGCACCACGCGCAGCTCGACGCGCTTCCTCTGGACGGCGTTCACGCGGTTCGAGCCGGCGGCCGATCTCTGCGCCCGCAGCCGGCGCATCGTGCGCAATCAGCTCGTCCACGACGGGCCGCTCGTGCTCGACGCCCGCATGAAGCCCAGCTATCCGGAGGAGCTCTTCTGCGATCCGGACACGGCCGCGACCGTCACCCGCCGCTGGCGCGAGTACTTCCCCGCGCGCGACGTCGCGATGGGCGACAGCGACGTCGCCCACCTCGATGCCTCACCCTGAACCTCGCCGGGATCACAAAGGCCTCCGCGTCGCTTGCGCCACGCCCGGCCCGTCCCATCGTCGATCCGCATGAAGTACCGAGACCTCACGCCCACCGAGGGCCAGGCCGCGCTCGCCGCCGACCCGCAGCTCGTCGTCCTCGACGTCCGCACGCCGCGCGAGTTCGCGCAGCATCGCATCGACGGCGCGGTGCTGCTGCCGATCCAGGAGCTCGAGGCCCGGGTGCACGAACTCGACCCGCAGCAGCGCTACCTCGTCACCTGTGAGCACGGCGTGCGCAGTCGCATGGCCTGCGAATACCTCAGCGGCCGTGGCTTCCAGGCCCTCCTCAATCTCAACGGCGGCATGGCGAACTGGCTCGGCGCCGGCCTGCCCGTCGCGCGCGGCTGATCCCGCCCTCAGCCGCCGCGGCGCCTGCGCTCCATCGCGAGCAGGGCCGTCTTCACCGCGATGCCGCCGTTGTAGCCGGTGACCGCGCCGTCCTTGCCCACGACGCGATGGCAGGGCACGGCGAGCGCGACGGGATTGGTCGCGTTCGCCCGCGCGGTGGCGCGCACCGCGGTCGGCCGACCGATGCGCCGCGCGAGTTAGCCGTAGCTCAGCGTCGCGCCGTAGGGCACGCGACCGAGCTCCTTCCACACGCGCTGTTGGAAGGGCGTCCCCTGCGGCGCCAGCACCACCTCGAGGTCCGTTCGCCGACCCCGCACGAACTCGTCGACCTGACGCAGCAGTCCGGCACAGGCGCGCGCATCGGCGAGCAGTTCGCAACCCGCGCGGCGCAGCGGGGCGAGCACGCGTTCGGCATCGGCGTCCGGTGCGTCGGGGTCGAGGAAACGCAGGCGCACCACGCGGCGCTGCTCGTCGACCACGGCGAGCACCGGCGCGAGGCGTGTCCGTCGGATGGCGTGACGGAGGAGGGTCGACGCGGACTTGGACTTGGTGGTCATGGGACGCAGTTCGCGAGTTGGAGACAGGCCTGGCTCCGGAACGGGGCGAACGGCGCGAGACCCGCCGCGAGTCCGGCGAGGTCCGGCCGCTCCCGCAGGCCGAGCTTCTGACGCAGTGCATCCGCGAGCGCGACATCACCCGCCGGCACGCAATCCTGGAAGCCGAAGCCGCGCATGAGGACGTAGCCCGTCGTCCAGGGGCCGACGCCCCGACTCGCGGACAACGCCGCGGCGGCCCGCCGTGCCGAGCCCTCCGCGAGTGCGGCGAGGTCGAGCTCCCCCGCCGCGACCCGCGCGGCGACGCCGAGCAGGGCGTCGGCCTTCGCGCGCGAGAAGCGCAGTCCGCGCAGCGCGTCGCCGTCGAGCGCCGCGACCGCGCCCGCCGTGGGCGGGCAGCGCAGACCGAGCGGCGCCGGCTCCCCCGCCTCGTCGACGAGCGCGCGCTGCAGGGCGGATCCGAACTCGCGATGGACCTGCTGGTGGGCGATCGCCGCGAGCACGGCGACGAAGGGCTCCGCATGGCGCTGCGGTCGCAGTCCGGGTCGCGCCGCGGCCCACGCGTGCGCGGGACCGAGGCGCGCGAGTCGCCGGGCGAACCCGCTCACGTCGGCGTCGAGGCCGAGCAATCCGCGCGCGACGTCGATCGCCTGCGCCATCCCCGTCGGACCGACGCGCGGCGCGGCGACGACTTCGCAGATCGCGAGACCCCGCCGCTCGAGATCGATCGTCAATGCGGCGGGCCGACCCGCGAGCCGCAGCGCCTGCGCGACGCGCCGATCCACGCGGCGCGCGACCTGGCTCGCCGGATCCCGGCCGAGCCAGTCGAGCGCGTCCGCGACCAAGAACTCCGCGGGCAACACGAGTTCGAAGCGCGTGTCGTGCAGCGCGCGGCGGTAGGCATCGGGTCCGAGGTTCGCGAACTCGCGGAAGGCCGCGTGCAACGCCGAGGCACTCGACCAGCCGACGTCCTCGCCGATCGCCAGCAGCTTGCGGGACGTCGTCGCGAGCAGCGCACACGCCGCACGCACGCGCGCGCGCCGCAGCTCCCGCGCGACGCTCTCGTGCCGATGCGCACGGAACAGCGCCTCGAGCCGCGTCGCCCCCAGCGCGAAGCGCCGCGCGACCGTCGCCACGTCGGGGTATTCCGCGGGCGCCGCACGCAGGGCCGCCAGCACGGCTTCGATGCGATCGACGTCGGGATCACGCCCCGCGACGACGTCGTCCGGCCGGCAGCGCCGGCACGCGCGGAAGCCCGCCGCCCGCGCCGCCGCCGGGTCCGCGAAGAGCCGCAGGTGCTCCGGCCGCGGTTTGCGCGCCTTGCACGACGCGACGCAATAGACCCCGGTCGTCGTCACTCCCGCCACGAAGCGACCGTCCCAACGCCCATCGCGCGCGAGGAACGCCGCCTGCATGCGTGCCGTCGTCATGGCCACGCGCGGATCGGAGCACGCGGACCGGGCCGCGGCCTCCGGAAAGCACCGCGGCAATCCAGTTCGACGGGCGGGCGTTTCGGCACGGCGTGGCGCAGAGATCCTCACCGGCCCGGCGGTCGAGGATTGACGCTCCTGCACCGGTGGCCCAACCTCCCCGGCCTCTGCCCTCGAAGGAAGGAAGCCACCCATGGAAGACTCGTCCTCGTTCCCACGCCCCGTCGTCCGCATCTCGCCATCGTTTCGCACGGGGGCACGCCTCGTCGCCTGCCTGCTCGTGTGCACGCTCACCGACCGTATCGCGGCCCAGGTGAGCTGGTCGCTCTTCGCCGATCACCCCGCCGCGTCGACGCGAAGCCTGCGCGGGATCGCACTCGATCCCAATGCCGCCCGCCTCTACGGCAGCTTCATCCAAGGTAGCTCGACTGCCGGTGTCCGGAGCTACACGTTCGTCGGCACGCCACCGCTCGGCACCACGAGCGGCTTCTTCAACGTCACCACCCAACCCTTCGCCTCGAGCGCCAGCCATCAGGCCGAGGCCGTCGTCGTCGACGACCGTGGTTGGGTCTATCTGGCATCGATCAAGGACAGCACGAGCGCGGACAATGCCCGCGTGTACATCTGCACCGAGGACTTCGCGACGAGCACGATGGTGGCCCTCGCGGACATCGACTTTCCCGGCACGACCGGGGAGACCATCGGCGGGCTCGACGTGCGCAACGACGCGGGCGTGCATCAGCTCTACGTCACGCGTTTCCACGGCGGCTCCGATGCACCCTACGTCGAGCGCTACGTGATCGGCGGGGCGACCGTGGCGACGGCAACCCTCACGCTCGATCCGACCTTCAACGGCACCGGCCGTCACGCGGTGCCCGGCGCGGCGAAGCTGCGCGGGATCGACGTCGCCGCCGACGGCACGATGTTCGTCGCGTCGCGCGACCAGAATCGCCTCTGGCGGATCCCCGCCTCGCTCACCGGGGAGAGCTTCGCCACGGTCACACGCGCCATGGACGTGGCGCTCTACGGGGCCAACGCGTACGTCACGAGCTACGACGGTCTGAACTCGGCCGTGCTCGAGTTCGATGCCGCGACGCTCACGGCGACCGGCCGGAGCTTCACCGCCACCGGCGTCTTCACCCGCGGCACGAGCGAGGGCTACTCGGGTATCGACATCGACGCCGCCGGTCGGCTCTACGTCTGCGACCAGATCTACGCGTCGAACTCCGACCGCATCCTCGTCTCGAGCCCGGTCTGTCCCGAGGACCTCTATGCCGACATCGGCACCGGCTGCAGCGGTGCGGGTCCCTTCCTCCCAGACATCGAAGCCGCGCCGGCCAGCATCCCCCAGGCCGGCACGACCTTCCAAGCCGACCTGACCGGAATGCCATCCTCGGGCGGCGCCTTCGCGGTGCTGCTCGGCTTCCGGACCGATGTCTGGGGCTCGTTCGTGCTGCCACAAGACCTCGGCATCGTGGCGATGCCCGGCTGCACGCTCTACCAGGACGTCGCCCTCGCGACGGGCGGAACACAGCTCGGCGGCTCCGCGAGCTACTCGCTCCCGCTGCCCGGTGATGTCGGGATGCTGGGGCTGCGCTTCTACAACCAGGTCGTCGTCGTCGATCCGGCAGCCAACGCCTTCGGGCTCACGGTGTCGAACTGCAAGCGCGGTTGCATCGTCCCCTGAGCGACGACTCACGAGCACGCGCGCACGACGCGCAGACCTCGCGGGTCGCCGACCCGGCACCATCGACGGGGAGGGGGTGGCCGCGTGCCGCGGCCGATGCGGAGGAGGCTCGAGTTCCCCCGCCAGTCGAGACCAGCGTCGGCCGACCGGGTCCATTCCATTGCGGGCCGAAGCCCGCGCCGAGGCCACGAGAGCATCTCCGAGGTACGGGTTCTCCGGTGCTCGCCGTCCGTCGCGGCCACGCCCAGGTCGAGCGAGGAACGGAGTGACACTCGACCGCTGGGCCGCCCGGCCCGACGGCGCCTTCGCCGCGTACGCAATGCGGGGCGGTCGGCCCGCTGAGGCCGCCCCGCGAGGCACGGCCGTGTACGGCTCCGCGGATCCGCTGCGGACTCGCCATCCGAAGGCCCGCCGCTATCATCCTCGCCCCGCCGACCCAAGAGGCCCCTCCGCATGCACCTCGCCGCTCTCGATCTCCGCCCCGGTTACCTCGTCCGCTACGAGGGCCGGATGTGCAAAGTCGCCTGGTGGAACATCCTCCGGAACGATCGCCGGCAGTTCATCCAGCTCAAGCTGAAGGACATCCAGTCCGGGCGCGTCACCGAGATCAAGGAGAGCCCCGACACGAAGTACGAGCTCCTCGACAACGAGGAGCTCGACCTCACGCACTCCTATCGCGACGGCATCGACGAGGTGTTCTTCACCGAGAACGGCGACGAGGTCCGCTGCCCGATCGCCGCGGCCGAGGACGCGCTGCTCTGGCCCTCCGAGACCTACGTGGGGTTCTTCGTGCAGGACCAGCTCGTCTCGGTCGCGCCGCCGAAGACCTCGGTGCTCGTCGTGACGGAGACCGCGCCGCCGATCCGCGGTGGCGGCGCCACCGGACAGAAGGAGGCGATGCTGTCGAACGGCGTGAAGGTGAAGGTCGGCCTGCTCACCGACGTCGGGGACAAGGTGCGCATCGACACGGAGACCTTGGAGTTCAAGGAGCGCATCCAGTCCTGAGTGCCGCCTGAGTCCACTCAGGACGCGAGCGCGAGGGCCAGCTCCCGCAATGCGCGCGCCGCGCCTTCGAGGTTCGCCATCAGCGCGATCACCACGCCGCGGTCGCGATCGATCCAGAGCAGCGTGCTGACGCGCGGCTGCGCGCCGCCGTGCGAGACGATGCGGCGACCCGCGAGGGTCTCGACCCGGAAGCCGCAGCCGTAGCCCGTCGCCTTGCCGTCGCTGGTCGACTGGCTCGTCCACGCGAGCTCGAGCGACTCCGGGTCGAGCAGGACGCCGTCGAGCAGGGCCGCGCCGAAGCGCACGAGGTCGGTCGGCGTGCCGCAGAGCCCCCCGCCGGGGACCTTGTTCGTCACGTCGACGGGCCGCGAGTTGGCGAGGCGCTCCCCGCGGCGCACGTAGCCCTGCACGCGGTGCGGGACGATCCGCTCGGCGTCGTCGATCGTGAGCGTCTCGCACGCGGCCGGCTCGCAGATCTCGCGCCGCAGGAGGACGTCGAACTCGGCACCCGCGGCGGCGACGATCGCGGCGCCGGCGAGGCTGTAGCCGTACGTCGAATAGTGGTGCTGCACGCCCGGCGCGGCGACGAGCGGATCGTCGGCGAAGATCGCGAGCGTGTCGGCGACACGCGCGTAGCGCCGGTTCGACGCGATCTCGTCGCCGCGGTAATGGCGGATGCCACCGAGGTGACCGAGCAGCTGGCGCGTCGTGATCGGATGGCCCTTGTCGGGGAACTGCGGCACGAGCTCGCGCACGTCGCGATCCAGATCGAGCGTGGACCGAGCCGCGAGGCGGAGCGCGATCACCGCGGTCACCGGCTTGCTGATCGACGCGAGGCGGAACACGCTGCGTTCGGTGACCGCGACCTCGTTCTCGAGGTCGGCGAGTCCGCTGCCGACGGCGACGAATCCCTGGTGCGGCACGCGCATCGCGACCGAGAGCCCGGGGATCCCCGCCGCCACGCGCGCGGCATCCACCAGCGCCCGTACCCGCTCGTGCAGCGCCGCGGGCGCGAGTTCCTGCGCCGAGGGACCGGCGACCGACAGCGCGAGGACCGCCGCGAAGGCGGAGACGCGCAGGACACGACGCGCGAGCAGGTCGAGCATGGCGCGGCATGATCGACCGGCCGCGCGCGCAGGTCGAGCGAGCACCGGCCGACCGCGCGGCGCCCGATCAGGCCGTCTGGAACTCGATCGCGCCGCCCGGCAGGAAGTAGAGGATCAACATCGTGCCCCCGCGCACGGTCGGCACGTGGGTCGTATCCGGGCCGTACACGGTCCAGCCTTCCGGTTGTCCGTCGAAGCGCGGCTCGCCGTCGAGCGCGAAGCAGAGGTCGATCTCGCCGTTGGGGTGCCGGTGCCTGGGCCCGGGCCCCTGCATCCAGACCGCGTCGATCGAGTGGCCGAGCAGGTCCTTCACGACCCGCCCGAAGCGGATCCCGCCGGCCTCCTTCGGCAGCAGCCAGCCGTCCCGCATGCCCGCCTCGGCGGCGGCCCGCACGCCCGCGACGAGCGGATCGGTGAGCGGCAGCTCGCGCGCGAGGCGCGCGGCGGTGGCCCGCGGGTCCGCGAGGCCGAACTCCGCCAACCGCTGCACCAGCGGCGTGACGAGGGCGATGAACGCGTCCTTGGTCGAGGGCGTGGACATGGTTCAGCGCAGGCCCAGGAGCAGCTCGGTGACGAGCTGGTCGAGCTTCTCGTACTGCATGCCCCGCGACGCGATGGTCGCCCGGTCGAAGCGCGCCGCGAGCAGGCGCTTGCCGCTCTCCTTGCTGTACGGCGTCAGCAGGGCGCTGGCCGCCGGATCCTGCGCGGAGAGCTCGGCGAGCAGGCCCTGGATCTCGGCGTCCTTCTGCATGCGCTTGCTCTTCTGCGCGAGTGCGAGGTAGGTGCGCATGCAGCCGCGCGCGAAGTCCTTCACGCCTTCGACGTCCTCGGTGCGGTAGGCGTGGGCGTCGAAGTGGCGCGGACCGCCGTAGCCGCAGTCCTCGAGGAAGCGCACGAGGAAGAACGCACCCTTGAGGTCGCTCGAGCCGAAGCGGAGGTCCTGGTCGTAGCGCGGGCCGGCCTGGTCGTTGAGATCGACGTGGAAGAGCTTGCCGGCGTCGTGCGCCTGCGCGAGCGCGTGGACGAACGAGAGCCCGGCCATGCGCTCGTGGGCGACCTCGGGATTCACGCCGACCATCTCGGGGTGCTCCAGCGTGGCGATGAAGCCGAGCATCGCGCCGGTCGTCGGCAGATAGATGTCGCCGCGCGGCTCGTTCGGCTTGGCCTCGAGTGCGAAGCGGAGCTGATAGCCGCGGTCGATGCAGAAGCCCGTCAGCCAGTTCAGAGCGTCGCGGAAGCGCTGCAACGCGAGCAGCGGGTCCTTGCCCGCCTCCGCCTCGACGCCCTCGCGTCCACCCCAGAACACGTAGGTCGATGCGCCGAGCTCGACGCCGAGCTCGATCGCGCGCGCCGTCTTCTGCAGGGCGAAGGCGCGCACGCGGGCGTCGTTGCTCGTGAAGGCACCGTCCTTGAAGACCGGATCGCCGAAGAGATTGGTCGTCGCCATCGGCACGACGATCCCGTGATCGCTCAGGGCCTGCTTGAACTCGGCGACGATCGCGTCGCGCTTCTTCGCACTGGCGTCGATCGGGACGAGGTCCTCGTCGTGGAGATTGACGCCGTAGGCGCCCACCTCGGCGAGCAGCTCGACGATCTTGGTCGGGGCGAGCACCGGGCGCACGGGTGCGCCGAAGGGATCACGGCCCGGATTGCCGACGGTCCAGAGACCGAAGCTGAACTTGTGCGCGGGGCGCGGATCGAGGGAATGGGCGTTGGACTTGGCGGCCATCGTGATGCGGGGCGCGGAGGATAGCACCGCCCCTCGCGATCCGAAGCGACCTTGCGCCCGCCCACCGCGCGGCGCCCGGCTCAGGGCGCGATCGCGGCGGCGAAGGCGCCGAGGTCGGCGGCACCCCCATCGACGCGCGCGACGCACGCCGCGACGTCGCGGTACTCGAACGCCGGGCTCAGCGCCACGCCATGCGCGAGGCCCGGTGGCAGGCCGGCGTCGATCGCGGGCGAGCCCGTGCCGAGGCGGTAATCGAAGGCCGCACGATCGACGAAGCCGGGGGTCTGGCTCTGGAGGTTGTCCTGCTGGCTGCCCGCGCCGGTGAGCACGGGGCCGGGCCCGCAGAACACGTTGTTCACGAGACGGGCCGTGCCGTGCGCCGCGTAGACGAAGGCACCGCTCCGGCGATCGATGACCACGGTGTTGTGCGCGAGCACGAGCTCGTCCGTCGCGTGCACGCCGTGATGCTCCTCGGCGAACGACACCGCGGTCTCGTTCTGTGAGTCGACGCCCTTCTGGATCACGTTGCCGACGAGGATCGCGAGGCCGCCATCGGGGAGGTCGATCGTGTAGCTCGAGCTCCCGGCCGCGAGGTCGACGATGCGCGACCAGAGGATGCGGGTCTGCGCGGCACGGCTCTTCACGAGATGACCGCGCGACGCATCGTGCACGAAACAATGGCGCAGCTCGAGGGAGCGCGCGCGGTTGACATAGAGTCCGTGCGCGAGCGCCCCGTCGCTCTGCGACCAGCCGAACTCGCAGCCCTCGAAGACGAGATCGGTCTGCGGGAGATCGCCGCAGAGGAAGCCCATCTGATTGCGGAGGAACCTGCAATCGCGGGCGAGGAACGCCCCGCCCTCGAGCCGCACGCCGGCGCCATTGCCGTCGTTCACACGACAGCCGTCGAACGTGATGCCCTCGATCGTGGTGCGCGAGCCCGCGACGACCCAGATGGCCTTGCCCTGCGCCGCCTCCCCCTCGGCGATCAGCTGCACCTCGCCGCCCGACGCGACGAGTCGCAGGTCGTTGCGGGTCCAGGTGGCGACGTCGCCGCGATAGACGCCGGCGTCGATGCGCACGACGTCGCCGTCCTGCACCACGTTCGCCGCCGCACTGGGACTGCGGAGCGCACGACTCGGCCCGACGCGGAGCGAGTCATCCGGACCCGCCGTGAGCGAGACCTGCACCGCGTCGCTCGTCGCGATGCCGTCGCTCACGACGAGCTCGACCCGATACTCGCCGACGCGATCGACGAGGAAGCGTGCCGTGGCCGCCGCCGGTTCCTCGATCGCGGCCATGCTGTCGACGGGACGTGCGCGCAGCGTCCAGCGATAGCGGAGCGGATCCCCGTCGGGGTCGTGACTCGCGGACCCGTCGAGCGCGACGAGATCGGCGAGCAGCACGTCCCGATCCCCGCCCGCCGAGGCGACCGGGGGACGGTTGTTGCCGGGGCCACCGCCGGAGCCCGTGCCGTTGCCGGCAGAGCAGGCCGCGGCGAGGGCGAGGAGGAGACTCGTGAGGCGCGGATGGAGCGGCCGCCACACCGGGCGGCGAGCGCGCTTGGGAAGCGTGTAGGGATTCGACATGACGGGCGACTCGGATCGGGACCACGAGTCGTTGCATCCATCGACAGTCGTCCGCCCGAGCCTGTCGGCCGTGCCCCACCGCGCGAGCGCCCGCGGTCCGGACCCGATCCCATCGCGCGCTCGGCCGTCCCGGGGCGGGATCGCGCGCGTCCCGCTATGGTGCCCGCGTGTCCACCAACACCCTGGCCGCACTCCCACCACTCCGTCTGGCGGTCCGTCCCCTCGGCGACGCCGCCCTCGACGCCGATCTCGTCCTCGCCGAAGCCGGCGCGCTGCTCGCCTGGGCCGCCGCGCTGGGCCGACCCGCAACGCCCTGGCTCGTCGTCGACGGCACGCAGGCCGGCGTCGCGATCGAGGTCGCCGACGACCTCACGCTGCCGGCGGGCCTCGCCGAGCGCCGCGTCCCCGCCGGTCGCTACGCGACGCAGCGCCGCGAACGCGCGACGGCGAGCGAGCTGCGCGCGGCGGCGCACGAGCTGCTGGTCCGCGCGAAGGAGCCGCAGGTCGCGACCGCGCTGGAGGCGCTGCTCTGCGGCCGCCTCGACGACGGCGGCGGCCTCGTCGCGCACGTCGCGCTGCGCGAAGCGCGGGCCGAGGCCTGAAACCCTGCGCTCAGCGCGCCTGCTGACGGCGCAGCGCGATCTCGCGGTTCTGCTTCGCAGGCTCGAAGTCCGGCTGGACCGCGATCACGACGTCGTAGTCCGCGATCGCGGCGGCGAAGTCGCCGAGCTGGAAGCACGAGTTGCCGCGATTGAAGTGCAGTCGCCAGCGGCCCTCGTGCTCGCCGACGAGCTCGATCGCCCGCGTGTAGTCGGCCCGCGCCCCCGCGTGGTCCTCGAGCCCGGCCTTCACGTCGGCGCGATCGGAGAGGAACTGCGGCTGATCGGGCTCGAGCGCGAGCGCCCGGTCCTGGTCCGCCAGCGCGGCCTTCAGGTCCCCGCTCAACTCGTTCACGACGCCACGGCGGTTCCAGGCCATGGCCAGCTTCGGATCGAGTTCGAGCGCGTGATCGAGCGAGGGCTTCGCGGCCTGCGGCTGCGCCGGGTCCGCGGCGAGCATGGCCGCACCGAGCTTCGCCCAGAGCCGCGCCGAGTCGACCGCGTCCACCAGGGCCGCGGTGTAGTCGGCCACGGCGTGCCGCGCGTCGCCCGTCTCGAGATAGGCGTCGGCGCGCGCCTCGAGGTCCTCGGGTTTCGCACCCCCCGCGTCGATGGTGCGCGTCAGCCGCTCGATGCGCTGCTGCGGCGTCTCCGCGAGGCGTCGCGCGGACTCGGCGAGTTCCTGCTCGAGACGTTCCTTCTCCTCCTCGAGCCGCCGCAGTTCGGCGGCGGCCTCGTTCTGCTCCGCGAGCGCGTCGCCGAACTCACCCGCGGCGCGACGCATCCCGGCCCAGGCCCGGTCCGCGTCGAGCTCGGCCGCGTTCGCGAGGTCGGCGGCGATCTCGGGCACCTTCGCGTCGAGCTCACGGGCCTTGCGGTACTCGGCGAGCGCGCGCTCCGCGTTCCCCGCGAGCCGCAACGCGCGCGCGCGCCCGAGTCGATGCTCGGCATGCGTGGGCGCCAGCGCGACCGCCTCGTCGAACGCCGCGAGCGCGCGATCGAAGTGACCCAGCTCGAGCTCGCAGTCGCCGATCGCCGCCTGGCGAACGGCGGGCTCGACGCCGTCCGCCACCGCGGTCCAGTCGCGCAGGGCCTCCTCCCAGCGCTTCGCGCGCTCGAACAACCGCGCGCGCGCGACGCGCGCCTCGCCGGAGCCGCCGCTCGATTCGACGACCCGCGACTGGTCGGCGATCGCCTCGTCGAAGCGCCGGAGTGACGCCAGCGCCTCGGCTCGCATCGTCAGGGCTTCGACATGATCGGGCTCGCGCTCGAGGGCCGCAGAGAGCTCCTCGACCACCCGCGCCGTGCGTCCCGCGGCCTTCTGGAACCGCACGCGGGCGAGACAGGCCTCCGGCGTGCGGTAGCCGAGCGCGAAGGCGCGATCGAGATCCGCGAGCAGCGCATCCTTCTCGCTTTCTTCCGCAAAGGCCAGACCGAGGCCGCCGTCTGCGAGCTTCGCGAGGCCTCGGCGATGCCAGGCTTCCGCGAGGTCACGGTCGATCGCGATCGCCCGCGAGTAGTACGCGATGGCCTCCGCACTCGGTCCGACGAAGAACGCACCGCGGCGCGCCGGGCGCGCCTCCTCGGCGATGCCGCAGCGCAGCCAGGCGCGGGCATCGCGCGGCGCGAGCCGCGCGGCGTGGCGGAAGTCGGCCATGGCGTCCTCGAAGAGCTCGGCGTGCTCCCCGTCGCGGGCGAGCGCGAGCTCCTGCTCGGCGCGCGCGAGGAAGAGCGCCGGGTCCTGCGGCTCGTCCCCCGCCGCGACGATGCGCGCATGCGCCGCCTCGAGCTCCGCGGGCATCGGCACCGCGCCGAGCCGAGGATCGAGTTCGAGAGCGCGGGCACCCGCCGCCTCGGCTTCGTCGCGCCGTCCCATCGCGAAGAGCAGCTTCGCCCGTTCGCGGTGGAGAGCGGCGTCCGCCTCGGCGAGTCTCAGACCCGCATCGCAATCCGCGAGCGCATTCGCATGGGCGCCGAGCCGACGCCGCAGGTCCGCACGCATGAGATGGAGCGCGGGGCGCATCTCCGCGAGCGGGCCGCTGCTCTGGGTGGCACAGAGTCGCTCTGCCACCGTCAGGTCGGCGATCGCCTCGCCGGGTTCGCCGAGCCGGTCCCAGGCGACGGACCGGTTCGCGTAGGCGCCGGGGACGTCCTGCTGGTGGCGGATCACCGCCGCGAACTCGTCGAGGGCGAGCTGCCACTCGGCGTCGTCCAGAGCCTTCAGTCCGACCTCGAAGTGCGACTCGAGGCTCCGGAACGGGATCGGACGCGCGGCCGGGGTGGCGAGCGGGTCTTGCGGGCCTGCGGCGGAGTCGACGTCGGGTGAATCGGTCGGGGGCGGCGAGTCGTCGGGCGCGGACCTGGCGGCGGGCGCTTCGTGATCCGGTGGGGCGGAGGAGCAGGCGCAGAGGGTGAGGAGACTGAGAAGGATCGCGAGCTTGGCTGACATGGGATGGAATGTGCCCCGGCATCGACGCGGATCCCTGATCCACTTTCGTGGGCCCGCGGGAGTGCAAGCCCTTGGCCCGGCGGGAGAAGCGGCACGGCCGCGCACCCCGGGCAGGACCCGGCGGGCGATCGGCCTCCCGGGCGGACTGGCGGGTCGCGAGGCCCATTCTTGTAGATCAGGATCCCTGAAATAGGCAAAGCGGCTCCGGATTGCGTCTTTCGCTCCCACCCGAGGCCCCCCGTGCACGTCCACGCCTGGACCGTCGAAGTTCCGAAGCAGCCGATGACCCTGCGCGACCGGGACGAACTGCCCGGCGTCGGCGAGGTCATGGTCGAGGTCGCCGGCTGCGGCGTCTGCCACACCGACCTCGGCTTCTACTACGACGGGATCCCCACCCGGCACCCCTTCCCGCTCACGCTCGGTCACGAGATCGCGGGCGTCGTGGTCGAGGTCGGCCCGGGTGCCGAGTCCTGGCTCGGCCGCGCGGTGGTCGTGCCCGCGGTCATCCCCTGCGGCGAGTGTTCGGCGTGTCGCGCAGGGCGCGGAGCGGTCTGCCCGCGCCAGATCTTCCCCGGCAACGACGTCCACGGCGGTTTCGCGAGTCACGTGCGTGTGCCCGCGCGCGGACTCTGCCCGGTGCCCGATCTCCGCGATCCGCAGCTCAATCCGGCCGGGGTCGAACTCGCCACGCTGGCGGTCGTCGCCGACGCCGTCACGACGCCCTATCAGGCGATCCACCGTAGCGGCCTCGGCCACGGCGACCTCGCGGTCTTCGTCGGCGCCGGCGGGGTCGGTGGCTTCGGCGTGCAGATCGCCGCCGCGCGTGGCGCGCAGGTCGTGGCGATCGACGTGAGCCCCGCGCGGCTCGCGATGATGCGGGAACACGGTGCCGGGCTCACGCTCGATGCGAAGGAGCTCGACTTCAAGGGCATCAAGGGCGCGGTCAAGGACTTCGCGAAGCGTCACGGCGTCGAGGGCTTCCGCCAGCGCATCTTCGAGACCTCCGGCACGCCGGCGGGGCAGACGACCGCCTTCGGTCTGCTCGAGCACGGTTCGCAGCTCTCGGTCGTCGGCTTCACGCCGGAGAAGGTGACCCTCCGCTTGTCGAACGTGATGGCGTTCGACGCCACCGTGTCCGGCAACTGGGGCTGCCTGCCGGAGCTCTACCCCGCGGTCGTGCAGCTCGTGCTGACCGGCAAGGTGCGCCTCGAGCCGTTCGTCGAACGGCGGCCGCTGGCCTCGATCAACGAGACCTTCGCGGACCTGCACGCGCACCGCCTCACGCGCCGCCCCATCCTCGTTCCCGAGTGAGCGCCCGACATGCAGTTCAAGAACCACGATCTGATCGAGTCCTTCGAGTACCCCGGCGTGCGGCTGGAGCGTGTCCTGGTGAAGGACCCGGGCGGGCACGTCGTCGACGGCCTCCACGCGACCCGCATCACGCTCGACAACCAGGCGCAGCTCAACTCCTACACCACCGCGATGGTGAAGGGCGTGATCCTCGGGATGCGGCAGGCGTCCAACGATCGCCGCTGCGTCGCCGTGGTGTTCACCGGCGCCGGGACGCGCGCGTTCTGCACCGGCGGCAACACGGCGGAGTATGCGGAGTACTACGCGGGGCGTCCGGAGGAGTACCGCCAGTACATGCGGCTCTTCAACGACATGGTCACGGCGATCCTGCACTGCGACAAACCGGTGATCTGCCGCGTGAACGGCATGCGTATCGCCGGGGGCCAGGAGATCGGCATGGCCTGCGACTTCTCGGTCGCGCAGGACCTCGCGACCTTCGGCCAGGCGGGTCCGAAGCACGGCTCAGCGCCCGATGGCGGCAGCACCGACTTCCTGCCGCTCTTCGTCGGCATGGAGCGCGCGATGGAGAGCTGCACGCTCTGCGAGCATTGGAGTGCGCACAAGGCGCACCGGCTCGGGCTGCTGACCGCGATCGTCCCCGCGCTGAAGGTCGACGGCGCGTTCGTGCCGAATCCGCTCGTCGTCACCGATCGCCTGCTGGATCCCTTCGGCCGGCCGGTGCTCGGCGAGCCGCGGAGCGGTGAGGAGCGCGCGCGCGGCAAGGAGCTGCTCGCGCGGGGCAGCGTCGATCTCTCGCTGCTCGACGCCGAGGTCGATCGCCTCGTGACCTCGCTCGCGATGACGATGCCGGGCTGCCTCACGAAGACGATCGAGAGCGTGCGCAAGCACAAGCTGCAGCACTGGGATCGCAACCGCGAGACCAACCGCGCCTGGCTCGGCCTCAACATGATGACCGAGGGCCGTGCCGGCTTCCGCGCGTTCCACGAGGGTGGCCGCGCCTGCCGCGAGCCCGACTTCCTGCTCCTGCGGCAACGCCTCGCCGAGGGCGCGACCTGGGGCGAGGAGCTCACGCTCGCGGTGCTCGAGAAGGCGCATGCGAGCGCGGAGAACGCGCGTGGCTGAGCTGCGGACGGCGCCCAAGGTGCGCGAGCTGTGCGCCGCCGACCTCGGCGCGGTGATCGCGATCGACGCGGCGCACACCGGCGAACGCGACGAGGGCGCGTGGCAGCGTGTGTTCGCGAGCTACGTCGCGGGCGCTGCCGTGCGACGCATCGACCAGGCGTTCGCGATCGGCGTCGACGTCGACGGCGCCCTCGCGGGCTATCTCTTCGGCGAGGTGCGCACCGTCGAGTTCGGCTCCGATCCCGCGGGCTGGGTCTTCTCGGTCGGGGTCGCGACGGAGTGGCAACGCCGCGGCGTCGCGCGCGCGCTGGTCGACGAGGCGCGGCGCCGCTTCGCGGCCCTCGGGGTGCGGCACGTCCGCACGATGGTGAGGCGCAACGACGTCGCGATCCTCTCCTTCTTCCGGTCCGCGGGCTTCGTCGGCGGACCCTTCGTGCAACTCGAGATCGAGCTCGGCACCGACCAGGAGAACGGATCGTGAGCGAAGCCGCCAAGTCCCCCATCCTCGTGACGCCCCTCGACGACGGCGCCTTCTGGCGGGTCGCGTTGGCGATGCCGAAGGCCAACGTGCTCGACGGCGCGATGACGCGCGCCCTGCACGACGTCTTCGTGAAGGCCGCCGACGCGCCGCGCCTCGCCGGCGTGTTGCTGACCGCGGAGGGTCCGCACTTCTCCTTCGGGGCGAGCGTGGCCGAGCACCTGCCCGAGCACGTCACCGCGATGCTTTCGACCTTCCATCGGCTCTTCCGCGCGATGGCGGCCGCACGCATCCCGATCGTCGCCGCCGTGCGCGGCCAGTGTCTCGGGGGCGGGCTCGAGCTCGCGGCCTTCGCGCACCGCGTCGTCGTCGCTCCCGATGCGCGCCTCGGTCAACCGGAGATCAAGCTCGGCGTCTTCGCGCCGGTCGCATCGGCGCTGCTCCCCGAGCGCGTCGGCCCCGGCGTCGCGGCGGATCTCTGTCTCTCGGGACGCAGCATCGACGGGGCACGTGCGCTCGCCTGCGGCCTCGCCGACGAACTCGCCGACGACCCCGAGGCGGCGGCGCTCGCCTGGCTCCGCGAGGCGCTCCTGCCGCAATCCGCGACGAGCCTGCGCTTCGCGGTTCACGCGCTGCGCGCGGGCTTCCACGCGCGCTTCTTCCCGGCGCTCGATCGCGTCGAGCGCCTCTATCTCGACGACCTGATGCGGAGTTCCGACGCGAAGGAGGGCATCGCCGCCTTCCTCGCGAAGCGCGCACCGCAGTGGACCCACTCCTGACCAAGGACTGCCCGATGCCGGCTCCTCTCGCCGCTCTCCTGGAACGCGCCACCGCACTCCACCACGATCTCCGCTTCGAGAGCGTCCGCGCGTGGAAGGCACGCACCGGTGGACTCGCGCTGGGCTTCATGCCGGTCTACGTGCCCCGCGAGCTGCCCTGGGCGATGGGCGTGCTGCCGGTGGGCATCTTCGGTGGCGGCGATCAGCTCGAGATCATCCGCGGCGATGCCTATTACCAGAGCTACGTCTGCCACATCCCGCGCAGCACGATCGAGCTCGGGCTGAGCGGCAGCCTCGACTGTCTCGACGGCGTGCTCTTCCCGGCGACCTGCGACGTGATCCGCAACCTCTCCGGCATGTGGATGATGCAGTTCCCCGACAAGTTCGCGCGCTACGTGGACGTCCCGCAGGACTTCAGCACGTCGCTCGGCGGGGCGTTCTACCGTCACGAGCTCATGGACATCGCCGCGGAGCTCGAGCGCCGTGGCGCACGACCGCTGACCGAGGCGAACCTGCGCGCGGCGATCGCCGAGTACGACGCCAACCGCCGCGCGGTCGAGGCGCTCTACGAACTGCGCCGCAACGAACCCTGGAAGGTCCCGACGCACGAGCTCTACCTCGTGCTGAAGGCAGGGATGGTCCTGCCGGTCGACGAACACACGCGCATGCTCGACGAGTACCGCGCGGCGGTCGTCGCCGACGTCGAGCGCCGGCCGATGGACCAGGCCCGCATGCTGCTCACCGGGTCGTTCTGCGAGCAGCCGCCGCTCGGGCTCATCAAGACCCTGGAGCGCGCCGGCTGCTACATCGTCGACGACGACCTCATCGCGGTGCAGCGCTGGATCCGCGGCGACGTGGCGCCGCTGGCCGCAGGCCGGACGGCCCTCGACGCCGTGGTCGCCGCCTATCTCGAGAACGGCGTGCCCAGCGCGATCCGCTACATCGATCAGGACAGGAAGGGCCGCGACCTCGTCGAGCGCGTCCGGCAGAGCGGCGCGGAGGGCGTGGTGTTCTGTGCCCCGAGCTTCTGCGACCCCGCATTGCTCGATCAACCGATGCTCGTCGGCGCCCTCGACGCCGCGGGCATCCCGTGGACCTCGTTCAAGTACGCGGAGAACACCGGCCAATTCCAGGTGATCCGCGAGCAGGCCGGCACCTTTGCCGACTCGATCAAACTGTGGAGCGGAGCGTGAGCATGGCAACGTCGACCACCGGAAATCGCCCGGCCGCCGAAGCGCGCAAGGACGAGAGTCAGGAGCGGCAGAAGCGGATGATCGGCGAGCACTTCCACCAGCTCGCCCGTGCGTCGCAGACCGGCCGCAAGTGCGCGTACACGTTCGTGCCGGGCAACCTCACCGAGCTGCTGCGGACCTTCGACGTGCTGCCGGTCCTGCCCGAGATCAATGCGCTGCAGTCGGGCATGCGCGGCAAGTCGCGCGACTACATCGCGCTCGCGGAGAAGCTCGGGCACTCGGAGGACGTGTGCACCTACGTGAAGTGCGACGTCGGCATGCTGCGCTCGGGCAACGTGGGCCCCACGGGTGAGCGCCTCCCCTCGCCCGACCTGCTGCTGCTCTCGTACACCGGCTGCTTCACCTTCCTGAAGTGGTTCGAGATCCTCGCCCAGGAGTACCAGTGCCCGGTCGTGATGCTGCACGTCCCCTATCAGGGTGACGGTCGCATCACCGATTCGATGCGCAGGTACGTCGTCGATCAGCTCCGCGAGAAGGTCATCCCCGCCTTCGAGCGACTCACGGGTCGCGCGTACGACGAGGACCTGCTGCGCGAGCACCTGGCCCGCTCGGCCCGCGCGGAGGACGACCTCGTGTGGGTGCTCGAGGCCGCGAAGCAGAAGCCCTCGCCGATCGATGCGTACTTCGGCGGCGTCTACTACATCGGTCCGATCTTCAGCGCGTTCCGCGGGACGGAAGCCGCGATCGAGTACTACCGCGAGCTGCGCGCCGAGGTCGAGGAGCGCCTGCGCCAGGGCCAGGGCCCCGTCATCCCCGACGGCGAGTTGAAGCAGGAGAAGTACCGCGTCGTCGTCGAGGGTCCGCCCAACTGGACCAGCTTCCGCGAGTTCTGGAAGATGTTCACGGACGAGGGCGCCGTGGTCGTCGCCTCGACCTACACGAAGGTCGGAGGGGTCTACGACCTCGGCTTCCGGCACGACCCGGCCCGGCCGCTCGAGACGCTCGCCGAGTACTGCATGGGCTGCTACACGAACCTCAACCTCCCGACGCGCGTCGACATGCTCTCGCGCTACGTGAGCGAGTACTCCGCCGACGGCTTCCTCATCAACTCGGTCAAGAGCTGCAATTCGTTCAGCGCCGGGCAGCTCATGATCCTCCGCGAGGTCGAGAAGCGCACCGGTCGTCCCGGCGGCTTCATCGAGAGCGATCTGGTCGACCCGCGCTACTTCTCGGCGTCGAACATCAAGAACCGCCTCGAGTCGTACTTCCAGATGATCGCGCAGCGGCGCGGCACCGCGGCCCCGCGCGTCGGAGGTGCGTCATGAGCAGCTCGCTGAGGATCGCCTACTGCGTCGGCATCGACCTCGGGTCCACGACGACCAAGGCCGTCGTGCTGGGTGACGACGCGCGCGTGCTCGGCCGCGGCATCACGAACAGCCGCAGCAACTACGACGTCGCCTGCCAGGTCGCCCTCGGCGAGGCGCTGATCCACACCCGCTTCTCGCTGATCGAGGAGCAGCTCCGCGGCCCGACGGCGCGCACCCAGGTGCAGGCCTTCGAGCGTCGCTTCCGCGCGGAGCAGTACCGCAGCCAGCTCGTCGCGCTCGACCAGACCGTGCGGCGCCTCGCGAAGGATGCGCCGGCCGGCTTCGGTGCGCTCCTCGACGCGTTGCTCGACGCGATGCACGCGGAGATCGAGGCCCTCTATGCGGCCGACGCGCAGCGCAAGAGCGACTTCTTCCGCGATCTCGCGGGCAGCCGCTGGATGGAGCTCGCGACCGGACTCTCGCGCGGCGTGACGGGCGCCTTCGATCGCCTGGCAGGCCTCTTCGACAAGGCGATCCTCGAGGTCGAGAACAGCACCGAGGCGGTCGGCACCTTCGATCAGCACGCCCAGCACGCGTTGCGGCGGATGCCCGACGCCGGGGACGAGCTCGCGCGCGGCGTGCGCGCGGTGCTCGGTCTCGAGCTCACGCAGATCGGCTCGGTCGGGACGGGCTACGGCCGCCAGCGCCTGCCCTTCCCCGAGGGTCGGATCCGCTCCGAGATCCTCTGCCACGGGCTCGGCGCGCATCACATGTTCCCCGCGACGCGCACCGTGCTCGACATCGGCGGCCAGGACACGAAGGCGATCCAGGTCGATGCGCAGGGCATCGTCACGTCCTTCCAGATGAACGACCGCTGCGCGGCCGGCTGCGGTCGCTACCTCGGCTACATCGCCGACGAGATGAACCTCGGCCTCCACGAGCTGGGGCCCCTCGCCTCGAAGGCGACCCGCCAGGTGAAGATCAACTCGACGTGCACGGTCTTCGCGGGTGCGGAGCTCCGCGAACGCCTCTCGCTCGGCGAGAAGCGCGAGGACATCCTGGGCGGCCTGCACCGCGCGATCATCCTCCGCGCGATGTCGCTGCTCGCGCGCTCGGGTGGCGTGGAGGACGAGTTCACCTTCACCGGCGTCGTGGCACGCAACCAGGAGGCGGTGCGTGCGCTGCGGCGCCTGATCGCCGAGAACTACGGCGAGCGGAAGCTCAACATCTCACCCGACTCGATCTACACCGGCGCGCTCGGCGCCGCGCTCTTCGCCCTGCGCGACGCGCGCAGCGGCCGCACGAGCCTCGAGGTCCTGACATGAGTGCGACCGACACCCTCCTCTGCGCCGGCATCGATGTCGGCTCGTCGTCGATCAAGGCGGTGGTCTTCGCGGCTCGCGGCGCCGACGGCCAGCGCATGCTCGCGGGCACGACCGAGCGCCTGCGGCGTCGCGACCCGCTCGACGTCGCCGCCGAGACCTATGACAAGGCGCTCGCGGCCGCGGGCGTCGCCCGCGAGGCGATCGACTACGTCGCGACGACCGGCGAGGGCGAGAACGTGCCCTTCCGCACCGGTCACTTCTACGGCATGACGACCCATGCCCGCGGCGGGCTCTTCCTCGACCCGCAGGTGCGGGCGGTGATCGACATCGGCGCGCTGCATACCCGCGCGGTCCTCATGGACGAACGCGCGAAGGTGCTCGGCTACCGCATGACGAGCCAGTGCGCCTCGGGCTCGGGGCAGTTCCTCGAGAACATCTGCCGCTACCTCGGAGTCACCATCCACGAGATCGGTCCGCTCTCGCTCACGGCGGACGCCCCCGAGGCCTGCTCCTCGATCTGCGCGGTGCTCGCCGAGACCGACGTGATCAACATGGTCTCGCGCGGCGTGTCCATCCCGAACATCCTGCGCGGCATCCACGACTCGATGGCGGGACGCTACGTGAAGCTCGCCACCGCGGCCGGCGCGACCGGGCGCGTGCTCGTCACGGGTGGTCTCTCCCGCGACGAGGGCCTGCTCGCCGCGATGCGCGACAGCAACCGCGCGCTCGAGATCGTCACGCACGAGCACGCCGTCCTCGCCGGCGCGATCGGTGCGGCGCTCTGGGGCGGCTTCCGTGCGCGCAAGCTGCGCGAGAAGGGCTTCTCCTTGACGGGCGGCGCCGCATGAGCGGTGCGGCCCGACTCCTCGACCTGACGGGCTCGACGGCGCTCGTCACCGGTGGCGCGGGCGGCATCGGCCGCGCGATCGTCGATCGCCTGCTCGCCCAGGGCGCGAAGGTCGTCGTCGTCGACCTCCCCGGACGCGAGCTGCCGCCGGAGGTGATCGGCGTCCCCTGCGATCTCGCGGACGTCGCCGCGATCACCGCTCTCGATCCCACGCTCGACGCGCTCGACCCGCCGATCGATCTCTTCGTGCACTGCGCCGGCATCACCGCCGACGGGGTGCTCTGGAAGCTCACGCCGCAGGACTGGCAGAAGGTGATGAGCGTCAACCTCGACTCGGCCTTCCATCTGCTGCAGCTCGTCGTCCCCGGCATGCGTCGCCGGAAGCGGGGCCGCATCGTGCTCGTGAGTTCGATCAACGGCGAACGTGGGAAGTTCGGCCAGTCGAACTACGCGGCGAGCAAGGCCGGCCTCATCGCCCTGTGCCGGAGCGCCGCGCGCGAGCTCGGGCGCAGCGGGATCCGCGTCAATGCCGTGGCCCCCGGGATCGTCGCGACGCCGATGACCGAGACCCTGCCCGTCGACATCCTGCAACGCGCCCTCGACGAGACCGCACTCGGCCGTGCCGGCACGCCCGACGACGTCGCGCGCAGCGTCCTCTACCTCCTCTCCGACCTGAGCTCGCACGTGACCGGACAGGTGCTCCGCGTCGACGGCGGACAGCTCACGGCCTGATCCCGGAGCGCGCCTCGCGGCGCCGCCTCCGGGCAACCACTGCGACACGTCAGCCAACGCGCCAAGGAAGCAACCGAGATGGACAAGACCCTCGAAGTCGAGACGGATGCCCCGGTCGTGCGACGCCTCAAGCCGCGCGATCTCGAGGCGGTGATCAACGTCGACGCGGCGATCCTCGGCCGGCGTCGGGAGGAGTTCTTCAAGGTGAAGCTCGCGCAGAACCTCGCGGAGACGGGGATCGAGGTCTCGCTCGCCGCGGAGTACCTGGGCGGCTTCGCCGGCTACCTCCTCGCGCGGGTGTTCTACGGCGAGTTCGGCCAGACCGAGCGCGTCGCCGTGCTCGACAGCTTCGGAGTGCACCCGCGATGCGAAGGCCATGGCGTCGCGCGCGCGCTCCTGCAGCAGCTCCGGACCAACCTGCTCGGCCTCGGGATCCACACCCTGCGCACCGAGGTCGATTGGAACGACCAGGCCCTGCTGTCCTTCTTCCACCACGAGGGCTTCCAGCCGGCGCCGCGGCTCTGCCTCGACCTCGACCTCGAACACGCGCGGCGACTGGACGAACGGCGCGCCTCGTCGTAGAGGCCTGTCGTGCGCTACAGCAAGAGCACCCGCTACGCCCTCTACGCGGCGCTCGAGATGGCCGCGGCGAGCGGGCCGGTGACGGTGGCCCAGGTCGCCGCGCTCCACCGGCTCCCCGAGACGGCCCTGGCGAAGGTGATGCAGGCCCTCGTGCGCGCGGGGATCGCGCGCGGCGTGCGCGGGGTCGGCGGCGGCTACGTGCTGGCGCGCAGCGCGGGTGAGATCTCGACCCTCGACGTCATCGCGGCGTTCGATCCGCCGCGTCGCGAAGGCGATTGCCTGCTCGACGACGGCGGCGGCGGCGAATGCCGCGGCCATCTCGATTGCCGGCTCCGCCGCCTCTTCGACGAGGTCGACGAGCAGCTCCGCTGCACCTTCGCGTCGGTCAGCCTGGAGACGCTGGTGCGCGGTGCGCGCGCCCGGCAGTGAATCTGCGGCAGCCCGGGTCGACGACTGTGGTCGCTATGCTCCGCCGGCCGATCCGTGCCTCGTCGCTCCGCCGGAACGCCATGACCATCGATCCGCCTCGCCGGGAGCGCGCCCCCGCGCGCCCGCTCGGCCTCGCCACGCAGCTCCTGCTGCTGGGGCTCGCGGGCTGTGCCTGGCTGCCCGAGGACCATCTCGGCCGGGAACTGGTGCAGGACTTCGGCACACGGCTCGAACGCGTCGGTTCGCGGGGGGCGGCGGCGGTCGACGGCGTCGGCGAGGGCCTCGGTGAATTCGGCCGCGAGCTCGCCCGCGTGCCGGCGGGTCTGCGGGGACAGTTCGGCGAGCTCGCCACCGGTGCGGGCGACCTGACCCGCGCCGCGGAGGCCGAGCTCACGGTGCGCAGCGCGTCGGCACGCGACGCGCTGACGAGCGCCCTGCACGCGACGCCCGCGCGCCTCGCGGGACTGCGGTCGAACCTCACGCGGGCGCTCGGCCTGGCACCGAGCCTGGCCGCGCTGCGGGACTCGGTGGAGGGCGCGCCGCGGCTGCTCGGCGCCGGGCGCCGGCCCATGGCGGAACCGGGCGACCCCGAGCGTCAGACGAGCTTGGAACGTCCGCCCCGACTTCGAAGCTGGCTCGAGCGGATCCTGCGCCGTATGGGTCGCCTCCTCTGACGACGGCCCCGCAGCCGCGGGGCAGGAACCCATGACGCGTATGAGCCTCCGCTTCGGTCTGATCCTCTGCGCCGCCCTCGGCGCGCTTCCCCGCGGCAGCGCCCAGGACGCGCCGCGCAAGCCCTTGCCGCAGGACCGCGCGGAAGGTGCCCGCGCGATCGATCCGGCCCGCGCGCGCGAGTATCTCGGCGTCCTCGCTTCGGCGGACTTCGAAGGCCGCGGCACCGGCCAGGAGGGCTACCGGAAGGCCGCCGAATACGTGCGCGCCCACTTCGAGCGACTCGGACTCGAAGGTGGCGCGGCGGACGGCAGCTACTTCCAGGCCGTCCCGTGGACGATGGTGCAGGCGAAGCCCGCAGCACCGGGGCTCGCGGTCGTGCGCGGGGACACGCCGCTCTGGTCGCTCGGCGTCGCCGAGGGCCTGCGTGGCAATGCCTCCACCGCGACGAAGGTCGACCAGGCCCTGGCGCTGGTCGTCACCGCCGACCCCGACGGTGCGGACCTCGAGGCGCTCGACCTGAAGGACCGCGCGGTCGTGGTGGCTCTCGTGCGCAAGCCGGACGCGGCCGCGCCAGGCGACGCGCGGGCCGTGCAGCGGCTCGGCATGGCGGCGCGCTCACGCCTCGCGCGCGCGGTCAACCAGGCCGGCGGGCGCTTCGTCGCACTCGCCGACGATCTCGCCTGGCAGGGTGCCGGGAGCTTCGAGCCGATCTCCCGCGCCGGACGCGAGGCCGCCGGCCCCGCGGGCTCCGCGCGCGGCAACCAGCCGACGATCTGCATCGTCCGCCTCGCCGACGCGCAGGCGCTCCTCACGGCGCTCGGCGAGGCACAGCCCCTCGCCGAGCTCGCGTTGCCGCGCAAGTTCACGCTCGACGGCGTCCACGTGCGTCTGACGATCGAGGTCGAGACCGGTCAGGCCCCGGCCTGGAACGTCCTCGCCATCCTGCGCGGCAGCGATCCCAAGCTGAAGGACGAGTTCGTCGGCGTCGGCAGCCACCTCGACCATCTCGGCAAGCGCGGCGAGACGATCTTCTTCGGCGCCGACGATGACGGCTCCGGTTCCGCGGGACTGATGTGCATCGCGGAGGCCTTCGCGAAGAACCCGCAGCGCCCGAAGCGCAGCATCCTGTTCATGGCCTTCTGCGGTGAGGAGATGGGGCTCGTCGGCTCGGGCTACTTCGCACGCAATCCGACGGTCCCGCTCGAGGCGATGGTCGCCGAACTGCAGATCGACATGATCGGCCGCAACGAGGAGGGCGAGCGCGGCGAGGAGAAGGCCGAGGACAACCTCGACTGTCTGCACCTCATCGGCAGCGAGAAGCTCTCGAGCGAGCTGCACGCGACCTGCCTCGCCCTGAACGAGCGGGCGGGCTTCGCGTTCGAGTGGGATGCCGAGGACGTCTTCTACCGCAGCGACCACTGGAACTTCGCGCGCCAGGGCGTGCCGATCGCGTTCTTCTTCACGGGCTTCCACCCGCAGTACCACAAGCCGACGGACACCGTCGATCGCATCGACTACGGCAAGCTCGCGCGGATCGCGACCTACGTCTACGACCTCGCCTTCGAGCTCGCGCAGGCGGAGCAACGGCCGCGCATCGACGCCGAGAAGTGGAGCGGCCTGCAGGGCAAGGCCCGCGAGACGCCCGCCGCGCCGATCAGGAACTGAGGCCGCGCGGCTCGTCGCGCAGCGCGACGGGCGGGCCGAAGACCTCGGCGGCGAGGAACGCGCTCGCGGGCCGCGCGAGGTCGAGGATGCGGTGCGCGTCGCGGCGACGCCGCGCGCGCGAGTCCCCGCTCGCGAGACGCGTGGTCAGGAGCCGCGCGCTCAACTTGGCGCCGGGCGTCTCGCGCTTCGCGAGTTCCACCTTGGCCGCCGCGGCCTTGTTCGCGAGTTCGTCGACGAGCCGACGCACGGGGCGGCCTTCCTCGTACGAGTAGACCTTCCGTTCGCTCACGACCTCGTCGTACGAGACGGCGCGCCGCTGCGGTGCCTCCTCGTAGCTGCGCTCCTCGGGCTCGATCGCCTCGTCGTAGTCGATGGGCTCGCCGCGGGGCGGCGGCGACGCCGGGGTCGCCGGCTTGTGCGCAGCGGGCGTCGGCCGCGCGGGTGTCGCCGGCTCGAGTCCCATCGCGCGGCGGATCGCCGCGGCGATCTCCTCCGCGCTGGGCTTCGTCTCGACGGCCGGGCGCGTGGTCCTCGCCGACGGCGAAGGCATCGTGACCGGTCCGCTCGGCGCGGTGTCCGGTCCGCTCGGCCGCTGCGCCGCCCGGCGTTGCGCGGCCTGCCGCGCGGAGGCGACGGCGGAGAGGATCCACCCGATCACGAAGATCAGGATGATCGGGTTGTCGAAGATCCAGCGGAGGAGTGGCGGCATGCGGAGACCTCAGGGCACTCGAGGATCGGCAGACGACCGGTCGCTCACCGCGGCTCGCCGCCGATCTCGGGACGGCCGGTCTGCTTCTCCTCGGCCGACGCGATCTCGGAGCGCATGCGCGTGTCCGCGCCGACGTTCTGGATCTTCATGTAGTCCATCACGCCGAGCCGGCCGCTGCGCAGCGCGTCGGCCATCGCCTTCGGGACGTCGGCCTCCGCGAGGACGAAGAGCGCGCGGTTGGCCATGACCTGTGCGGACTGCTCCTGTTCCTGGGCGACGGCCATCGCGCGGCGTTCCTCGGCCTTCGCCTGGGCCACGCGCTTGTCGGCCTCCGCCTGATCGGCCTGCAGGCGCGAGCCGATGTTCTCGCCGATGTCGACGTCGGCGATGTCGATCGAGAGGATCTCGAACGCGGTGCCGGCATCGAGACCCTTGTGCAACACCGTGCGGCTGATCGAGTCGGGGTTCTCGAGGACGTCCTTGTGCGTGTTCGACGAACCGATGCTCGAGACGATGCCCTCGCCGACGCGCGCGATGATCGTCTCCTCCGTCGCACCGCCGACGAGGCGCTCGATGTTGGCGCGGACCGTGACGCGCGCGCGGGCGAGCACCTGGATGCCGTCCTTCGCCATCGCCGCGATCTTGCCCTGCACCGGGCAATCGATGACGCGCGGGTTCACCGAGGTCTGCACCGCCTCGAGCACGTCACGGCCGGCGAGGTCGATCGCCGCCGCGCGCCGGAAGTCGAGACCGAGGTTCGCGCGGTCGGCCGCGATGAGCGCGCTCACCACGCGCATCACGTTGCCTCCCGCGAGGTAGTGCGCCTCGAGCTCACGCACGCTGATGGGGATGCCCGCCTGGATCGAGCTGATCATCGCGCGCACGATCACCGTCGGGTTGACCTTGCGCAGCGACATGCCGATGAGTTGGAAGATCGACACCGGCGCCTTCGAGAGCTGCGCCTGGATCCACAGGTTGACGAACTTCAGCAGCAGGATGACGAGGACCAGGACGACGAGGAGGACGGCGCCCAACACCCAGTAGAGGATGTTCGTGTCGCTCTGGGCGAGGATCGATGCGAGGAAGGCCATGAGTCGTTCTCCGTGAGGCGGGCCGTGCGCCGGCCACGCCAACGTGGTCGGGATGAGGGATCAGGACGGCGCCGGGTCACCGGCCTCGGTGACGACGACGCGATTGCCATCGATCGCCAGGACGCGCACGGTGCGGTCCTCCGCGATCGGTTCGCCGCGGGTGACGACGTCGACGCGCCGCCCGTCGATCACGGCGAAGCCGCTGGGCCGCAGCGGGGAGCTCGTGCGACCGATGCGGCCGACGAGCGCCGCGAGGCCCGCATCGGCCGCGGCGCCGCGCACGCTCGCGGAGTCCGGCGCATCGAGGATGAGCTGCTTGCCGAAGCGCGTGCGCGGCAGCAGCCGCCACGCGTAGAGCATCGCGAGGGGTGCGCCCACGATCGCGAGCACGAGGAAGAGCAGGCCGAAGCCCGTCCCGTGCTGGGTGAACGCGAGGAAGATCGCGGTGACGAGCGCCACGCCCGCGCCGACCGCGAGCATGCCGAAGGAGAAGAAGAACACCTCGGCGACGACGAGCGCGAGGCCGAAGGCGAGCAGCAGGAAGAGCAGGCCGAGCGAGGTCTCCCCCCGCTGCGCGTCGTCCTGCGGCGCCACCACGATGCGGTTGCCGGAGACCTCGATCACGCGCATGCGGCGACCGCGCTCGACGAAGGCGCCCTGCGAGACGACGTCGTGGCGAGAGCCGTCGTCGAGTTCGAGGACGCCGGCCGGGCGGAGCTCGGTCAAGGTCGTGCCGGACGCACCGACGAGCGCGGCCCGCGCGGCGTCGACCGCGGCGAAGCGCGTCGAGGCCCCGGTGCCGCCCGGCGCGGGCGGCTCGAGCAAGGCGCGGTTGACGTAGGGCAGGCGCGGGAGGAGCCGCCAGAGCAAGGCCGAGCCGGCGGTGAGCAAGAGGATCAGCCAGAGCAGGTCGAGCAGGTTGCCGGTCAGGATCTCGGCCTGCGTCGCGTTCGCGGGGAACACGAAGCTCTGCTGCGAGAGGATCAACGCGAGCACGAGCGAGACGAACCCGAGCAGGCCGAAGACGACGGTCCCGGGGAGCACGAAGGCCTCGACGCCGATCAGGCCGAGGCCGAGGAAGAAGAGCAGGATCTCGGTCCAGTCGGCCAGACCGACGAGCCAGCTCGAGAAGAGCGCGAGCCCGATCAGGAGGATGCCGAGCACGCCCGGCACGCCGAAGCCGGGCATCTTGAGCTCGGCGAGGAGGAACAGGAAGCCGAGGATGAAGAGCAGCGGCTTGATCGCCTCGAGCCAGGCGACCGCGTGCTCCGACCAGTTCCGCTCGACGCGCACGAGCGCGCTCGCCGGGGCGCCGAATTCCTCGCGCACGAGCTGCTCGAGGGTCGGGTGGAGCGCGCCGGCGAACCCGAAGCGCAGGGCCTCGGCGCCGGTCAGGGTCAGCGGCGCCTCGCCGAGCGCGTGCTGCGCGATCACCTTCGTGCCCTCGCGGGCGAGCTTGTCGAGCGCGGCCTCGTCGAGGATCACGGTGCGCTGGAGGCCGTCGCGCCCCTCGGTCTCCACCTCGTAGATCCGGCCGAGCCGCGGGTCGACCATCGCCTCGGCGAGGCTCGTCAATTCGCTCGTCGGATTGCCGCGACGCTCGATCAGGGTGCGGACGTCGGCGCGCATCGCGGAGAGCGCCTTGGCGCGGGCGTCGTCCTCGGGGATCTGCAGCGTGCCGCCCGGCCCGGCGATCACCGGAGTGATCGCGCCGATCCGCGCCTCCGGCGCCATGTAGAGGTCATCGCAGCACAGCGCGAGATAGGCGCCGGCGGAGAGCGCGTCGCGGGCGATCCACGCGCTCGTGCGCACCCCACCGCCGCGGAGCCCGTCGACCGCGATCTGGATCTCGTGCATCGCATCGATGCGACCGCCGGGCGTGTCGATGGCGAGGACGAGCCGCGACGCCGCGATCCCGCGCGCGTGCGAGACCGCGCGCTGCACGAGCCGTACGGTCGTGATGTCGATCGCGCCTTCGATCGGCACGACGACGATGCGCGGCCCGTCCGGCGCCGCCTGCTCCTGGGCAGGCAGCGCTCGCGGGCACAGCGTGAGCGCGACGCAGCACGCCGCCACGATCCACCACCTGGCAATCCTCGATCTCATGACTCGTTCGCGCAGCTCCGCGGGAGGGCGATGGTAGCCCTTGCCCGCGACGACCCAACCTCGATCCCCACGGATTGCCCGACCGCGTTCGCCCGACCGCGCGGGCCCATCGTTGACCCCATCCCGACCACGGCGGACGATCGTCCGCCCGCATCACCGAGCGACCCGGACCCGTTCCGGAGAGAGGGCCAGTAATCGCCATGAGCCAGCCCGAGACCGCCGCGCCTGCCGTCGCGCCGCCAACCCAACCCAAGCCCGAGAGTCGGCCGGAGAGCCGCCCCGACGGTCGCCCCGACAGCGTGATCATCCGGCCCTGGCCGAAGATCGTCTTCCTCTACCCGACCATGCTCTGCGCCTTGATCTGCTGGATCTCGCAGCTCGTGATGGGTTCGCCGGCGCCGGCCGAGGGGAGCGCGGCCGCGGTCGAGATCGGCAGCCGCACGCTCGGCAACACCTTCACGGTGGTCTTCTTCCTGAACCTGCTGGTCTTCGCGTTCGACTTCTCGCGCATCAAGTCGATCACGCTGATCGCGATCGTGGCCGCCCTGCTGCTCGGCCTCGGCTGGGCCGATTCGACCTGGGACATCGGCGGCGGCATCCGCATGGTGCTCGGCTCGATCGACATCCGCATGAACACGCAGTTCTACGGGATGACGACCGCGTTCCTCGTGATCGTGCTCCTCTGCGTGATGATCAACACGCGCTTCAACTACTACGAGATCAACACGCGCGAGATCCTGCACCACCACGGCTACCTCGGCGACATCACGCGCATGCCGACCTCGAACCTGCGCCTGAACAAGGAGATCTACGACCTCTTCGAGTTCCTCCTCCTGCGCAGCGGCCGGCTGATCTTCTACCCCTCGACTTCCCGGGAGGCGATCGTCATCGACAACGTGCCGAACGTGAACGGCGTCGAGGAGCGCATCAAGGACCTCCTCGCCGTGATGGCGGTCCGCGTGCAGGACGACGACAAGCACTGAGGGTCATGGCCGAGGCCGAGCCGGGCCCGGCCGACACGCGAGAGTGGCGAAACGGCAGACGCGCTGGGTTTAGGTCCCAGTGGGGTTCACCCCCCGTGAGGGTTCGAGTCCCTCCTCTCGCAACCGGGCACGGCGTGCATCGCGCGGCCCTTCGCGCACGGTGCCGCCGCGCTTGTTTCTCCTGCGCCGCGCTCTACGCTCCGCCCCGCGACCAACCGGCGCGCCCCCAGTTCCGCAGGATCGCGGGACAGCGGCGCGCCCACGGACCCACGACCCATGACGCACGTCATCGCCCAGCCCTGTATCGACGTCAAGGACAAGGCCTGCGTCGACGTCTGCCCCGTCGATTGCATCCACGGTGGCGACGGCGACCAGCAGCTCTACATCAACCCCAACGACTGCATCGACTGCACCCTCTGCGTCGATGCGTGCCCGGTGAGCGCGATCTTCGCCGAAGAGGACCTGCCCGCGGAGTGGAAGAACTTCGCCCAGGTCAACCGGGACTACTACGCGAAGGGCTGAGCGCCGGAGCGGCGCCCGCCGCGGGCCGCCGCCGCCCATGCCTCGCGGCACGAACGCAGGGCCCGCCATGCAGTGGCCCGATCCGCAGGGGCCCGATTCGCAGGGACGCGGCATGCAGGGACCCGGCAAGCAGGGGCCTGACGCGCAGGCCTTCCCCCCGGAACGGACCCTCACGCGGCACGCGCGCCAGGAGCGCTTCGCGCCGATCGGGACCCTGGGCCAGGAGCGGCTGCGCGGCGCGCGCGTGCTGATCGTCGGGCTCGGCGCGCTCGGCTCGCACGTCGCCGAGAGCCTGTGCCGCGCGGGGCTCGGCGAGCTCATCCTCGTCGACCGCGACATCGTGGAGCTGCAGAACCTCCAACGGCAGTCGCTCTACGACAGCGCCGATGCGCTCGCCGGGCGCCCCAAGGCCCTCGCCGCGGCGACGCGACTCGCGGCGATCGACCCCGGCCTCGCGATCCACGCGCTCGCCGCCGAGTTCGACGCCGAGCTCTGGGATCGCCTGCCGGCGCGCCCGCAGGTGATCGTCGACGGCACGGACAACTTCGCCACGCGCCTGCTGATGAACGACCTCGCGGTGCGCGACGGCGTGCCCTTCGTGCACGGCGCGGTCGTCGGCGGCAACGGCCGCGTCGCCGTCTTCGTCCCCGGACGCGGCCCGTGCCTGCGCTGCCTGCTCGAGGACGAACCCGCCGGGCGCGAGGCGCAGACCTGCGAGACGGCCGGCGTGCTCGAACCCGCCGTCGCGATCGTCGCGGCCCTGCAGAGCGCCGCCTGTCTCGCGCTGCTCGTCGACGCCCGCGACGCAGTCCCCCGCGGCCTCGCGGTCGTCGACGCCTGGTCCGGCACGCTCGTCCGCCGCTTCGCGGGCGCGACCCCGCGCCCGGACTGCGCGAGTTGCGGCACGCGGAGCTTCCCGTCCCTCGCGCCCGGACCCCGCGCCGCGCTCACGCTCTGCGGCCGCGACGCCGTCCAGGTCCGCCCGAGGAACCCGCTCACCGTGGATCTCCACGCGCTGGCCGACGCGTTGCGCGGCGCGGTCGACGCGCTCGACGTCCAAGCGCAGTTCCTGCGCTTCCGCGCGGACGCGTGCCGCTTCACGGTCTTCGCCGACGGCCGCGCGCTCGTCTTCGGCACCGGCGATCCGCAGCGCGCCCGCGCGCTCTACGATCGCTGGCTCGCGCTCGGCTGAGCGAGCGCTGCCGAGCGATGTCACGCCGCCACGTCCATCTCGACCACGCCGCAGGCTCCTGGCCCAAGGCCGACGGCGTGCTCGCGGCGATCACGCGCTGGTATGACGAACTCGGCGTCGGCGCCGAGCGCGGCGACTCGGCGCTCACGCGCGAGGTCGCGCACGAGGTCGACGCGACGCGACGCGCGCTCGCCGGCCGACTCGGCGTCGCACCCGCGCGCTGCGCGTTCACGTCGGGCGCCACCGAGTCGATCAACCTGTTCCTCCGCGCCTGCCTCGCGCCGGGCGATCGCGTGCTCGCCACGGCGATCGACCATGCCGCCGTTGTGCGGCCGCTCGTCGCGCTGGGGCGCGAGCGCGGTCTGTCGATCGGGCGCGTCGACTGCGACGCCTGCGGTCGGATCGACCCGCAGCGGGTGATCGACGCGATCGTCCGTCGCCCACCGCGACTCGTGGTCCTCAACCACGCGAGCAACGTCACCGGAGCGGTGCTCGAGGTCGCGCCGATCATCGCCGCCGCGCACGCGCACGGCGCGCGCGTGCTGCTCGACGCGAGCCAGACCGTCGGCGTCCTCGACGTCGCGCTCGGCGCCGACGCCGTCGCCGGCTCGGCGCACAAGTCGCTGTTCGGCCCGGCGGGCCTCGGCTTCCTCGCGGTCACGGCCGACCTCGAACTCGCGCCGCAGAAGCAGGGCGGCACCGGTTCGTCGCGCGCGCTCGACGAGCATCCGCGCGACTGGCCGCTCGCCTTCGAGGCCGGCACGCCGAACACGCCCGCCATCCTCGGTCTCGGTGCGGCGCTCCGCTGGCTCGCCACGCACGACGCGGACGCCGCGCGTCGCCGGACGCTCGCCGCACTCGATGCGCTGCGCGCGCGGCTGCTCGAGCGCCGCGGCATCGTCTGCCAGAGTCCGGGAGACGGCGACGCGCGGCTGCCGATCCTCTCCTTCACGTCGCGAGACCACGACCCCGCCGAACTCGGTGCCCTGCTCGACCTCGCGGGCCTCCACGTGCGCACCGGGCATCACTGCGCGCCCCTCGTCCACGCGGCGCTCGGCAGCGGCGCCGCGGGGACCGTGCGCATCAGTCCGGGACCCTTCGTCAGCGCAGCGGATCTGTCTCGCGTCGCGTCGGTGCTCTCGCCCGCGTGAAGCGCAGGAATTCGAACGCGATCTCGAAGGTCTCGTCGCCTGCCGCGATGCCGCGGGCGAGATAGCGCTGGCGCGGGTCGGCCGGCAGGCCGAGCACCGCCGCCGCGTGGTGACTCCCGGCGACGCAGAGATCGCGCACGAGGTCGAGTTCGAGGCCGCGCCGCAGCGCCCCGAGGTGCGCCCCCAGGCGGCGGAGTGCGTCCTCGGTCGTCGCGGCGACGAGTTCGGGGCCGAAGGCGGCGAGCTCGGCATCGCCGTGCGTCGCGAGCAGGCTGTCGAGCAGAGGGTCGCCGCTGCTGCGTTCACGTTGCAGCGGCGGCCGTCCCACCGCGATCCGCACCCAGTCGCGTGCGGGATGTTCCGGGAGTTCGTCGATCCAGGGCGGCAACTCGCGCGTGCCCGAGCGCGCGACGCGCCATGCGACGCCGAGGGCGAGGATCGCGGCGTCGGCGCCCTCCCGCGACCAGCGCGGACGCACGCGCGCGAACTCGGCAGGCGTCGCCGTGAGCGCGAACGCGAGGACCACGGCGGGGCGATAGGCGGGGTCGACGCTGTCCGAGGGCGGTGCGAGGCCGTTGCGCAGGGCGTCGGTCTCGCGCCACGCGGGTGATGCCGCCAGCAGCGCGAGCAGCTCGAGCTCGTGCGGGAGCGTGAGCGCCGCCGCCCATTCCCGCGGATCCGGCACCTTCGACAGCCAGGCGGCCGCGGCGAGGCGCAGCGGCCGCGTCGCGGGCGACGCATCGGCGAGGATCGCGCCGAGGCGCTGGGCGGTCTGGCGATCGTAGCTCGTCGGCGGTGCGGAGATCAGCTCGGCGCGCTGCACGAGCTGGGCGTGCGGCAGTCGACCGTCACGCCACTTGCCCATCGCCGGATCGGTCGCGAGCGGCTGCGCGAGGCGCGCGGCGGCCGCGATCAGCGGTTCGTCGCTCTCGTAGGCGCGGCGCGAGGGCGAGGCGCCCGGATGCACGCGCAGCGCGAGCAGGGCGACGCCTTCGAGGAGCGGCGAGAGATCGCCGCGACGGAGCCAGGTCTCGAGCTCCGCGCTCGGGCTCCCCCGCCAGGGACGGCAGGCCACGATCAGGGGGATGAGGAAGCGCTCGCGGTCCGTCGCCGCACCGCGCAGCGCCGCGGCGAGGACCTCGTGGTCGGAGTCCGGACCGGAGGCCAACGCGAGCGCGGCCGTGAGCAGGAGGCGAACCCGGTAGTCCGCGGACTCGCGCTTCTGCAGGTTGCGGAGCGCGGGCGTGGCGGTCTCCCCGAGGCGCCAGGCGAGCTCGAATCCCCCATGCCATCGCGAGGCATCGGGCGGGTCGAAGGCGGCGAGGAATTCGACATCGAGCGCCTTGGTCCCGGCGGGGATCGCCACGGCGTCCGCGTCGAGGACGACCCGTTGAGCGGCAGGCCCGGTCGATCCGATAGAGCACAGGATCACCAGGACCATCGCCGGAATGCCCCCGCATCCGGTCGGTCCGCGCCCCCTCCGGGGCACCGCGGGCTGCAGCTGCCGACCGCAGCCGACGCTCCTTGGGGACTGGGGAACGAGCATCACGATGGCGGGTGGCGGACGAGTGCTGGACAACGACGAAGTCGAGTTCCTGCTCGAGAGCGGGACCGGCACCGGTCCGTCTTCGTCGAGCGCCAACGCCCAGAAGGGCGGCGAGGACGTCGGCGGGCGCGAGGTCACCATGCGCGGTGACCTCGAGAAGATCAACCTGTCGGACATCTTCCAGACCCTCGCGCTCTCGAAGATGGAGGGTCTGCTCCGGGTCACGAGCCCGCTGGAGCAGCGCGACATCCACTTCCAGGACGGCTACGTGCGCTGCTTCGTGCCGAAGCGCGTGGAGACGCTCCGCCTCGGTCAACGCCTCGTGCGCGCCGGGCTCATCAACGCCGACCAGCTGCGCTCGGCGCTCCTCGAACAGAAGCGCGCGAAGAAGGCCCTCGGCGAGACGCTCGTCGCACAGGGTCTCGTCACCGAGTCGGACATCGAGGACGTCGTCGCGAACCAGGTCCAGGAGGACCTCTTCGCACTCTTCACGTGGCCGCAGGGCACGTTCGAGTTCTACCGCGGCGGGGCCAGCAACCCGCAGGTGCTCGAGCAGCTCGACAAGGCGCCGAGCTTCGACGTCAACGGCGTCCTCCTCGAGGTCGCCCGCCGCTCGGACGAGTGGCAGATGATCATCGCGAGCGTGCGCAGCCTCGACGAGGTCTTCGTGCTGCGCGACGCGAGCGTCATCAAGAAGCGCACCACGTCGATCGACGCCGTGATCGAGGCGAGCGAGAAGCGCTACACGCTGCGCGAGCTCGCGGACGTCACCCTCCTCGGTCTGTTCGAGTGCGCGCGCACCGTCCATGCGTTGCTCGAGGCCGGGGCCCTGCGGCGCGTGACCGTCGACGAAGGCATCGAGGCCGCGGAACAGCAGCTCACGGCCGGCGAACCCAAGCGCGCGGCGATGACGATCCGCGCGATCCTCGACCGCGGCGAGCATCGGCTGCGGGCCACCAGCGAGCGGGTCGCCGAGCTGCTCGCGAAGTGCGGCGAGAACCGCCTCGCGGGCCGCGTCCTGATCGATGCCGCGGAGCTCGAGGCCGAGGAGAGCGTGTCGCTCGCCCTCGCGCGCCGCGCGCGCGAGCTCAGCCCGCGCTCCCTCGAGGTGCTCGTCTACCTGCAGACGGCGTTGCAGCGCGACCGCTCGGCCGGCGAGAAGGAACGCTACGCCGTCACCTCGGAGCTCGTCGACGAGCTCTTCGACCGCGGCGAGCTCGACGACGCGCTCGGCCTCGTCGAGCAGCTCGAACAGGAGAGCAACGACCTCGCGACCTGCCGGCCCAAGCGGGCGCGCATCCTCGCGCGGCTCGGTCGCAACGACGAGGCCGTCGAGACCTTGCTCGGCCTCGCCGAGGTGGTGAAGGCCGAGGGCGGCGACAAGGAGCGTCTCGGCGCGGTCTACGAGCAGATCCTCAAGATCGACTACCGCCGCAAGGACGTCGCGCGCGCCCTCAAGAGCCTGCATGCGAGTGCGCTCGCGAAGCGCGCGCGGCTCGCCATCACGCTCGCGGTCGTCGCCGCGGTCGGCTTCGTCGGCTGGACACAGATCGACGGCTACCTCGCTGCGGCCAAGATCGCCGAGATCAAGCAGAAGGTCGCCGAGTTCTCGGCCCAGAACCGCATCGACGACGCCGCACAGCTCGTCCAATCGGCGATCATCGACTTCGGCGACGACGAGGAGGTGCTCGCGCTGCAGCGCGACATCGACCGGGCGCGCAAGCGCATCAACGAGGAACAGCAGCGCGACGTCGACAGCGCCCGTCACACCGTGCTGCGCACCGCGGTGACCCAGATCGAGTCGGGCGACGTCGTCGCCGGGCTCGACACCTTCTTCTCGCAGAGCAAGCTCGGCGCCCAGGTCGACGCCCTCGAGCGCGACCTGAAGGTCCGCCTCGAGACCATCGTCAAGCCGCTCGCGACCCTGGCGCGCGCGCTGCCCGACCGCCTGCCGCCCGAGCCGAGCCTCCTGCAGAAGCCGTCGGAGCAGACGGCCCTGCTCGCCGCGCTGCGCGCCGAGCTCACGACACCGCAGCGCCGGCTGGTGGCCGGACTCGTCGCCGTCCGCGACGACGCGCGCGTGCGGAACGCGCTCGGCCGCGACGCGGAGACGTTCTACGCGCCGCTGGACAAGCTCGCGGCGACCTACGCGCGCGGTGACGAACTCGCGCAGCTGTACGAGGACCGCGTCACGCGCCACCGCGTCGCGGAAGAGCTGACGCCGATCTACGAGGAGGCGCTGCGCCACGAGCGCGCGAACGACTTCGAGGCCGCGATCCTGGCCTACCGCACCCTCGCCGAGAACCATCCCGCGGAGGACGACCTGCGGCAGCACTTCCGTAGCCAGGTGGAGCGCTTCGCGGCGATCCTGCACCTGCTCGGCGTCGTGCGCGAGGCGACCACCCGCGGCGACTTCGCCGCCGCCCAGGGTCAGCTCCGGGCGCTGCGCCAGCAGTACCCCGAGATCGCCTTCGACTCGATCGTCGAGCTGCCGGTCCGCATCCGCACGACACCGCCCGGGGCACGCGTCTACGTGGCGGAACGCTACATCGGCACCTCGCCCGTGCTCGCGGCCTACAAGCCGGCGGGCAAGACGCCGGTGCGCATCGAACTCGACGGCTACTTCGCCGAGGCGACCGAGCTCGGCGGCGACGAGGTCGGTCTCGTGAAGTCGCTGCTCGTGCGGCAGCCGTCCTGGACCTTCCAGGGCAAGGGCACCGTCGATCGGCAGATGGTCGGCGTCGCCGACGGGCACCTCGTCGTCACCGACCGCGCCGGCTCCATCACGTGCCTGCGCGCCAGCGACGGCGCCGTGCGTTGGCAGTACGACACGAAGGACCTCTCGGGACTGCTCTCGCGGCCGGTCGTCGTCGACACGCGCGTGCTCGTCACCTCGATCGACGGCAGCCTGCGCTGTCTCGACCTGACGAGCGGCAGCGTGAACTGGCAGGTCGAGGACGTCGTCACCAGCGCGGCCCCCGCGATCGTGACCGCCGAGGGCCGTACGCGCGTCATCGTCGCGGGACTCGACGGCCTCGTCGGCGCATACGACCTGAACGATGGTCAACGCCTCTGGGAGCAGGACTACAACCTCCCCTTCGAGGTGGACCTCGTCGCGATGGAGGGGATCGTCGTCGCCGCGTCGAGCAAGGACGTGGCGCTCGGCATCGACGCGAAGACGGGCCAGCAGCGCTGGCGCACGCCGATCGGCCGGGGCGTCGTGGTCCCGCCGTTCGTCACGGGCACCCGCGTCGTGCTCGTCGGCGACGACGGCTCGCTGATGGTGCTCGACGGTCGCGCCGGCAACGTGCGTTGGCAGGACGACGCGCTCGACGGCGCCACGGCGACCCCGGTCGCGCACGGCGAGCGGCTCTTCGTCGCCGACGGTCGCACGCTGCGGACCTTCGATCTCCGCAACGGTCGACGCGGGCCGACGCGCGCCTTCACCAGCGAACTGCGCATGCACCTCACGCACGACACGCGCACGCTCTTCGTCGGTGATGCGAGCGGCATCGTGCACGCGATCGACCCGGGCGACCTCGAGGATCGCTACCTGCTGCGCGGCGCGGCCATGGCGTTGGCACCGGCGCTCACGCTCGCCGACGGCACGCTCGTCCTCGCGTTCCAGGACCAGACCGTGCACGGCTTCGTCGGGCCGCGCTGATCGCGCGACGCGTCGTCGCGAAAGTCGGACGCACGTCGGTTTTCCGATACGGTCGCGCGGAGCGCCGACATCGCTGCGCCGTGGCAGGGCACGCGCGCGTCCCGGAACGAGCCCCGCCGTCGTTCGCGTCAAGCGCCGATGGCGAGGACGCGCGCGCCGTTCGGATGCGAGTGCGCGCGCTGCGACACGCACGCGCGGATGTGCGGACGTGCGCGCCGCAGCCGCTCACGTTGCCCGGCACGACCATTGCTCTAGAGCGATCAGCCACGGCGGTGTGCCGCTCGATGCGCACGCGACGTGGCCAGCTCTCCAGCCAGGACTCCGACACCGATGCGTTCCGCTCGTCTGACTCTCGCCGCCTTGCTCGTGTTCGCCGCCTCCTCGTGCAGTGACCGCGGCGCGCCGCAGTCGAACAGCACGGGCAACGCTCCGCCGCCGATCACCGGCGGTGACGGCGGGGTGTTCGTGCCGCCGCCGGCTCCGCCCCTCACCTCGACCCCGACGACGCCGAGCGTCGGTCTCGATGAGCCCGGCGGCAATGGCAACGGCAATGGCAATGGCGGCAATCAGGGCGGCGGTGGGCCGCCGGGATCCAACGGCGGCGGGGGCGGCGGTGGCCCCGGTCCCGCGGGCTCCGCGGTGCCCGAGCCCGGCACGCTGTTCCTCGTCGGCAGCGGCCTCGCGGGTGCCGCGATGTTGCGTCGCCGCCGCCAGGCGCAGCAGTCCTCGTCCTGAGCCGCGCTTGAGCGCCTCGCCGCGGCTCGCTAGCGTGCGCGCCGCTTGGCGGCAGACTCGCAACGGCCGGAGCCGGCCCCTTCGATCGCGGACTTCGCGGCCCTCTGCGCACGCGCGCGCGCCGGTGATGCGACGGCCCTCGGCGAACTCCTCGAGGCCAGCCGCGGCCGTGTGCATGCGTTCGTCCGCCTGAGGCTCGACGCGGCGCTCCGCGCCCGCGAGGAGGACCTCGACATCGTGCAGTCGACGTTCCGGCTCGCCGTCGAGGGTTTCCCGCAGTTCCGCGGCACGAGCGAGGCCGAGTTCCTCGGCTGGCTGCTCAGCGTCGCGCGCAACAAGCTCCGGGAGAAGGAGCGCTACTGGAAGCGGCAGCGACGCGACGTGGGCCGCGTCGTGCGACTCGGTTCGATCAGCGCCCAGGTGCTGCACAGCTATGCCGCGATCGCGGGCCCGGCCGAGCAGGTCGCAGCGGTCGAGCTCGGACGGCGGCTCGAGGCGGCCTTCGACGCTCTCACGCCCGAGCACCGCGAGGTGATCACGATGGCGCGCGTGCTCGGCCTGCCCCATGCGCTCGTCGCCGCCCAGCTCGGGCGCAGCGAGGTCGCGGTGCGCCAGCTCCTGGTCCGCGCCCTGCGCGCCCTGGCCGATCGCTTCGGCCCGGTGACGGGCAGCGAGTTCGACGTGATGCGCTGAGCCCTTGCCATGAGCCGCGGCTTCCGAACCGAACCCCTCCCCTCCGGCGACGACGAATTGCCCGCCGGAATCAGCGAGGCGCTCGCCGGACTCCTCGACGAACCCGAGGAACACTTCGCGGCCGGAGTCGCGCAGCTCTGCGCGGCGCACCCACGGCACCAGGCGACGCTCGAGCGCATGGCGATGCTGTGGCGTGCGCTTCCGGCGTCACCGCTGCGGATCGATCACGAGCTGCGCTCCGGCGACCGGCTCGGCCCCTACCGGCTCGAACACGCGGTCGGCTCCGGCGGCATGGGCAGCGTCTGGAGTGCGCGCCACGAGGCCCTCGGGTTACGCGTCGCGATGAAGTTCCTGAAGCCGGGCCTGGACTCCGTGCAGCTCCTGCGCCGCTTCCGCGCCGAGCAGGTCGCGCTCGCGCGGCTCGCGCACGAGAACGTCGCGCGCGTGCACGACGCGGGCGTCACGACGAGCGGGCGGCCCTTCCTCGTGATGGAGTTCGTGGATGGGGCGCCGATCACGAGCTGGTGCGAGCAGCGCGGTCTCGGACTCGAGGCGCGGGTCGCCCTGTTCCTGCAGGTCTGCGCGGGCGTGGAGCACGCGCACCAGAAGGGGCTCGTGCACCGCGACCTCTCCGCGAACAACGTGCTGGTCACCGAGCACGGCGGTGCGGCTTTGGTGAAGGTGATCGACTTCGGCCTCGCCCGCGTGTTGCGCAGCGAACCACTCGGGCCCGGGCCGGACTCGCGTGACCTGACGCTCGCCGGCACGGTGCTGGGCACCCTCGGCTATCTCGCGCCCGAACAGGCCGGCGGCACGGCGACGAGCGGCGGCGGCGGCGTCGATACGCGCGCTGATGTCTACGCGTTGGGCGCCTTGCTCTACGAGCTCCTCGCCGGTTGCCTGCCCTTCCCGCGCGAGACGCTCGCGGCAGAGGGGCTGGCCGGACTCGCGCGCTTCCTCGCCGATCACGAGCCGCCGCGCATGAGCGCGCGCCTGCGTGCGCTCGACGACGCGGAGCGCGCGGCGATCGCCGCGGCCCGCGGCGTGTCGCCGACCGCCCTCGTGGCGCGGCTCGCCGACGAACTCGACTGGATCACGCTGCGCTGTCTCGCCGCCGAACGCGAACGGCGCTACCAGGCCGTGCTCGAACTCGCGGCCGACCTGCGCCGACACCTGGCGCGCGAACCCGTGCTGGCCCGACGACCGAGCCTCGGCTACCGGCTGAAGAAGGGTCTGCGCCGCCATCGCGGCCCCGTGATCGCGGGCGGACTCGTGCTCGGCGCGCTCGTCGCCGGCCTGATCGTGAGCCTCCACTACCTGGACCTCGCGACGGCGCGCGCGGCGGTGATCGGTGCGCAGAACGAGGAGATCGGGCGGCGCATCCGCGAGTTCGATCAGCTCGCGGGCCTCGTCCGCCTCGAGGAGGCCGAGGCGGGTGCCGAGCGACTCTGGCCCGCGTGGCCGGAGCGCCTGCCGGAACTCGAGCGCTGGTTGACGGAATCCGGCGAGCCCCTGCTCGCGATGCACGCCACCGTGCGCGAGGCGCTGGCCAACCTGCGCGCGCGCGCGCTGCCCCCGCGCGCGGAGGACCTCGCGAAGGACGCCGCGGAGCATCCGCGCGCCGCGGAGCTCCGCAGCCGCCGCGCCCGCCACGCCGAGCTCACCCGCGTGCGCGCGCGCGTCACGGCCGGCGGGCAGCCGCAGGTCGCCGCCGAGCGCGCGGCCCTGCCCGCGGCGCTGCGAACGCAGAACCCGAGCGATCTGCAGCGTTGGGCCTTCGCGCGCGTGCGCTTCGACCTCGACAAGCGCGGCGCCGACGGCGTCGACGAGGCGCTCCTGGCCGTGCGGGTCGCGCTCGCCGATGCGCCGGCCGACGACCGCGCCCTGCGCGCGCGCATCCTCACGACGCTCGGCTGCGCCGAGTTCGCCGCGGGGCGACCGGCGGCAGCGCGCGCGGCCTTCGACGACGCCGTGGCGATCTCGCCGCCCGATCGCGTCTACAGCCCGCTCGAACAACGCGCGACCTTCGAGACCTTGCTGCCCTTCGTCGACGGCGATGCCGCCGACGCGAAGCTCGCGGCGGAGGCGAGCGCCTTGGACGCACTCGCGGCGGAGGTCGCCGCGCGGCGCCGCTTCGAGTTCGCGTCGCCGTCGGATCGCTTCCTCGGGGAGGCGCTCGGTCGGCTCGACGCCGGCCTCGCCGCACTCCCGGCACTCGTCGACGACGTCCGCGCGCGGCGCGCGTTCGCCGCGCGACTCGCCGCGCTGCCCGCCGATTCGCACGCCGCGGCGTGGCAGGCGGCCCGCGACGACCTCCGCGCCCGGAACGCCACGCACGAGCTCCGGCCACAGGTGGGGCTCGTGCCGCTCGGCGTCGACCCACGGAGCGGACGCCACGAGTTCTACGACCTCGCGTCCGCCGCCGACTTCACGCGCATTCCGGCCCGGAACGCCCGCGGCGAACTCGAACTCGCGGCCGAGAGCGGCATCGTCTTCGTCCTCCTCGAGGGCGGCAGCGCGCTGATCGGCGCACAGCCCACCGATCCGGGCGCGCCCCGACACGATCCCGACGCCAAGGGCACGGAAGCGCCGGTCCACCGCGTCGAGCTCGCACCCTTCCTCATCGCGAAGCACGAGCTCACGCAGGCCCAATGGCTGCGGCTGATGCCCGGCGCGAACCCGAGCTACTTCGCGGCGGGTCGCGGCTACCGCGGCAGCCATGGCCTCACGCCGTGGACCACGCCGGTCGAGAACGTGACCTGGCGCGACGGCGTCGAGCTCGCGCGGCGCCACGGGTACGCGCTGCCGACCGAGGCGCAGTGGGAGTACGCGTGCCGCGCCGGGGACGACCGGCCGCTCCCGTTCCCGCGCGACGCGGCCGGGCAGCACGGCAACTTCTGGGATCGGAGCGGCGCGGCATCGATCCAGATGGACCTCGTCCCCGAACCCTTCGACGACGGCCACGCCGGCCCCGCCCCGATCGGCAGCTTCGCGCCCAATGCCTTCGGCCTCTCCGACATGCACGGCAACGTCTGGGAGTGGACCGCGGATACCTACGAGACCTACTCCCTGCCCGTGCGCGCCGGGGACGGCCTGCGGCAGCAGCGCCCCGAGCAGGCCGATCGCGTGCTGCGCGGCGGCAGCTATGGCGACCCGCTCGTGAACGCGCGGGCATCCATGCGCACGCAGGCCGACGCCGGCTGGCGCGGCACCAACAGCGGCCTGCGCGTCGTGCGGCCGCTCACGCCTTGAGCCTGCCCGGACCGGCGCGCCGCGCGCCGGGCTAGACTCGGGCCGATGCCCAGCGGCTCGCCCACCACGCGGCTCGCGCTCGCCCGTCCCTTGCTCGCTTCCGGTCTCGCACTCGCGGCCTGTGCGGGCCACGACGCCGGCGCGCCGGCCCTCGACGAGCGGCTCGAGTCCGCGCGACGACCGGCCGCGGCGCTCGTCGACGCCGCGCCGCACACCTGGCCCGAGGCCGTCGACGCCGTCCTCGCGGCGGGCGTCGCGTCGCCGGCGCGCGCGCTGCTCGATGCGGTGACACGCCACCCCGCGGGCGCGGGCGCCGAGTGTGCCGTGGCCCTCGCCGCGCGCTGCGGCGCGCGCGAGGTCGAGTCCGAGCTCTCGGCCCTCCTCGCCGCGGGTGAGCCGCGCGTGCCGCCGCTGCTGGGCGCCCGCGTCGCCGCCGCGCTCGGCACCCTCGACTCGCCGACCGCGGTCGACGCGCTCACGCGCGCGATGGACAGCCGCGCCCTCGCACCGCTCGTGCGCACCGCCGCGGCCGCCGCACTGCTCGACCGCGGCCGGCGGGGCGACGTGCCGCGCTTCCTCGGCGCGGTGTTGCTCGCCGGCACTCCGGCGGGCATCGCGGAGAGCACACGCCTCGGTTTGCCCGACAAAGCGCGTTGGGCACACGAACGTCTGCTCGCCATCGAGGCCATCGTGCGGGCGAGCGGTGGCGAGGACTTCGGACTCCATCACGACGCGAGCTGGCCGGCGCTCGAGATCGGCACCGCGCGCATGCTGGCCTTCTTCACGGCAGGTCCGCGATGACGGTCCGCACGCTCCTCTGCGTCGCCGGTCTCGCGTTGCTCGCGGGCGGCGCCGCCGCCCAGGACCTCGCCACGCGCTGGCGCGCGCTCCAGCGGGCGCTCGACGGCGTCGACGACCGCGGGGCCGCCGCGTCACCGATGCCGGCACCGGAGCGCATCCGCCAGCTCTCGGGCTTCCTCCGTGAGGCCGCGGCCCCGCCCGACACGGCGGCCCTGCTCGAGGCACGGAACCGTCTCGGCTCGACCTTCCTCGCGAGCTTCGAGCCGCAACGCGCCGAGACCGAATTCAACCAGGTGCTCCAGCACGCCCCGTCCGGCGCGCTCGACCTCCGTGGGCACGCGCTCTGCGGGCTCGCCGAGGCCGCCGAGCTGCGCGGCGACCGCGAGAGCGCCGCCGAACTCTGGCTGCGGATCGAGCGCGAGTTCACGGGCACGCCCTTCGGCGACGTCGCGCGCGTCGCGCGGCGCCGTTTCGATCCGGATCGCCCGCTGCGCGCCCGCGTCGGCGAGCCCGTGCCCGCCCTCGGCGCGCAGCTCGACCATCAGCAGACCGCGCGCCGGCTCGAGGACCTCCGCGGCAAGCCCGCGCTGCTCGTCTGCATCAGCGCCGCCGATCCCGACGGCATGGGCGACGCCGATCGCGTCGTCCGCGCGGCACGCGCGGCGGGACTCGGCGACGAGCAGATGCTCGCGTTCGCGATCGAGGTGCACGGCCGCGATCTCACCGCCGTGGCGCGTCGCCTCGGCTGGCGCATGCCGATCATCGCGTCGCCCGACGGCTTCGTCGGCGAAGCCCTGCTCACGCTCGAGGTGCGCGGCGTGCCCGCGACGATCCTGCTCGCACCCGACGGCACCCTCCTCGCCCGCGATCTGCCGCCCCGCCGCCTGCGCGAGCTGCTCGGCAAACGGCGCGGCTGATCGACGCGTCCCGAGCGCGCACGCGCAGCGCGCGGACCTCGCGGGACGTCGAGCCGGCACCGCCGGCGCCCTCAGGGATAGATGCGGTAGAGCATGCGCGGGAACGGGATGCACTCGCGCAGGTGCTCGACGCCGCAGATCCACGCGAGCGTGCGCTCGAGGCCGAGCCCGAAGCCGCCGTGCGGCACGCTGCCGTAGCGCCGCAGGTCGAGGAACCACTCGAAGGCCTCCATCGGGAGCTGGTGCTCCTTGATCCGCTCCTCGAGCAGGCGGATGTCGTCCTCGCGCTGCGCGCCGCCGACGATCTCGCCGTAGCCCTCGCTCGCGATCATGTCGACGCCGAGCGCGAGCGCCTGGTCGAGCGGATCGCGCTTCATGTAGAAGGCTTTGATGGCCGCGGGCCAGCGGTGGACCATCACCGGGCGATCGAAGTTGCTGCCGATCGCCGTCTCGTGCGGCGCTCCGAAGTCCTCGCCGAAGGGGAAGTCGGTATGGCCGGCCGCGTGGATCAGCTTCACCGCGTCGGTGTAGGTCACGCGCGGATAGGGCGTGCTCGCCGCAGGCTCGAGCTTCTTGACGTCGCGCTCGAGTTCCTTCAGGTCCTCCATCCGGTTCTCGAGCACGCGCGAGACGAGGCGCGAGACGAAGTCCTCGGCGAGCGACATCACGTCGTCGAGGTCGTAGTACGCGGCCTCGGGCTCGACCATCCAGAACTCGGTCAGGTGCCGGCGCGTCTTGCTCTTCTCGGCGCGGAAGGTCGGACCGAAGACGTAGACCTTGCCGAGCGCCATCGCGCTCGCCTCGCCGTAGAGCTGGCCGGACTGCGAGAGATACGCCGTCTGCTCGTCGAAGTAGGGCACCGAGAAGAGCGTGGTCGTGCCCTCGCACGCGCTCGGCGTGAAGATCGGCGAGTCGACGCAATAGAAGCCGCGCTCGTGGAAGAAGCCGCGGATGGCGCGGATGACCTCGTCGCGGATCCGCAGAATCGCCGCCTGCTTGCGGCTGCGCAGCCAGAGGTGACGGTGGCTCAGCAGGAAGTCGGGGCCGTGGTCCTTCTTGCCCAGCGGATAGGGCTCCGCGATCGAGACGATGTCGACCTTGGACACGTCGAGTTCGGCGCCGCCCGGCGCCCGCTCGTCGCGGCGCACCGTGCCGATCACGCGGAGCGCCGACTCCTGCGTGAGCCGACCCGCCGCCTCGAACATCTCCGGCGGCACGTTGCCCGCGAAGACCACGGCCTGCGCGATGCCCGTGCCGTCGCGGAGCAGCAGGAAGTGCAGCTTGCCCTTGCTGCGCAGGTTGTAGAGCCAGCCCTGGACGAGGACGGTCTCGCCGGCCTTGGCGGAGAGGTCACGGATCGACGTGGCGCGGAGGCCGTCGAAGACTTGCTGCGTCATCGCGAGATCCTGCGGTTCGGAGGGCGGGGCACCATCCGGGCCGCCCCCCACGCGGGCCAGCGATGCGCGGTCGCCCGGCGCGCGCGCGCGTCAGGGGAAGGTCTTCACCACGCTCTGCAGAGCGACGTCGACCACCGCCCCGTTGCGCACCGTCACCGTGCCCTTCACGGGCATCTGCCGCCGGGTCGCCTCGACGCGGACCTCCGTGCGCTCGTCGAGCCGCGCGCCGGCGAGCTCGCCGAGCACGCAGAGGTCGCGGTAGCCGAGGTCGAGCAGACGGGCTGCGAGGGTCGCCCGGATGCGTTCGCCGGCGCTCGGTTCGGCGGCGATCGCCGCGATCGCGGGGCGCTCGCCCGAGTCGCGCAGCTGCTCGCCGAGCCCCGCGAGCTGCTCGCGGACGCCGCCGACCGCGCCGCGCAGGGCACCGCATTCGGCGCGGATCTGCCGCAGCTCCTCGTCGAGCCGGGCGAGGCCCTCGTCGACGGAATCGAGCCGCGGCCGCTCGATCGACTTCGCGAGCTTCTCGAGACGCTCGTCGATCGAACTCAGGTGCTGCAGCGCGGCGAGGGCCCGCTCGTTGCGCTGCATGCGCACGTGCACGAGCACATAGCCGATGACGAGCACGGCGAAGAAGAGGCTGAACTGGAGCTCCGACATGCGCCCGCTGGCTGCGACCCGCTGGTTTGGCGGCGCAGGAGTGTAGCCTCTCGCCGCATGACCGGAAGACCGCGCCTGGGCCGAGTCCGCTGGTTCGCCGCGGCCGCCCTGCTCGCCGTCTACTTCGTCCTGCCGGCTCCGGATCGCCACGAGCTCGCGTTCCTGGATCTGCGCGCCTGGCTGCTCGCGGACGAGGGGCCGCTCGATGCGGCGGCACGGGGCGACCGCTCGCCCCTGCTCGCCGCGGAGTGGCTCGGCGGGGAGCCGGCCGCGCGCGCCGCGCGCGAGGCGGATTGCGCGCGGCTCGCCCGCGAGCACGCGCGCGAACGCGGTCGCGCCGCGGATCCGAGCGCCGCGCCGCTCGGCCTCCGCGTGCGGGTGGGCCAGAACGGCCACGATGCGACGCTGTTCCTGGCCGACGGGAGCGTGCTCGCGACCCGCCAGGTCCTGCGCGAGCCCCGCGCGGGCCTCGCGAGCGACGCGTTCTGGTCGGATCGCCGCGCGTTGCTGCCCGCGATCCTCGCGATCGCGCTCGCCCTCGCGCTGCGCCGCGTCGTCCCGGCACTCGTCTGCGGCTGCCTGTGCGCCGCCGTGCTCGTGCGGGACTCGGACCCCTTGGCCGGCGCGGCGCACCTCGCCGTCGACGTCGTCGGCACGCAGGTCCTCGGTGAGCTCTTCAACCTCGAGGTGATGGCCTTCGTGGTCTTCCTCTTCGCGACCATCGGCGTGCTCGCGCGCAGCGGTGCGATCGCCGGCATGGTCGCCCGCGTCGAGCGCCACGCGCGCGGCCCGCTCTCGACGCAGCTCTGCGCGTGGTGCGCGGGCCTGCTCGTGTTCTTTGACGACTACAGCAACTGCGTGATCGTCGGCACGACGCTGCGACCGCTCACCGACCGGCAGCGCGTCTCGCGCGAGAAGCTCGCCTACATCGTCGATTCGACCGCCGCACCGCTCGCCGCCATCTCCGTCTTCTCGACCTGGATCGCGTACGAGGTCTCGCTCTTCGCGTCCCAGCTCCCCGAGGTCTCGCGGCCCGACGGCAGCGCCTACACGAGCGGCGACGGCTTCGGTGTCTTCCTCGCCACCCTGCCCTTCCGCTTCTACTGCGGCTTCACGCTCGTCCTCGTGCTGCTCACCATCGTGCTGCGGCGCGAGCTCGGCCCGATGCTCGGCGCCGAGCGCAGGGCGCGCCACGACGGACTGCCCCTCGCCCGCGACGCGCGGCCGATGAGCGGCGATCTCGCGGGCCTCGCCGCCGAGGCGGGGCGTCCCGGTCGCGCGCGCGATGCCGCGCTCCCGATCCTGACGATGATCCTCGTCACGCTCGGACTCGTGACGCAGTGGGGCCTCGCCGCGCTCACGCCCGCCGAACGTGCGTTGCCCCTCGTCGAACTCGTCCCGCGCGTGCTCGGCGCCGGCGAGAGCCAGCGCGCCCTGCTCGTCGGCTCCGCGGCCGGCTTCGTGCTCGCGCTCCTGCTCGTCGTCCGCGGCGCGACGCTCCCCCTGCGCGCCGCGCTGCTCGCCGCCGCGCGTGCGGTGCGTTCGCTGGCGCCGGCCTTCGTCATCCTGATCCTCGCCTGGGCGATCGGCGAGCTCTGCGAAGGCGAACTCGGCACCGCGCGGTACCTCGTCGCGGCGTTCCGCGACGCCTTCGCCCCGCAGTGGTTGCCGCTCGCGCTCTTCGCCTGCGCGTGCTTCGTCTCGTTCGCGACCGGGACCTCGTACGGCACGATGGCGATCCTCTTGCCGAACGTCGTCGTGCTCGCGCACACCATGGGCGCCGCGGAGCCCGCGCTCGGCGGCACGGCGCTCATGCTGCTGTCCATCGGTGCGGTGCTCGAGGGCTCGATCTTCGGCGACCACTGCTCGCCGATCAGCGACACCACCGTGCTCAGCTCGATGGCGAGCGGTTGCGACCTCCTCCACCACGTGCGCACGCAGCTCCCCTATGCGCTGCTCGCGATGGCGGTGAGCGCGCTCTGCGGCTATCTGCCCGTCGCGTTCCTCGCGCCCTCGTTCGCGCCGCTCTGCTGGCTGCTCGGGATCCTGGTCATGGCCGGCGTGCTGCTCGCCTTCGGCCGCGACCCCGCGCGCCGCGCGGCGTGAGCGGGACCCTCAGTCCGCGAGCGCGGCCGCGCGCAGGGCCCAGAGCCGCGCGAGGAGCGGGTCGCCGCCGCGCTGCGCCGCCGCGCACTGCGCGCGCGCGAGCGCCCGGCGCGGTGCACGGGGTTCGACCTCGACGCGGCGCAGGGTCGGGAACACGAAGCCGCGCTCGCCACGCATGCGCACGGAGAGCTCCTCGCCACGGCAGTCGACGGCCTCGCCGCTCTGCTCCAGGCCCGCGGCATCGAACCAGCGCAACGGCGTCCCGCGCGGCAACGGCTCGAGCACGTCGGCGCCGGGCAACTCGACCTGCCGCGCCCGCCACGCCGCGTCGAGCAGCGGCGTGACCCGCTCCGCATCCGCGGCCGCGATCCCCCGCAGGCTCACCGCGGCGAGCAGCACCTCGCCGTTCGCCGCCGAGCTCAGCAGGCGCTCGAGTTCGCCCGCGAGCCGCAGCTCGAGCGCACCCTCGACCCGCTCGAGTTCGCCGCGCTCCTCGTCGAGCAGCGGCAGCTTGCCGACCTCGCGCGAGGCCTGGAGGGCCGACGCGAAGTCCGTCGAGCCCATCGCGCGCAGGGCACCCGCGAGACGGTCGCGCAGCGCGGCGCGCGTGTCGGGCGGGGCCACGCTCGGCGCCTCGCGTTCGAGCGACGCGGTCTGCTCGCCCCGCGCCGCGGGCGGCCGCAGCTCCCCGGGCTCGAACGCCGCCGCCGCGCCGCGGACCGCGGGACCACTCGCGTCCACCGCGGGCCCCCGCTCCGGCGCCGGCCCGGCACTCGAACGCACGCCGAGCCAGCACAGCACGGCGAAGCCGATCAGCAGCTTGCGCTTGATGCCGCGTCCTCGTCGTCGGGCCATGGCGGGATCATCGGCATCGGGCGCCACGAACGAAACCACCGCGGGGTCGCGTGCGCGCGTCCTCCACCCCGACTCAGCGGCCTCCGAGCCGGAAACTCGCCCGGGTCAGGTCCTCCACCGCACCCTTCCCCTCCACGATCCGCAGCTCGCGGTCGAGCGGCAGCGACTCGAAGACCTGCGGCCCGCTGCCCCCCGGCCAGTCGACGAGGAGGCGCTCGATGCGCTCGGCGCGGCCGAGGCCGAGGTGCACGCGCAGCGGGTTGGCGCCGAAGCTGCCGCCGCTGTTCACGTGGCGGAACACGCGGCGCGTGACCCCGTCCTCGCGGAACTCGACCGTGATGCGCGCT
>JADLHO010000218.1 GCA_020848735.1 Planctomycetota bacterium | reverse complement strand
GAAGGCGCTGATCGCGGAGTTGCTGGCGAGTCCATCCGGCGCGAGCGAGGGCGCCCTCCTCCGCATCGCAGTGACGGCCGCGAGGGCGCGCCTCGGGTCGGTCGATCCGATCCTCGCGCGCTGCGAGAAGCTGCACGGCGTCACGCCGCGACTCGCGATGACGACGGCGGTGCTGCAGGGCCGCGGCCCGGACGCCGGTCTCGCCGCGTTCGACGCGATGCGGGCCCGAGCCGGCGCCGGCGGTGCAGCGGCCGACTGGGACGTCGCCCGCGCCGGACTCCTCGAGGCCGCGGGTCGCCCGGAGGCCGCTGCGGCCTGGGGCGCCGTCGCGGACGCGAACCCGGCCTCCGTGGCGATCCAGCTCGCTGCGCTCTCCGCCAAGTCGATGTGGACCGATCCGAAGGCCGTCGCACGCGCTGCGGACCGGCTGAAGGAACTCACCGGTGAGACCGGCGTGATGTGGAGGCTCTCCCGCGCGCGCCTACTGCTCCAGTCGCCGGACGCGTCGGACAAGGACGCCGCCGAGGCGGCCGAACTCCTGTCGTCCGTCGTGCGGGACGCGCCGGACAACGTCCACGCGCACATCCTGCTCTCGCGCGCCCTGCAGTTGACGGGCGACGCCGCCGGGATCGAGGCTCACCTCCAGGAGGCGCTCCGCCTGGCGCCGGGCAACACGTCGATCGCCCTCGACCTCGCGCGCCTCGCGCAGTCGCGGGGCGACACGGAGGAGGCGCGTCGTCGGATCGAGACGGTCCTCGCGGCGAAGTCCGTGGATCCGCAGGAGGCCGAGGGCGCCGCGTACATCCTCGCCGCCCAAGGAGACCTCCAGCGCAGCGCCGACCTCCTGCAGCGACTCGTGCGCGAGCAACGCGCAGACGCGTCGGCGACGCTCGAACTGTCACGCCTCTACGCACGGGCCGGACGGGTTGACGAGGCCATTCGCATGAGCGAGAGCCTGCTCGACGCTCCGACGGCGCAGGTCGTCGAGCACACTGCGGGGCTGTATGCGTCGGTCGGGAGGACCGCGGACTCGGACCGGCTCATCCGCGCCCTCGACACGCTGCAACTCCCGGCCGGCGAGGCGGACCTCGTGCGCGCTCGGCACGCGGCGCGCTGGGGCTCTCCAGGTGCTGCGACCGCTGCGTACCGCGCGGCGGTGGTGGCCGCGCCGGCTCGCGCAGACGCGTGGTCCGCGTTCGCGGAGCACGCGGTCGCGATCGGCGACAAGTCCGTCCTCTCCGAGACGCTCGACGATCCGCGCGCCGCAGCGGCCGATCCAGTCGCGTTCGCGCGCTCGATCCGCGCGCTCTGCGAGTTCGCGCTCGCCGACCCGGGCCTCCGTCAGTTGCTCCTCGGCGCGATGCGCGATCCGGCGCAACGCCCTGCCGTCACGGCGGCGCTGCGCGCCATCGCCCAGGACTGGTCCGACCCCGCGAAGCGCGCGTCGACGGCGAAGACCGTGCGAGCACTCGCGGAGGCGAACGTGAAGTTCGTCGTCCTCCAGATGGTCGCCGTCGATCTCTGTGCGCAGACGACCGAGCGGAACAGCGCGCTCGAGTTCTCGCGGCGCACCGCGGCGGCGTTCCCCAACAACGCGGAGGCAGCGCATCAGTGGGCGGAACTCCTCGCGAGCGCGGGCCGCTGGAGCGAGGCGCTCGACGCGGCCCGCACGTGGCGCGATCGCGCCGATCCGCGGGACGCGGCGCCGGACGAGTTGATCGCGAGAGTGCTCCTCCGACTCGGCCGCGGCAAGGAGGCAGCGGTCGCGCTCGCGCCGCGGGTCGCAGCCGCACTGGCGCGCCCGCAGGCGGATGAGGCGGTGCTCGTCACGCACGCCGTCACGCTCCTGCGCACGGGCGACGTGGAGGGGCTCCAGCGACTCCTGCGTCAACTGGCCGCTGCATCGGAGCGCTGGCGCTCGCTCCCCCTGTCGGTCGGACCGGACTTCCTCGGAACGCCGGCGGAGGCGGTCGCATGGCTCCGTGCTTGCGCTGAACTCGTTCCGCAGGACGACACGACGACGCGCATCTTCCTGGCGCAAGCGTGGATCGTCGCGTGGAAGTCGCTGCGCACGCCCGAACTGCTCGCGGAATCGAAGAAGCTCCTGGCCGAGATCCTCGCCTCGCCCCAACCGCCGGCCACTGCGCACTTCCTCGCCGGTACGCTCGCCGAGGCGTCCGGCGACACCGCCGCTGCAGAGGCGGCGTACGGGTCCGCACTGCGTGCGAACCCCGAGTTCGGCCAGGCCCGCAACAACCTCGCGATGCTCCTCGCCGACGGAGGTCGCTGGCAGGATGCCGTGGATCACGCGCGGCGCGTCGTCGCGGCGTCGCCTCGCAGTCCGCAGGCGCTCGACACGCTCGCGCACGCGCTCCGCGCCGGCGAGAAGTTCGACGAAGCCAGGACGCGGATCGGCGAGGCGATCCGGCTGGACCCGGTCAATCCCGCGTGGCAGGTCGAGCTCGCCGAGACGCTGGCGGATGCGCGCGATGCCGACGCTCTGAACGCGGTGCTCCAGACGATCCGGTCGATGGAGGAGGACGGCGTGGTCCTCTCCCGGGGCCTGAAAGAGCGGATCGAACGGGTGCGACTGCGGCAGAAGTGAGTCGCGGCGCAGATCCTCAGCCGGACTCCGCCGCGCGGAGCGCTTCGAGCTGTTCCCAGCGCGCGTAGAGCCGATCGAGGTCCTTCGATGCGGCGGCGCGCTCGGCCTGGATCGCGGCGAGTTCGCGCGTCGTGCCGCGATAGAGGGCCGGGTCCCCCATCCGCGCGTCGATCTCCGCGAGGCGCGCCTCGCCCGCTTCGATCTTCACGGGGATCTCGTCCAGCTCCCGGCGTTGCGACGTCGAGAACCCCTTCGCCTTCGGAGCGCGGTCGTTCGGCCGCGGCGCGGGGGCCGGCCGCCGTGCCCGCTCGGCCGCCGCCTCGGCCGCAGCGCGCTCTTCCCCGACGCG
>JADLHO010000217.1 GCA_020848735.1 Planctomycetota bacterium | reverse complement strand
TCCTGCGCGCCGGCCAACGGCGCTCCGAGCAGCGCGACGACGACGAGCGCCGCGGCACGCGCGACACCGCGCGGCCAGCGACGACCGAGCACGAGGAGGAGGAACGCGACGATGCCGAGCACGGCGAAGACCGGTGCCTGGGCCGTGCGTCCCGGCATCGCGAGCGGCTCGGGCGCCTCGAGAGGCAAGGCGCCCTCGAGCGTCCCGCCGCTCGCCGTCGCGAGGGCCGCGGCCGCGGCGCTGCGGTCGTGGAGCCGACCCGCGCGCGGCAGGGGACGCTGCGCCGCGCCGAGCGCGAGCGGGTTCGCGGGGTCGTCGCCGAACACGAGGAGCCGCGCGGGCTCGTCGGACGGCCACGCGAGTTCGGCGACGAGCTCGGCCTCACCCGACGGCGCGAGCGAGACCTCGATCGGCGCCGCGTTGCCGAACGTCGCGCGCAGGGTCGCCGCGGCGAGTCCCGGGCGCGCACCGCGCAGCGCGACGCGCAGGCTGCCGCGCGTGGCATCGACGAGGAGCGCCGGGCGGAGCGCACGTCGACCCCGCGCGAGCGCGCGCAGCTGGTCGGCGATGAGCTCCGATCCCGGGCGACCGCGCAGGGCTTCTGCCATCGGTCCGAGCAGCTCGGTGGCGAGCGTGGCGACGCGGCCCGCACCCTGGTCCCACGCGGCGAGCACCGTCGTGCCGCCCTCGCCGTCGAGCAGCCGTTCGGCCAGCGGTCGCACGCTCGCCTCGACGACGCCGAGCACGCGCGCGTCGCCGGCCTCGCGGATCGCCGCGGTGCTCTCCGCGTGCTCGTCGGCGCGGAGGGCGAGCGGTTCCTCGCGCACCGAGGGCAGGCGCGTCGTCTGCGGTTCCTTGAAGCGCAGGTCGGGGAGCTGGAAGCGCGACGGACACGCGTAGAAGCGGCCGCCACCCCACTGCGCGAGGTTCATGAGGAACTCGCCCTGCGCCTGGGGGCCGATGAGCACGGTGTTCAGCTGGATGTTCGCGGTGGCGATGCGTCGTGCGAGTTCCTCGAAGGGGCCGGACTCCACGCCGCCGTCGGTGAGCACGAGGATGTGCTTGAAGCGCGTGCGCGCATTGAGGAGCGCGTAGTAGCTCTCCTCGAGCGCGGAGTAGATGACCGTGCCGCCGCCGACCTGCATGCGATCGATCGCGCGCATCAGCTCGATGAGATTCGACGCGGGCTGCAGCGGCGCCGCCCAGCGCTTGCTGCCGTAGAACTCGACGATGCCGACCTTGTCGTGCGGCATGAGGCGGCGGATCGCGAGCCGCGCGACCTCCTTCGCGAGATCGATGCGCGAGCCCATGCTGCCGCTGGTGTCGATCACGACGACCAGCGAGACGGAGGGATCGCGACGCTCCTCGCGCTGCGGCATCTCCACGGGCAGGATCGCGGCGAGCGGAGACGCGGCGTAGCCACCCGGCCCGAGGTTGCGGTAGGCGCCCGCGAGCAGGAGGCCGAGACCCTGCTCGAGCACGGCGTCGAGCACGGCCGTCTGTGCGGTCGTCGGCCACTCGCTCGCGGGGAGGTCGTCGACGACGAGCACGTCGGCGGCGCTCGCCAGCGGGGACTCGGGGCTCGCCCGCGTGAGCTCGATCGCGTGCGTGGCGAGCGTGGACTGCAGGGCCGCGAAGGCCGCGTCGTTCGCGCCGAGCCAGGCCGCCTGCGTGCGGCCCTCGCAGAGCACGGCGCTCCGTTCGCGCGAGACGACGGCCGCGCCGTCGAGCACGCGCGTCTCCAGGGCGAGCAACCCCGTGCGGACACCGGGTGCGACGTCGACCGTCACGTGCGTCGTGCCGCGCTCGAGCTGCACGTCGCGTGCGCCGAGCAGCGTGTCGTCGGCGAGCGCACGCACCTCGACGCGCACGGCCCGCGCAGCGCCCGTCGCGAGTTCGGCCTCGAGCCGGAACGCATCGCCCACGTCGCGCTGCGCGGGATGGCGGACGCCGAGCAGCGCGACGCCGTCGCGCGCGAGCGCTGCGACGCGCGCGTGCACGCGCAGGCCCGCGGCGCGCAGCGTCGGCAGCAAGGCCAGCGGGTCGCGACCGGCGTCCGCGCCCGTGCCGCTCAACACGAGATCGCCGCCGTCGGGGGCGAGCGCCAGCGCGGCGAGCAGGGCGCTCGCGAGATCGGGATCGCCGTCGGCGCTCGGCGTCGCGGTCGAACCGCGCGGGCCCACCGCGCTGCGCGCGCCGTTCGCCAGCACGTGGAAGGGATCGCGCGACGGCGTCGCCGCGCGCCACGCCGCGGCGAGTTCGTCGGCCGCGTGCTCCGTCGCGATCACGATGCGCGCCGGCCGACCGCGTGCGGCGGACGACCACGGCCCCGCGAGCGCGACCGCGAACGCCGACCAGGCGACGACGCCCGCGGCGATGACCAGACCGCGGTGCGCGCGCGTGTCGAAGAAGGCGCGCGCCCGACCCAGGAGCAGACCCACCAGGGGTGCGCCGATCAGCAGGAGGAGGGCAAGAGGGCGTTCGAACTGCACGGTCGGGCCATTCTCGGGCCGCGCGCGCTCTGGACCAGGGCGCGCCTTCGGCGAATTGGGCGGCGCACGACCCGCACGAGCCGGGTCGCAGGCTCACGCGGCCCGCTCGGGCGCCATGCTCTCGCCCGTGAGCCCGCTGCTTTCCCTGCGGCCGGCCCTCGCCCTCGTCCTCGCCGGCCTGCGCCGCGTCAGGTCGCGTCGGACGCCGCCGCCTGGACGGAGTCGTGGGGCAGGCTGCCCCGCGCGGCGCGCAGATAGCCGAAGGGCGTGAGGTGGAGCAGGTTCGACACGCGCGACATGTAGACGTCGGCGTGGCGCTCGATCTGTCGCGCGAGCCGGCTCTTGTCATTGCCCGCGCGCATCAGCGGGCCCCAGTGGGGATGGCCGAGCTGACTCCCGCGTCGCGCGAGCGGTGCGATGCGCCCATCGAGCTCGTCGAGTTCCACGCGCAGCGTGCGCAGCCGCTCGTGGATCAGCGCCGGATCCTGGGCGCTGCCGTCGGGCACGGGTGCGCCGTGCTCGCGGCGCTGCAACGCGAGGCGCAAGGTGGCCTGCTCGTGCTCGAGCGCCTCCTTGTCGAGCATGAGGCGGCGCAGCCGTTCGGCGTCGGCCGCGAACGCCTGCTCGTCGCGGACCTCGTCCTCGAGTTCGCGCAGCACGAGGGCGGTGCGCCAGCGCCGGATGCTGCTCGACACGTGCACGTCGGCATAGACGTGGTCGCCGACGTAGAGGATGTCCTCGCCCGCGACGCCGAAGTACTCCTGCACCATCTGCGCGTTGCCGCCGCGGTAGGCCCCGCCGGCGCGCAGGCCCGTCACGGGAGTCGAGCTGCCCGCGTCGTCGAGCAGTTCCTCGACCGCGGCTTCGCCCTCGAAGAAGCCCGGCTTGCGCGCCTGCGCGATGACGAGCTCGAAGAGCTTGCGCCAGCCGCCCTTGGGCAGGAAGCGATCGAAGGCCCAGCTCATCATCGCGCGCGTGTAATGCCACTCGGAGTTGGTCGCGAGGAACAGCCGCTTGCCCGCCTGCTGGAGGTCGAGCAGCGCGCGGGGCAGCTCGTCGTCGAGCGGAACGAAGCGCTCGGGCTCCGCGATGATCTCCGCCTTCAGACGGCCTTCGAGGTGCGCCGCGTCCATCGTGCGGCCGACCAGGCGATAGAGGCTCGCATAGTCGAACGCACCGACGAGGGCGCCCTGATCGAGCAGGTCGACGAGCTGCGCGTAGAGGCAGGCCTCGGAGAGCGAGAACAGCGTGTTGAGGAAGACCCAACGCGGCTCGCCGAGATCGACCCAGACCTGGCTGTAGCAACGCCGCTGCTCGTCGTGCGGGAGCGGGCGCATGCCGTGCGTCGCCTGGGTGACGTAGCCGAAGCGGTTCGCCTTCACGACGTTGCCGCGCTCGAGGTCGAGGATGAGCCCGCGTGCGAAGCGATCCGCGTCGAAGACGAGCTCGGCGACCGGCTGGCCGAGCTCGAGCAGGCGCTGCTGCACATGCGCGTAGGCGCGCGCCTCCCAGGCCCGCACGTCGTAGTGGACGAGCGTGTAGTCCATGTCGAAGCCGATCGCGCGGATCGATCGCAGGTTGAGCGTGCGGTTGCAGAAGACGCGCCGTTCGGGGGCGGGCCTGGAGCGCTGGAGCGGCATGGTTTGGGACTCGCGGAAGCGGGTCATGCTCCCCCGCGGCCGCGCGCTGATCCACCCTCGCGTTCGCGAGGGCCCGCTCGTCGTCGCGTCAGTCGCGGCCGGATGCGATCGCGCCGCGCAGCAGGCGATCGAAGTCGTCGATCCGGAACGGCTTCAGCAGGAACCCGAAGGGCTCGCGGTTCTGGAAGCGCTCGCGCAGCTCGGCATCGCCGAGTCCCGAGCAGACGACGATCGGCATCTTCGGGGCGAGGTCGTGGAGGCGGTCGTAGAGCTGCTCGCCCGGGAGATCGGGGATCGAGACGTCGAGCAGGGTCGCGTCGATCGCGCCGCGGTGGGCCTCGAGCAGCTCCAGCGCCTCGCTGGGATTCGCGGCGAGCAGCGTGTCGATCCCGATCGAGCGCAGGAACTCGGCGACCAGGTCGCGGGTGAGCGGCTCGTCGTCGATGACCAGCACGCGGCTGCCCTTGAGTCGCGTCGAGGCGGCGTCGGATTCGGTGCCCGGTGCGGGCGCTGCGGCGGGACTCGGGCTCGCCGAGCCGGTTCCGATGGGCAGCTCCACGCGGATCCGCGAGCCCTCGCCGGGCTCGGAGCTGACGAGGATGTGCCCGCCGTGCGCCTTCACGATGCCGTGCACGACCGACATCCCGAGGCCCCGGCCGGGGCCCTTCGTCGAATAGAAGGGGTCGAAGAGCCGCTCGCGTACCTCCGCGGACATCCCGACACCGTCGTCGCTCACCTCCAGGAAGACGAGGTCGTCGGCATCGGGGCAGCGACCCGTCGTCACGCGGACATGGCCGCGTGCCTGGCCGATCGCGTCCCGCGCATTGAGGACGAGGTTCAGCACGACCTGGGTCATCTGCGTCGGATCCGCGGCGAGGGCCGGCAGGTTCGGCGCGAGGCGCACGTCGAGCGTCGCGGGTCCGGAGAACGACGCACGTGCGAGGTCGAGGGTGCCTTCCACGAGCTGATTGAGGTCGATGGACTCGGACCGGCGCTCGGCGAGGCCCGCGAAGGTGTGGATGCGTGTGCAGAGCTGCGCGCATCGCGTGGCGGCGCTGTCGATCCGCTGCAGCAGCGGATGGGCGGGATGCGAGGACTCGAGCCGCCGGCACGCGAGCTCGGTGTTCCCCACGATTCCCGTCAGGAGATTGTTCACGTCGTGTGCGATGCCGCCGGCGAGCAGGCCCAGGTCCTCGAGCTTGCGCGTCTGCTGCGCAAGCAGCAGGTTCTCCGCGAGTTTGGCGCGGTGGGCCGCGCACTCGATCGCGACTCCGGCGAGACACGCTGCCGTCTCGAGCACGTGCACCTCGAACTGACTCGGATCCGCCGGGCGCCCCTGCGAGATGGCGAAGGTCCCGGCGAAGGCATCGCCGCCGATCGCGATCGGCACCGACCAGCAGGCGCGGATCCCGAAGCGGGCGGCCTCTTCGCGCACGTCCGCCCAGTGCGGGTCGGTCAACGTGTCGACGACGAACACGCGCGTCCGCAGGGCTGCGACCGCAGCGCAGGAACCGTGGCCGACTCCCGGGCGCACGCCGTCGAGCCAGTGCCGCACGGCGGCGGGGACCCCGGGGCTCGCCGCCAGGCAGAGGTGCTCGTGCTTCTCGTCGAGGAGCATCACCGTCGCGAGCGAGCCGGGTACGAAACCGTCGATCAGCCGGCACAACTCGTCGAGCGTGCCGCCAAGGTCCAAGCCGACGGCGACGCGGCGGAGGACGACGCGCTCGACCGCGAGCAGGCGGACGCACAGGTCCGCAGTGAAGGCGGCGAAGCCGTCGCGAGGGCTTTCGAACTGCGCCATCTCCTCATGCGACATCGCGCGCTCCTGCGTGAAGTGCCGGTCACCGCGAGACCTCGCGAGCTGCTGCGGTCTCAGCGGGGCACATGATGCCCCGCCGTGCCCCGACCGAGACGGACAATCTCGAACTCTTCGCGGAGACGGGCGACGAGCTCGGGTCGCTCCGCCGCGAGGTCGATCGATTCGCCCGGGTCGCCCGCCAGGTCGAAGAGCCGCTGCACCACGGTCTCGCGCGAGCCCGCGCCGTCGGGGAGCTCCTCGATCACGCGTTCCTCGAGGAGCTTCCACGTTCCCGAGCGGAACCCGAAGGTGCCGTTCGAGGCGTGGTGCACGATGCTGCCGCGCGCATGCGCGTCGTCGTTGGCTCCGCGGAGCAAGGGCAGGAGATCGAGGCTGTCCTCGCCCGATCCGGGCGCGGGCTTTGCTCCGCCAAGGTTCGCGATCGTGCGGTAGAGATCGGTCAGGCTCACGAGCCGATCGGCGACGGCAGGCCCGGTGACGACCCGCGGCCAGCGCAGGAGGAGGGGCACGCGGTGCCCGCCTTCGTAGAGCTCCCCTTTGCGCCCGCGCCAGGGGCGGGAGGGATCGTGGCCGTATCGCGCGATCACGGCATCGGGCTCGCCCTGCATGCCTTCGCCGTCGAAGCGCGGCGACCCGTTGTCGGAGCAAAAGACGACCAGGGTGTCCTCCGCGAAGCCGTTGCGGGCGACTGCGTCGAGGACCACGCCGAGTGCCCAATCCGTCTCGGCCACGTAGTCGCCGTAGGCGCCCGCCTGGCTCACGCCGCGCCAGCGCGTCGAGGGGGCGATCGGCGTGTGCGGTGAGGTCAGCGCGAAGTAGAGGAAGAAGGGCCGCGGGTCGGCCTGCCGCGCGTGCTCGTCGAGCCAGCTCGCGGCGCGTTGGGCGAGCGTCGGCAGCACCATCGAGTCGTCCCAGCCGGGGCTCATCGGACCGTCGTGGCCGTAGAGCTCCGCGTCGTTCATCGCGGTCGGCTGCGTGACGAGCCGATCGCCGTCGATGAAGGCGTAGGGCGGGTGATTCGGCACGTCGTCGCCGAAGTACTCGTCGAAGCCGTGGGCCAGCGGCCCGCCGCGCACCCGACGCGTGAAGTCGATGCGCGGCATCAGCGCCATGCGGGCGTCGAGGTCCATGCCGACGCCGGCGAAGACGTCGGACACGTGACCGCCGTCCTTCAGCGGCCAATCCCAGCCGAGGTGCCACTTGCCGATGCAGGCGCTGCGGTAGCCGCGCTGGCGCAGCAGTTCGGGCAGCGTCTCGAGCTCCGGCTCGATCAGGGGCGGGTCGAGGGGCATCAGCACGCCGCGTTGGAGTCGTCCACGCCACGCATAGCGCCCGGTCAGGATCCCGTAACGCGTCGGGCTGCACACGCTCGCCGGCGCGTGGGCATCGGTGAAGCGCAGCCCCTCGGCGGCCAGCGCGTCCATCCGCGGCGTCGGGATCTTCGACTCGTCGTTGTAGCAACGCGGGTCGCCGTAGCCGAGGTCGTCGGCGAGCACGATCAGCACGTTCGGGGGCCGCGCCGTGGTTCCCGACGGGACGGCACAGGCGGCCAGGGCGCACGTGGCGAGGGCGAGTGTCGCGCGGAGCATCGGGTCATCGGAGCGCGCGCACGCGCCGCTTGCGAGCGCGGTCCCGCCGCCCTCGCGGTTATGTTCGCGACCGATGATCGACGCGATCCAACAGCGAGTCGTGGGTGTGCTCGTCGAGAAGGAACTCACGGTTCCCGACAGCTATCCCCTCACCGAGAACTCGATCCTGATCGGCTGCAACCAGAAGAGCAATCGCGACCCCGAGATGGCCCTTTCCGCCACCGATCTCCACCCGGCCTTCCTCGGGCTGCGCGAAGACGGCTGGATCGTCCGCGTCGACGGCGGCGGCCGCGTGGTCCGCTATCGCCACAAGGTCATGGAGCGGCTCAACATCGACCGCCCGCAGATGATCGTGATGACCGAGCTCCTCCTCCGCGGCCCCCAGGCCCCCGGCGCCCTCAAACCCCGCATCGCCCGCATGGGCCTCGAGCTCGAACCCCACGCCATCGAGTCCATCCTCGAAGCCCTCGCCGCCCACCGCCCGGTGCCGCTGGTCGAACGCCTGCCGCGCCAGGCGAGAGAACGCGACGAGCGCTATGGCCATCTGCTCGGGCCGCGGCCGCAGGTCTCGGCCGCGGATACGGGTGTGACGGCGCGGGAGGACGAGTCGTCGCTGCCGCTCGCGCGTCCGGCTGCGCCGCGGAGCGAGTCCGCGCTGGAGCGTCGGGTCGCGGCGTTGGAGGAGGAGCTGGCGGAATTGCGGAGGGTGGTGGAGGTGTTGAGGGGGATTGCCGGGTGTTGAGAGAGAGTCCTCACCTTGATCGCTGAGTGGTCGGGATCGCGGCCGCGACGCTCGGGCAGCTTGCTTCGCTTTCCTTCTCCGCCTCGAGTCGGCTCTTGTCTGCTCGATCCGAACTGAGCAGACTGAGCGCATGTGGAAGTTGCACCCGACGCGGCGATGCTCATGAAGGCAAGGAAGCCATGGGTCTCTCCTGGGGTTGATGAAAGGCAGCTCGCTGCGGCGTGCGAGCCGGGCCGCGCCTGGTTCGAGAGACTTCGGCCCCGGGACAATGGGAATGGCCGGCCTCGGTCTTTCGGCCGATCGAAGGACCGCGGGCCGTCGTGTGCGAGGCGTCTGGAATCGGGAGACAAGACCCCCCTGTCGGCTTCGAGGCGGCGTTCATGAGCCGGCAGCCGACCTCCTCGACCTCGACACATGTCGATGAGCTTTCACGGGACTGGCTCCGAACGGCTCTCGGCCTCGATTCCGACGAGTCGCCGTTCCCCTGGCAGTGCGAGCTTCTGCGCAGGTTCTGCCAGGGAGTCCCCGTGTCCGCACTCGACATTCCCACCGGGCTCGGCAAGACCGGAACGATGGCGGTCTGGCTCGTTGCACGGGCACTGCAAGCTCCCATCCCCAGGCGACTGGTCTACGTTGTCGATCGTCGCGCCGTCGTCGATCAAGCGACCGAGGTCGCCGAAGCGCTTCGGGCGTGGGTGGGCGAGAACCCGCTCGTCGCGCGGGCATTGGGGCTGGGAGCCCAGCCGCTTCCCATTTCGACTCTGCGCGGCCAACACGTCGACAATCGCGCTTGGCTCCAAGACCCGTCATCGCCCGCGATCGTCGTCGGCACCGTCGACATGGTGGGCTCGAGGCTGCTGTTCGAAGGGTATGGCGTGTCGCGACGCATGCGGCCGTATCACGCGGGGCTGCTCGGGGTGGACGCGATGGTGGTCTTGGATGAGGCGCACCTCGTGCCCCCGTTCGAACGGCTGCTGGAGGCCATCGAGCGGGGCACCGAGCCTGGGGGACCGTTCGCTTCGAAGGGAGACGGGGCCGACTTGATGCCCCGCCTTCGTGTCATGTCGCTTTCCGCCACTGGCCAGCAACGGCGAGATGCGCTGACCCTCTCGGACGCGGATCGCGCCCATCCGATCGTGGCCCGTCGCCTCGAGGCGAGGAAGTGCCTGACGGTACGAGCGCCGGTGTCTGGTGATCAGCTTGCTGCGAATCTCGCCGATGCGGCGTGGAGCCTCAGCGGGGGGGAGCCGAGGCGGGTCATCGTGTTCGCCACGAGCCGCGACGTGGCGCAGGTGGTGAGTGAGCTGCTGACGAAGCGCGGCGCCGAGGTCGAACTCCTCGTCGGGGCTCGCCGCGTCTTCGAGCGCACCCAGGTCTCAGCGTGGCTTGCCGCGCACGGATTCGTGCACGCCGAAGACGGCCAGCTGGCGACGCCGAGCGCTCCCGCCTTTCTAGTCGCCACGAGCGCTGGCGAGGTCGGGGTGGACATGGACTCCGACCACATGGTTTGCGACCTCGTCGCGTGGGAGCGGATGGTGCAGCGGCTCGGCCGCGTGAACCGACGCGGCGAAGGTGACGCGCGCGTCATCGTCGTTCCCGAGAGCGATGCGGGAGACGCCGAGCGCTTGGAGCTGGTGAAGGCGCTGCTCCTCCGACTGCCTGCGGTGAACGGCGGGCACGAGGCGGGTCCCGGGGCGCTCTCGCAGCTCAGGGCTGCAGCCGGTGACGCGATCGCGGCGGCGAGTTCGCCCGCGCCCCTTCATCCGCCGCTCTCGCGGGCAGTTCTGGAGAGTTGGTCCATGACGTCGCTGGAGGAACACACCGGGCGTCCCGAAGTCCAGCCGTGGATCCGCGGTTGGGTCGATGAGGAGAAGCCGCAAACCGAAGTGCTCTTCCGAAGGGAGCTGCCCATCAGCGATGAAGGAACTCGGCTCGCGGACGCCGCGGTCGCTGTGTATCTCGATGTTGCTCCACCGCACCTCATGGAGAAGCTCGAGACCGAGACCTGGCGCGTGTTGAAGTGGCTCGAAGCACGGAGCAGGACCCTCGCGACGGTGCATGCCACGACCGATGAGGGCGAGTCGACAGCGCTTGCCAGGGACGCGCTCGTGGGGCTCGTTCTGCAGGGCACGACCGTCACGCGCGAAGTGCGCCTGGCTGATCTCGACAGCAAGCCAGGCCGCGAGCAGCTTGGTGTCGCGCTCGAGGGGAAGGTGCTGCTTCTGGACGCGCGGATCGGTGGCCTTCGCCAGGGGTTGCTCGATGTTGCACACCCCGTGGCGAGCGACGTTGGCCAGGAGGGAAGCCTGCCCTTCCGTATATCTCGCGTTGGTGACGCGGGGTTGGGCGAGGTTGCCGGGGAGCGTCGCCTTCGCGAGGAGGCCAGCCTTTGTGTGGCCGAAGCCGATGGTGTCGAGAGCCGCTGGCTCGTCATCGAGACCCTGCCGAGCGAGAGTGCCGAATCCGAAGAAGGACGCTCGGTTGCCCGCGCTCGCTCGCAGCTTCTCGAAGAGCACGAGGAGTGGACCGAGCGCGAGGCTCGCTCGCTGGCCGCACGTCTGCAACTCGGCGAGCCCTACGTGTCGGTGCTGGCGCTGGCCGCGCGTCTCCACGATGAGGGCAAGCGTGCTCGGGGCTGGCAGCGGGCGTTCGGGGTGAACGACGCCGAGCTCGAGAATGGTCGGGTGTACGGCAAGACGACCTCCCGCCCGAACCTCGCGCTGCTCGCGCGCTACCGCCACGAGCTCGGGTCGATTCCGCGCGCGGAGTCCGATCCGCGCGTCCAGGCGCTCTCGTCTGATCTGCGCGATCTCTGCCTTCACCTCATCGCCGCCCACCACGGGTTCGCCCGGCCGTTGCTCCGCACCGATGGCGCAGAGATGCCGCAGTCGGTGCTCGTCGGGCGCGCTCAACAGATCGCGCTCCGCTTCACGCGGCTGGAGAGGACCTGGGGACCCTGGGGCTTGGCCTGGTGGGAGGCGCTGCTGAGGGCGGCCGATCAGCGGGCGTCGCGGCTGAACGACGAGGCAGGAAACCATGACTGAAGCGTTGAGGGCCGAGGCCCACGTGCCGGTCGATCTCTTCAATCCCGGGCAGGTGTTTGCTTGCTTGGGCCTGCTCGAGGCCGCCGAAGTGCTGTGCGGCGACGCCGAGGGCTACTTCGACTGGAGCGACGCGATGGATGTGAAGTTCCACCTTCGCGCGAGCGGCGGCGAGTCCCCGGTCGAGCGGGTTCTGCGATTCTTCGATCAGGCGGAAGCCCGGGCCGAGGTCGTGGAGGGCAGCTCGAACATCGAGGCGTGGAAGGACACGTGGGGCCCGAGCCCCACGATCCTCCCGAGGGCAGCGGGCTATCCGTTCCCAGACCCCTTGAGCCCCGCGACCCTGGTGTGCGCGTTGATCGCGGGGCGCGAACGCCTCGCGCTCGATCACTGGGGTGACAAGGCCGGGCGAGACAATGTGAAGTTTTGGGCCGGAGCGAATGGCTATCCCGGGGTTGGGCTGGCGAGAGACGCGCTGGGTTTGGTGCGCGGACGGGCTGCAAGCGCAGCAAGGAATCCCTTCGCTTTGAGTGCTCCCCAATCGAGCAGCTTCCGACTGGATTGGCGACGCGACTACGTCCCGATCGACGCTGGCTTTTCGCTGAATAAACACACCGACATGCAGACCTGCGGATTCCCACTCGTCGAGCTACTCGCTGCGTTGGGCCTGAGCCATGCTCGGCCACGGCGACCAAACTCGCGAGATAAGCTAGTGTACGATTACTCGGTAGTCGGTAGAGAAAGCGGCGGGCTACCGACTTGGCTGCCCGCGAGCCTGCTCCGCGCGGCGCTCGGTTGGCCAAGCGTCCACGACCAAGAGCTTCCGTGGCCGACGCGCCAGTTTCGCATGCGTCTGGATTGGCCCGGTCAGGAAGGCCAGGCTCGTTCGATCACCACCGTCATCGAGGAGAGCACGTCATGAGCAAGATGAGTCAGGACATCATCGAGAGCTGGATCGATCCCAAGGGCCCCGTGGCGCTCGTGCTCCGCGAGCAGTTGATGCCCGTGGAGGGCGAGGACGGCGTGTTCTTCCCGCCGACTTACGCAGACGTCGGCTACAACATCGACACGCTCTCGGATGGGACGAAGGTCGCGACGGTCGACAGCGTCGGCTCGCAGGCCAACCGAATGGAGCCGATCTTCGCCGAGGACCCTGAGCTCCAGCACTTGGTGCCGCAGATCACCATCGACGCAGGCGCCGGGCACTCGGTCTCGATCATGGAGGCCGGCCATCGCTTGGGTGATGCAGTCGTGCGCGCCTCGGAGCTGGGCACCGAGGCGGCGGCGGCATTCGAGTCGTTCCAGGCGACCGGTGATGCGACCGCGATCGCAAGGCTCGCTCCCACTTCGCTGGTGTTCGGCGTCTGGGACTCGCGTGCGTCGCAGGCCAAGCTCCCGCGGATCGTCCAGGGAGTCATCCGCGCCTGGGACGTCGACGTTCTCAAGCGGGCAGCCCAGTACGTCCCCCCGCTCGACTACGCCAAGCTCGAGGTCTTCTCGGAAGAGGAGAAGCAGAAGTCGGAAGGCGACGGCAAGAGCCCGCTCGCCAAGAAGGGCTTCGTCGCCGTGCCGTCCACCGATGCTCCGGGAGGAATCCTCGCGCGCGGCCCGATCCAGCGCGACCTGACCATCAACCTCGTGGCGCTCCGCCGGCTCTGGGCCAAGGACAACGCCGAGGCGCTTCGCCGGTATGTGCTCGGCCTGTGTCTCGTGGCGGCGACCGAGCCGCTGGATGGATTCCTCCGCCAGGGCTGCCTGCTCGTGCCGAAGCCGGACCAAGCCGGTGGCTGGGAGCAGGTCGCGCGGACCGGCACGCGGACCAGGATCGCGCTGACCAACGCCGATGCGCGACGGCTCGCCGCGCTCTGGGCCAAGGCGTTCGGCGTCGTTGCACCTCGCACGGTGAAGTTCAAGCCCGATGCGGCCAAGGCCGACCTCGTTGACAAAGACAGCGACAAGGCGAAGAAGACTGGCAAGGCGAAGAAGGCCTGAGCATGGGCCAGCATCTCGTCCTCACCGTTCACCTCCACGACCGCTTCCACGGAATGGTCGACGGGGGTTCAGAGTGGCCGCCCGCGCCAGGTCGGCTGTTTCAGGCGCTCGTCGCGGGTGTGGCGCGGGGCCGTACGTTGCCCGCGGAGAAGCGCGACGCGCTGGAGTGGCTGGAGTCATTGCCTCCCCCGGTGATCGGCGCGCCGGACGCTCGTCTCGGCAACCGAGTCGTGCTCTTCGTGCCGAACAACGACGCGGACTCCCTCGCCAATCCGACCGACGTCAGCTCCATCAGAACGAAGAAGGTCGTCCTCCCGCGCATCCCGGATCCGGGACCACTCCTCTACGCCTGGCCCATCGCGGCCGATCCCAACGGCCACGCCCGGCGAATCGTGGAGGCCGCTGACGAGCTGTACCAGCTCGGTCGTGGCATCGACATGGCATGGGCCATAGGTGAGATCCTGGGTGATGACGACCTGTCAGAGCGGCTTGGTCGATTCGAAGGGGCAGTGCACATGCCCGGAGCCGGCCGGGATGGAGTGCTGGTGTGCCCCGCGCGCGGGACGCTGAGGAGCCTCGCCGCTCGGCATGCGGCGCCGCGGCTCACCGTCGAAGGCTCCGGAAGCCGTGCCAAGACCTACTTCACGAACGCTCCCAAGCCGCTTTTCGTCCGCGTGGCCTATCAGCCGCAGGTGCGGCGACTGCTATTCGACTTGCGGCGCGAGGACGCTCCGGAGCGGGCGGCGCCAGGTCGTTCCGCAGAGGTCGTGAGGCTCGTCGAAAGGATTCGCGATACGGCTGTGGGACGGCTGAAGGAGGCCATGCCGGACGAGGAGGCGGCGATCGTGCGCTGCTTCCTCGGAAGAGTGCCGGATGGAGCCGATGCAGATGCTCCTGAGAACCGCGTGCGGTTGGTCCCGCTGCCATCGATCGGGTTCGAGCACGCCGATCGTGGCGTTCGCCGTGTCCTGGTCGAGATCCCGTCCGGCGCGCCGCTCCGGCCAGAGGACGTCGCGTGGGCCTTCGTCGGCCTGGATGTGGGGGACTCCGCGGCTGGCGAGATCCGTGCGGTCCTCACGCCCTCCGAGAACTGGGACATGTTGCGCAAGCACTACCTGCCGAGGGCCAAGCGCTGGCGCTCGGTCACCCCTCTCGCGCTACCCGAGCTCGCTGGGCGTCGCCGCATCGATCCGACCCGTCGTCGACAGCAGGCCAAGGGAGGAGCGGAGCGAGCGGGCGAGGAAGCGACCGCCGCGCGAGCTGTCAGAGCTGCGCTCCGGCACGCCGGGGTCCAGGCGAAAGCGACATCGATCTCGGTACAGCGCGAGCCTTTCGAGGCGAAGGGGCAGCGGGCGGAGGCGTTCGAGCGGAAGCCGCGGTTCCCGAAAGAGCAGCTCTGGCACGTGGAGATCGTGCTGGACCGCGGCATCGAGGGTCCGCTTCTGCTTGGCAATGGACGCTTCCTCGGGCTTGGCCTCATGGCACCGGCAAGAGATGCAGCACCGGGGGTTCACGCCTTCGTGATCAACGGCGGCCTCGTCGGCTCGCCCGAGCCGATCGTTGTTGCGCGTGCGCTACGCCGCGCGGTCATGGCGAGAGTGCAGGTCAGAATCGGCACACGTGAACGTCTGGCGTCGTTCTTCAGCGGTCATGCGGAGGATGGAGCTCCCGTTCGGCGCTCTCGATCCTCGCACCTCTCGTTTGCCTTTGAGGCGGAGACGCGGCGGCTACTCATCCTCGCTCCCCACGTCGTCGAGCGACGCGCGCCGACGTCTCAGGAACTCGACCACCTCCACAGTCTTGACGCCGCTCTGGAAGGGTTCCGCGAGCTGCGCGCGGGGAGTGCTGGGAGCCTTTCGCTATCCAGTGTTGCTTCCGGAGAAGGTCATGACCCGCTCCTGGGGCGTTCGAGCGCTTGGAAGACCCTGACGCCATACGTTGTCACGCGACATGCAAAGCGCGGCGCGGCTACGGAGGCGCTCGCAGCCGATGTCGCTGCAGAGTGCCGTCGCCTGGGGCTGCCCGAGCCCCGGGTGGAATCGAGTGGCGTCTGGGGCACGCCCGGGCTTGGGCTCATGGGGAACGTCACGCTGCTCTTCGATCGGCCCGTTGGCGGGCCTCTTCTGCTCGGGCGAACGCGCTATCTCGGCGGGGGACTCTTTCGCCGAGTCGAGGAGATCGGCCAGCCGTGATCACGCTCGTCGCAGTCCATTCGTTTATCCCCAAGGACGAGGCCGAGATCTCCGGAGTCAGGCGATCGACTGTAGCGCAGAAGCACGTCGGCGAGAGCGGCGCTCGAAAACGCGCGTAAGGACTCACAGATTGGCACCCCGCTTCGCGTCCGTGATGAATCAATGGGGCCGCGCTCCGGAGAGCGCGGAAGGCGTGACGTCGTGGAGCCAGCCGAGGTCCATGGCAGAGCTTCAGTGGGGCCGCGAGCCGGAGAGCGCGAAAGGGCGCCGCCAGTTGCGCCTCTGGCACCCGCGAGAACTCGCTTCAATGGAGCCGCGCTCCGGAGAGCACGGAAGGTGACCAACGGCGCCCTGATCCGCGTCGTGGGCATGGAGCTTCAATGGGGCCGCGCTCCGGAGAGCGCGGAAGGCAAGCAAGACGTTCTGCCCAACTACCAGGGATGGCGGCTTCAATGGGGCCGCGCTCCGGAGAGCGCGGAAGGCTACCGTCTGGCCGCGCGCTGCACTACTGGCGGCCTGGCTTCAATGGGGCCGCGCTCCGGAGAGCGCGGAAGGCGTCGAAGGCGCCCGCGGTGATCCCGCCGAGCTGGCCACCACTTCAATGGGGCCCCGCTCTGGAGAGCGCGGAAGGCCAACCGGAACTCGCGCTCCATCATCGAGGCCGCGGAGATTCAATGGGGCCGCGCTCCGGAGAGCGCGGAAGGTCGCGAGGCCCGCGTGCCCGAGCAGCCGTGGGTTCGTGCTTCAATGGGGCCGCGCTCCGGAGAGCGCGGAAGGGGTCGAGGCCGTCCGCGCGCTCATTCTCGCGGGCGAAGCTTCAATGGGGCCGCGCTCCGGAGAGCGCGGAAGGAGGTGCGTGGCACCGCGCAGACCATTGGGCACGATGCTTCAATGGGGCCGCGCTCCGGAGAGCGCGGAAGGGCTCCGCACCGAATCAGTTTCCT
>JADLHO010000216.1 GCA_020848735.1 Planctomycetota bacterium | reverse complement strand
GCAGTGCCAAGGACTCAATGGGAGCGCGGGGCGGGAACCCAGCACAGGCCGTCGGGCTCCGGTCCGGCCTTCAGGCGTCGCAACACGCGACGCGCGGCGAGATCGACCACCGTCACGATGTCCGCCTGCGTGTTGGCGACATAGGCACGCGCCCCATCCGGCGAGACGAGCACGCCGACCGGGACCGGGCTGTCCTCGAACTGGCCCGCGAAGATGCGCTCGCCCGAGCGATCGTCGACCGGTGCCTCGTCCATCGCGATCGCCGCCACGCGCTCGCGCTTCGCCGCGTCGAAGACCTCGAGCGTGCCGGCCTTCGCGCACGAGACGTAGGCGAAGTTCCCATCCGGTGAGAACGCGACGCGGATCGGGAAGGCGCCGCACGCGAGCTCGGCGAGCTCCGTCTTCTCGAGCGGGTCGACGATGCTCAACGTGTCGGCCTCGCGGTTGCCGACCCAGACCTCGTTCGCGCCGGGCCGCGCGGCGATGCCCTCGGAGCCCTTGCCGGTCTCGACCACGCCGAGCAACGCAGGCTGTTCGAGATCGAGCACGCTCATGCTCCCGCTCGCGAGGTTCGCGACGAACGCGAGCCGCTGGTCGTTCGCGAGCGCGACCATGTGCGAGGCGCGACCGCCGGTGTCGATCGCCTGCTCGACCACACCGCGCTCGATGTCGACGACGATCAGGCGGCGCAGCGTCTCGCAGGTGACGACCACGCGGCGCCCGTCCGCGAGGAACTGCACGCCGTGCGGGCGCAGGTAGCGCTCGGTCTCGGTCTTGCCCTCGCGCACGAGCTCGATGGTCCGGAGCACCTTGGCCGCGACGGGGTCGAGGATCGTCAGCGTGTTGCCGGGCTTCTGGCCGCCGTAGTCGCACACGACCACCCGCGTGCCGTCGGGAGAACACGCGGCCTCGTGCGGGCCATCACCCACGGGCAGGCGCGCGCGCTCCTCGCCCGTCTCCGGGTCGAGGAGCAGCGCGGTCGCCGCGGACTTCGCGAGCACCACGAGGGTGGGACGCGCGGGCAGGGCGGATCCGGGGCGCGACGGCGCGTCCTCCTGCGCCGGCAGCGGGAGACACGCGAGAACGAGGACGAGCGGGACGAATCGAACGCGCATGGTCGCACCCTACGCGGGTCGGCGCGGACTGTGAGCCATCCGGCACGCTCGCCGCGGCGAGCCGGACTCGCGCTGGCCGCTCCACCGCGCGTCGCTATGGTGCCCCGCCCATGCGTGGACCGCTGCACACCGACCGCGTGACGAGCGACCGTCGCCGCGGACTCTCGTCCGTCGCGTCCCTGCCCATCGCGCTCGCGTGCCTGAGCGCGCTCCTCTGCGCGTGCGCCGCGGCCCCGCGCCCGAGTCGGGCGGGTGCGCCGCCGACGCTCCGCACCTCGTCGACGCCGACGACCCTCGACCTCGACGAACTCGTCACGGCGGCGCCGGCGAGCCCGCGCGCGCCGCGTTCGCCGGGCCGCGGTGCCGGCCGACCGGAGGGCGATCGGCTCGCGGTCGTGCACCTGCAGTACGGCATCCCGATCCTCCAGCGCGCAATCTTCTGGGACGGCAACAGCGAGGTGGACAACTTCGGCGGCGGCCTGAGCAACTTCTGGTTCCTCTCCGACTGCTTCGCGCTCCGCACCACGCTCAACGCGACCTGGTTCCGCAACGAGGGCAACGACCGCATCGCCGGCGAGATCGAGGTCGGCGGACGCTGGTACGCCTACGACTTCGACACCTGGACCCTCTTCTGGGACACCACGGCCGGCTACCAGCACGGCAACAACACCGTGCCCCCGGGCGGCACCGAGTGGAACTTCACCTTCTCCTTCGGGCCGGGCGTCGACGTCCCGCTCGACGAACACTCCGCCATCCTCGGCGGCGTCACCTTCCACCACTTCTCGAACGCGCTCGGCCGCGAGAACGACCGCAATCCGAGCCAGAACGATGCGCGGGTCTGGCTCGGGTATGGCTGGACCTGGTGAGGGGGAGTCCCGCCGAGGTCGAGTCGAGGCGAGCAGGCCCTCGGCCGCGCGGCCCTCGAACGCGCTCGGGATGCCGGTGGCGGGCGGGGCGTGATGCGCGGCCGCTCGAGCCCATCGACGTCACTGACCTCGCCCTTCGCGTGCGTGCCGAGCACGACATCCCGAGCTTCCGCACCGTGGCGGCGGGCAAAGCCTCCGCGCCGTGCGCGTGACACATCGCCCGGGCTTCACCCGAGCACACGACGCTAGCCGGTCGCGAGCTTCTTCAGCGCGTCGGTGACGCCCTCGAGGATCGGGCCGGCGACGCCGTCGGGGAAGCTCGCCGGAAGCTGTGCGCTCACCGTCGCGATCGCGCCCTCCCCGCGCGATACCAGGTCCTCGAGCACGGCGTCCGCATCGTCCAGGGGCAGACCGACGTGTTGCGCAGTCGATCGCCAATGCCGCCGCAGGATGTGGTCCCACTTGTAGTGCCGGTTCTTGCCGAGCGCGGCCATCGCCATATCCACCTTGCGCATCGACATCTGTTAGCGCGCGACGATCGGATACACGGACAGCACGTCGTAGAGCGGCGTCATGCGGCAACGGCCATTCGGCAAGAGGAACAGGCTGAAGTTCTTCGCGTGGCCATCGGTCGCCGCGAGCAACCAATGGACGACGAGAGCACGAAAGAACGTGCGGCGGTCATGTTCGGGATCGAGCGTGGCTCGCAGCAGTCCGAAGCAGCGGCTCACACCAGGCCCACCGTCGCCTTCGTGCTTGATGCCCGGTGACACGCCGAGCGCCTGGCAGAAGTCCTCCTGGTGGTCGCGCATCAACCAGGACCCGTCCATCGACCAACGCCGATCGAAGCGATCCACCACCAGGACGCGCTGGTCGGCAAACGCGCGCATCTCGGCCTGTGCCGCCGGCAACCCGAACGCAGCAACCAGGCGCAAGCACAGCCACTCGTTCTCGACGCTGCTCGTCATGTCGATGCCCCCGGCACTCGGGCCGATGGGCAGCTTGAGGATGTGACTCGTCGGCGTCGCACCGCGCGGGCGGCACCATCGACCGCGGTGCCACAGGAGTGCGGTCTTCTCCTGCGCGCCGGCGATCGAGATACGAAAGTCCCGACCACGCTCGATGCCGAGCGGCCGATCGCGGTAGTTCCGCAGCGTGTCGGCAATCTCCTCGTCGGTCAGCGGGACCGCTTCCACGCGGCGCACATCCGGTGCGACCTCGCCGGCTGCATGGATCTGCAGTGCACCGACGCAGTCGCCGCCGATGCCAGCCAGCAGGTCGAAGGGCTGCTGGGAGTCGGCACCGAGCCGAGCCTGCAGACGACGACGGATATCGAGGTTGTCGGGCAGCAGGTTGTCGAAGAAGTTCTCGACCACAGCACCTTGGAACGGCTCCGACGACAGCGGCATCGACAACGAGACGGGGATGGCTGCATCGCGCGCCAACCACTCGGGCGCGTAGTGGAAGCGCTGCTCACCTCGAGCCGATCGCGTCCAGGTGGCCACCGGCAGTCCATTCATCGCGACCACCAGGTCGCGCGCCTTGCGTCGACGCCCCATGCCTCAACCGTGCTCCCAAGGGGCCTTCAGGAGCTGGTCCGGCTTGGGCTGCACCGCCAGTTCCAACCGCAGCACGGTGAGTAGACGGAGCACGGTGTCGAGGCTCGGCGGCGACACATCACGCTCGATGTTGGAGACCGTCGCCTGGGTGACGCCCGCACGAACTCCGAGTTCGGACTGAGTGAGGCCCAAGCTCCGCCGGGCATCCCGGATGCTGCGGCCGAGCACTGCGGTCGAGTGGACGATTGCCATCGCGTTGGTATCAGTGAATCGTATAAGACAAGTTTATACTCAAAACTATATTCTCGCGTTTCCGACGTCTCGGGAGATTCCCACGCCACTCCGGGAGAGCGGTGGGTAGCCCATAAAACGTTTCTTGACAGATACTTACATGTCCATTCCACGGTCTCCGATCGGGCTGGAGCGCCACGGCGCACCCGAAGCTCGAGACCGCTGTGGACGCACCCACTCCCCGCGCTCGTGGGTTGCGGAAGGTCTGGCCAGGGACTCACGGGTACCCACGACCCGCATCGCGGCGATCGATGACCGCGCCGGCTTTCATCCCAAGGCGCCGATCCCCGGCGACGAGTTCGACGACTCACCCGCGATCCGTCAGCACGTCCTGCGCTGACTCGGCAAGCTCGGCAGTCACCCGCCCCCGAAGTCGACGCTCCACCCGGCAACACGTCGACGCTCGAGCCGCGGGTCCTCCAGGCCCTCGACGCCGCACCCGTCCGGGGCCGCCGCATCGCGCTCGGACCGCACGCCGGCGCTCGAACCCGACGACGACCGCTTCTCGGAGATCGAGGGCCAGCGCCCGCGCGGAGGAATTCGCGCCGAACGCGTTCGGTCCGGCGGCCGACTCCTCTGTAAGGACCGGCCGAGCGCCGAACGCGCCATGTGCATCGTCCGCAACCTGGTCCTGCTGCCCGCTTCCCCGCGGCTCCGCGTCCTGTCGGGCGCTTCTGAGGGGTCCGTGCCGGGGGCGGTGCGCGTGGGCGCGGTGACCGATCCCCCACTCGCGCTCCGGACGGGGGATGAGCGGTCCACTCGAGAGCCCATTCCGCCCGGGTTCGGCGATCCGTATGCGCCGGTCCTCGCGGCCGCTGCGATGCGCCCGCAGTCCGGACGCGTTCCGAAGCGGCTCGAGCGAGCGCGAAGGGACCTGCCCGACTCGGGCCGGTCGATGGTGATCCTCGAAGCGCTCTCGCAGCCCGGCACCGATGGCGTCCTCGTGCTCGACGGCGTCGACACCAGCGCCATCCCGAGCGAGTCGCAGCGGCAGACCTTCCTCGTCGCCGCACGCGCCCATCGCGCACGCGTCGAGGTCCTCGCCCATTCCAGCTTCTCCGGCACGGTCGCCAGCGGGACATCTGCATTGCCGTGCGATTCGGATCCGGAGGCTCTTCGCCGGTGCCCTCCGTGACGCCCTGCGCGACCTCGCTCCGATCGGGTGGAGCATCCACCCTGCGAGCCGCGGTGACATCGTCGCCTTGGTCGTCCGAGCTCGCGACTGCGGCGATCGCGATCAGGAATGCCGGGAATGCGACGCGCTCTCGATGCAGCGCAAGACCTACGACGCGCCCGGTCTCGCCTTCGCGGCGTCTGCAATGTCGATCCGGGCGCGGCGACGAGCTCTCCCGCCGTCGATTCTCGCCACCCCATTCGCGACGGGTCCGGCCGACTGGATCGCACGCATCGGTCGATTCGCGACCCCGCCCGGCCTCCAGGGCGCCCTCCTCGATCCTCCGTCCGTCGCGGTCGACCTCGCCCACCCGGGCCCGACGCCAGTCCCCGTGACCCCTGTGGTCCGCTGCCATCACCCCTGAAGGAAACCGAGCCGATCCATGTCGCCCCTCCGACTCCTCGCATGCGTTCTCGCGATCGCGGCGCCCGCATTGACCCAGACCACCGGTCGCAACCTGGCCGTGGTCGCCCCGCCGATCATCGGCTACTCCGCCGTCTTCGATCTGACCCACCCGACCAACACCGCCGGCAATCCCTATGTGATCCTGTGGTGCATGCCGCAATACCCCGGCATCTATCCGCTCACGGTGCCGGGCCTGACGCTGAACGGCGCGCTCCGCGTCGACCCAACGACGTCCTTCGCGGCCTTCAGCGGCGTCTTCGGTGCTTCGGGACGTGTGCAGCATTCGATCGCGATTCCCCATGACCCGCTGCTCGTCGGCTTCTCCTGGGATCTCCAGTCGGTCGACCTGGCGGTCGTTCCCCCGTCGGTCTCCTTCTCCGACAACGATCTCGCCCTGTCGATCGCATCGGTACCGCCCTCTTCCATGGTGCCGATCGCGCCGGGTTCGTTCCTCATGGGGTCGAACGCGACGACGAACTCCCCGTACTTCGGGCATCCGGTCGAACGTCCCGTCCACCAGGTGACGATCAGCAGGGCGTTCTGGATCGGCGCCCATGAGGTGACGCAGGCCGAGTACCTCGCTGTGATGGCGACCAATCCCTCGCGCTATCAGGGGCCGTCGTACCCGAATTCTCCCCAACGGCCCGTGGAGTCGATGTCGTGGTTCTCGGCCGTCGCGTATTGTCAGGCGCTGAACGCGATCGAACAGTCTGCGAGTCGCGTTCCTCCCGGCTATCAATACCGGCTCCCGACCGAAGCGGAGTGGGAGTATTGCTGTCGCGCGGGCACGACGACCGAATACGCCTTCGGCCCCTCGCTCGCCTGCTCGCAGGCGAGCTTCGGCTACAACTACCACACGAACGCGTACTGCGGGTACAGCGCCACCTCGGTCGTCGGCAGCTTCGCCCCGAATGCCTTCGGCCTCTACGACATGCACGGCAACGTCTGGGAGTGGTGTCTGGACTCGGGGAATGCGATCGTGAACACCTCGACCTACCCGTCCTCGCCGGTCGTCGACCCGGTCGTCCGATCTGGTCCGGACAAGGTCCTCCGAGGGGGGAGTTATTCGACCTACTCCTTCGAGTGCCGGTCCGCGCACCGGGCCTGGATGTGGCCGTTCAACGCCGACTACACGGTCGGCTTCCGCGTGGTGCTGGCGCCGATCCTCCCCTGAGGGTCTGTTGCCCACGGGCCGGTCTCGTGGTCGATCGCCTCCGCGAAGCGGCCCGCATCATCGCCCGGCTCGAACACCCGTCGATCGTCAGGGCCCTGGATTCCCGTGTCGCGGAGCGCGGCGGTTTCGCCGTGCTCCACCCCGTCTCAGAGCGCCCCGACCACGATCGTGCCGGCATTGCTGAGCGACACGTTGGTCGGGAAGCTGCCTTGTCCGATCGTGATGCCCTGCAGGTGCAGCTGGGCGCCGAGCAGACTCGTGGTGTTCGGGATCGCCAGGGACCAGGTCGCGGTCTGCCCGAAGCCGAGGTGGAGCGTCAGATCGGTGCTGACCCGCAACCAACAGTTGGGCCAGGTGCCGAACGCCGCCAGGTCGAAGGGCAGCGCGAAGCTCTGCCACTGCGTCGTCGAGAAGCCGGCGAAGAGGAAGTTGTCGACGGCCGCGAAGGAGCCGACCCGGACCTGGAACTGAGCGCCGAGTGCGGGCTGGCTCACGCCGACCAGCCACGGCGGATCGAGTGCGGGGCATACGGTCGGACCCCATCGCACGAAGCTCGCCAGGCCGGTGCCGAACTCCCACATCAGGTCGTTGCGCAGATGCTGCGCTTGCAGGAATTCGCCCCCGTAGGTGACCAGCCGTTGGCTCGGCGTGAACCACGCGCCCGCGGCACGCCCACGGCTGCTCGGGCTGCGCGCCGTCGTGAGCTGCGTCCATTGCCCACCCGAGAACGCCCAGGTGTCCTCCAAGGTGCTGAAGAACGAGTCTGATCCGCCCCACAGCAGGTAGCGCGAACCGTCCCACACCAGGACGGCGCTGCCCCGCGCCGACGGCGCGGTCGGAGAGCTGACCAGGCTCCAGTTCGTGCCGTTGAAACGCCAGGTCTCGCCGGAGTAGCCGACGGTCGGGTCGAAACCGCCGAACATCAGGAGCTCACCGGTCCCATTGCTCGCCATCGAATGGTAGTAGCGCGGCGAGGGCGCATTGGCAGTCGCGAGCTGCACCCAGGTCGTGCCGTCGTACCTCCACAGGTCGTTGCGGGGGGTCGCGCTGTTGCCACCGCCGAACAGGAGGGTTCGCGTCCCGTCGTAGGCGAGGGCGGTGTTCGCGCGTGCGGGCGGTGATGCCGCCGGAGTGATCTGCCGCCAGCTCGTTCCATCCCACTCCCAGGTGTCGCCATACACGCCGCCGGATCCGAGGCCTCCGTACAGCACCACGCGTTGCCGCGTGGAGTCGTAGCAGAGCTCGTGCAGATGACGACCCGACGGCGCACGCGCGGAGCTGCGCTGGGTCCAGGACGAACCGTTCCAGGTCCAGGTGTCGGCGCTCGCCGGGTTCGGAGCGTTCACACCGCCGAACAAGACGATCTCACCCCGTGCGGCATCGAAGGTCATCCGCGCTCCGGTTCTCGCGCCGGGCTCGACGACGGGGAAGTCGGGTCGCCAATCCTGCTGCGCGTGCGCAAGGTCGATAATCAGGACGAGGACGGCGAGCGGGATTGGATTGATCAGGGTGGCCATGTGATGAGGAGAGATCCGGCTCCGGGCCGGACACGCCTCGCGGGACACGCCGGCGCGTCCCGCTGACCCTTGGTCCGGGGATGGTCTCATGCTGAGCGACGAACGGAGATGCCGCAAGCCGACGTGGAACCACCGCATTGCGTCGCGGCGTCGATCACGGTTCGCATGGCGCGCCGGGCACCTACGGCGCAGAGCGGATGACCGCGATGGCAGCGTCAGGATCGCGTCGCGTCGGCTCCAACCCGTGGCCGACGGCAAGCGATGCGTGCGTCGGTTCCGGGTATGGCTGGACCTGCTGAGGCGAGGCCCCGCGAAGCGGAGTCACGGCGCGGCGCGGTAGAGCAGCTCGCCGGCCTTCGGCACGTAGAGCAGGCCCTCGTCTTCGCGGCCCTCGAACTCGTGCGGGTCGATGCTGGCGGGATCGCGCCAGCCGAGCGCGATGCGGTCGCAGAGCTCGCGCGGGATGCCCGTGGCGAGCGAGACCGTGATGCGCGGTCGCTCGACGCCGTCGACATAGCTGCCGTCGCCCTTCACGTGCGTGCTGTGCGCGAGCACGCCCCAGGGTTCGTGGCGGAAGCGCTCCCACTGCGCGACGAAGTAATCGCGCACGTGATAGCCGATGCGCTCGAGGACCGCGCCGTGCACGCGTGAGACCTCACGGATGTGCGGCGCCCAGATGATGAGTTCGCCGCCGTCCTCGACCACGGGCTCGAGCTTGTACATGCATTTGCCGCCGGTCCAGAGATCGGGATACATCGGCGGGCAACGCGAGAGCACGCGGCGATAGCGCCGCGAGCAGGTGCGCACGTGGATCGTCGCGGAGAGATCGGCGGCGTCCGACCAGGCCTGTTCCGGACGGCCGCCGAAGAGACCGACGAGCGCCTGCTCCCGCGGCTCCACCACCATGCACAGCGCGCGCTTGTCGGCCTTCACGAAGCCCGCGGCGCGATCGAGCACCGCGCGCACCGCGGTGTGCTTGTGACCGATGATCCCGCGGTTCGTGATGAGCGCGCCGAGCCAGTGGAAGAAGTCGATGATCGGCTTCCCCGACACGCCCGGGAACAGGTACTTGTTGCCGCCCGAGTAGCCCGCGACCTCGTGCGGGAACACGGGACCGAGGATCAGCACGCGTTCCGCCGCGGCCACGTGGCGGTTGATCGTCAGCGGCACCTCGAGCGAGAGCCGTCCTTCGCTGATCGCCTCCACATCGGCTCGCGTGAAGCGCCCGACCTCGACCAGCTCCGACGGCGTCCGCCATGCGTGATTCCGGATGCTCAGCTTCGCCGCATGCGGGTGCGCCGCGTCGACGCCGAGGTGCGCCCGCGCGACCTCGTCGGCGAGCGGCTCGTGCGTGCCGAGCGCGATGAGCGCCTCGACGCCGGCGACGCGCGGCGCGAGCGCCTCGAACACGAGCGGGAAGACGACGTTCAGCGGACAGGTCCGCGTGCGGTCGGGGACGAGCACGACGACGCGGCGGCCATCGACGTCCCAGGCATCGAGCGTGCGGCGCACGGTCGCGGCGATGGAGTCGGGCGTGAGAGCGGCGTGGGTCATGGCGGACTGCTGCGGGGAAGGGTCGCGAGGCCGGGAAGCGCGGTGCCGTCGAGCGCCGCACGCGCGAGGGCGGCGGCACCGCACGCGGTGGCGTCGCGGGCGCGCTCGTCGTCGACGGGCTCCAGATCCGCGCCGATGCGCGGCGCGAGGATCGCGCGGAACTCCGCCGAACGCGCGAGTCCGCCGCCCGCGCGCACGCGTGCGCACGGCGTGCCGGAGGCGCGCAGCGCCGCGGCGATCCCGCCGATCTGCGCCGCGATCGCCTCGAGCACCGCGCGCGAGAGATCGTCGCGGCCGTGCGCGAGGGACAGACCGGCGAACGCGCCGTGGGGCGTCGCGTCGTACTCGGGAAAGCGCGTGCCCGCGAAGGCCGGCGTGCAGCGCAGGCCGCGGGCGCCGTCGGGCGAGCGCGCCGCGGCGGCGAGCAGCGCTTCGACGCGCTGCGCGGGCGGGAGCTCGGCGAAGCAGAGCTCGGCGCACCACGCGACGAGGTTGCCGGCGTCGTTCGTCGCCGCGCCCTGGATCCAGACGCCTTCGTCGAGCGCGTAGCAGAAGAGGCCGCGCGCCGCATCCGCGCGCGGCGCGGTGATGGCCGCGCGCAGCGCCGCGCTGGTGCCGAAGCTCGCGGCGGCGAGGCCTGGTTGCAGGGCCGCGAGGCCGAGGTTCGCGAGGCAGCCGTCGGAGGCGCCGATCACGATCGGCGTGCGCGCATCGAGACCGAAGCTCGCGGCGAGTCCCGCGCGCCAGTCCGTCACGAGCTGTCGCGTGGGCACGATCTGCGAGAGCTGCGACGGCGCGAGCCCAGCGATCGCGAGGGCGCGTGGATCCCATTGCGCGCGCCGCAGGTCCATCAGCCCCGTCGCGCTCGCGAGCGAGACGTCGATCCGCGGAGCCCCGCAGGCGCGGCGCAGGAAGAGCTCCTTGAGCGAGACGAAGGCCGCCGCGCGCGCCGCGAGTGCCGCGTCTTCGCGTCGCCAGGCCGCGAGCTTGCAGAGCGGCGACGATGCGTGGACGGGCGTGCCCGTGCGCTCGTGCAGCGCGCTCGCCTCGCCGCTGGCGCGCAGCTCGCGGGCGCAGTCCTCGCCGCGCACGTCGGCCCAGATCCGCAGCGGCGCGAGCGCGCGGTCCGCCGCGTCGATCTGGACCACGCCGTGCATCGCGCAGGCGAGCGCGAGCGCGCGCGGCCGGCCCTCGCAGGCCGGCGCCAGCGCGGCGAGCGCGCGCCGCGCCGCCTCGAGCGCCGCATCCGCATCCTGCTCCGCGATCCCCGGCGAAGGCGACCGCGTCGCGATCGGCTCCTCGGCGCGCGCGAGCACGCGGCCGTCGTGCGCGACGAGCAGGGCCTTGGCACTCGTCGTGCCGAGGTCGAGGGCGAGGATCGGTGCGTTCGGACTTGCGGCCATCGCGGCGCGCGCACGCTAGCGCGAGAGGCGCCGATCCGCGCGCGGGCTCCGGACATCGGCGCGGGTGCCCGGCGACGACGCCATCCTCCGCGCCTGTGATGCCGGGCTACCGACCCCAGTCCGAGGACACGAGCGAGGCCGTCGACCGGCAGGTCTGCGCCGGTCTCGCGGCGCTGAGTCCGGCCGAACGCCTGCGCCTCGCGATGGACGCATGGCACGCGATGGTCGCCCTCAGCATCGCGGGCCTGCGCTCGCAGTATCCCGACGCGAGCGAGGACGAGTTGCGCTGCCGTGCGGGCGCTCGCCGACTCGGCCCCGAACTCACGCTGCGCGTCTTCGGCGAGCGCGCGAGGGCCTGGTTGGATTGAACGCGGAGCCAGTTCGCGATCCGGTCGGTGAGCCAGGGACGACACTGGATGTCGGATTCGCCGCCGAGCTCGAACCGGACGCGGTGGGCCCGCTGCTCGTGGAACTCGAGCCGGACTTCGACGGCAACCGCGAGTGGATCGCGGCGGAGACCCGTCGCCGCGCCTCGTTCCAGCGCGTGCATCGCGCGACCTTCATCCGCGTCGACGTCTTCGTTCCACCCTGGACCGGCGTCCATCTCTGGAAGTGGCAGCAGCGAGGTCGCGTCGTCCTCGATCCGACGCACGGAACCGCGATCGACGTCACGAGCCCGGAGGGTCGTCGGAGCGGCAGTGGCGCGATGTGCTCGGCGTCCTGAAGTACCAGGCGCGGACCATCGACGTCGCCGCGATGCGCGCGTGGTCGCGAGAGCTCGGACTCGAGCCCTGGTTCGACGCGGCGCTGCGCGACGCCGGAGTCCCGCTCACGGGATCGTGACGGGCCGGAACCTGCCGCGAGGCGATGCCCCAGAGCGGTGATTCGTGCGCGCCTCGACCCGCGCTCAGCGTCCGACGATCGCGCGGCCGCCGTTCGTCAGCGAGAGGCCCAGCGCGTTCGCGCTCGCATCGAGGATCACGCCCTGGTTGAAGATCGTCGCGCCCGCGAGTCCGCTCGGCAGGGTCGCGGTCCAGAGCGCGGTGCCGAAGAGGTTCGTCGTGGGATAGACGACGTCGGGCCCCGTCAGCAGCGAGCAGCCCGCGGCGCCGAGCGGCCCGAGCGCGAGCGGCAGGGGATTGCCGTACCAGACCTGGTCCGAGGCGCCCACGAGCATGAAGACCGGCGCGAAGAAGGGCGCGTTCTTCACCATCAGCGAGAAGGGCCGCCCCGCGAAGGGCAGCGTATTGGGCAGGACTTCGAGGTAAGGCGTGCCGGCGCTGCCGGGGCAGGCATTGCCGAAGAACGTGTAATCCACGCCGGCCTGGCCGGGGACGTAGGACCAGACGTCGCGGAGGTTGGGGCAACCGTTGTTCGAGCTGTCTGGGCTATTCGCCCCGCCGAGGAGCTGAAGCGCGTGCCGAGTCGGTTCCCAGACGAAGCTGCCGGCGCGCCGGCCGATGGGCGAGGACCCGGGAGCTGCCTGGAAGACCTGCGAGCCGTCGTAGTGCCAGACGTCGTTGAGTGGCGGCAGATGCCACTGGACCGCCCCGCCCTCGGCCGGCCATCCGCCGAAGATGACGACCACGCGGCGGAGCGCGTCGTAACCGACAGTGCTTTGGGCGCGTAGCGCGAAGGAAGGCGGCATCGGCGGCCCCTGGAACCAGGCGCCCGCCGCCAAGTCGTACTCCCAGAGCTGGCCGACCGGAGTCCCAATCAATGCGACGATGCGACGGCGGTGGACATCCAGGGCGCTCGAGCGAAGGGCGGGGTACCCGCCGCTCAGGCTGGGAATGAACGGTCGCGTCGGCGGAGTCACGATGCTCGGCGCACCGACACTGGGGATCTCCAAGATCCGGCCGTCACTCAAGAGGACGATGCCGCGAGCGGCGGGTTCGTCGTAGAACGCGGCGGAGAGAGTGAAGCTCTCCGGAACGCTCAAGCCCGATCCCCCGAAGCCCCGGGTTGGGTTCCAGGTACGGATCGCGATCATGAGCGTGCTGGAGCTCCCATCGGACACGAGCACGAGTGCATCATTGCTCGAGTCCCAATAGGCAACGGGAACATACGACGAATGGCAATACGGGTATCCGAGCCCATTCAGCAGCAACGACCAGGTCCCCGCCTGACCCTCGAAGACCTTGTCCCTGGTCACGACCAGGATCGACTGCCGCGTCGGACACCAGACCGCAGCAGTCCCCTCCTCCGCCCCCGGCGGCATGAAGCCCTGCAGGCTCCAGCCAGACTGCGCAGACCCCAGGGCCGAGAACGAGAGCAGGAACAGGAACGCGAGAGCGGAGCGAAGGCCGGGCATCGAGTGAGTCCTCCGCGCGCGGAGCTTGGCCAGCGCTGGCGGCAGGGTCAACGTCGCGGCCTTCGCGCCGCGGCTTCGCGTGCTCCCGGGGAGTCCACGCCTTGGACTCCCGCGCTCGCCGGAACGAAGTCCTCCCCCTCGACCCCATCCGCGCCTTGCCATCGCGGCTCCGGCGGCATCCTCCCCTTCGCCGGTGCCCGCGCGGAGGGCCGACTAGGAAGCCGTGGGCGACGATGCCGAACGGAGCTCGTCGGCCCCACTCCTCGGGTGGGGCCCGTCCTGCCGAGAACGGGTCAGCACCTGAGATCGGCAACCCGATGATCGACGAGCCCGGAATCAGCCGGAAACCCGCGACCGCGCACGCCACGGCGATGCCCTGGCTCCGCAGCCAGGCACCCGGAGTCGACTGGCACGCGCCGATCGACATGCGCCCCCTGCCGGAGCGCTTCCGCGAGACCGCCGCGCGCTTCGCGACGCACCCCTGCCTCGAGTTCCTCGGCAAGAGCTTCAGCTACGCGGAGGTCGCGGCCCTCGTCGACCGCGCGAGCAAGGGTCTGCGCGAACTCGGTGTGGGACCGGGCACGCGCTTCGGGCTCTACCTGCCGAACACGCCTTACTACGTCGTCCTCTACTACGCGGCGCTCGCGACCGGCGCGACGGTCGTGAACTTCAACCCGCTCTACGCGAAGGAGGAGGTGCTCTGGCAGATCCAGGACTCGGGCACCACGATCCTCGCGACGCTCGACGTCGACGTGCTCTGGAGCAAGGTCACGCCCGCGATCGCCGACGGTCGGCTGAAGAAGGTCGTGCTCTGCAAGATGGCCGGGGTGCTGCCGTTCCCGAAGAACGTGCTCTTCCCGCTGCTCAAGCACAAGGACCTCGCCAAGGTCGAGCGCAGCGCGAGCGTGATCGCCTTCGAACGCCTCGTCGCGAACGACGGCCGGCAGGAGCCCGTCGCGATCGACCCGGCCTCGCCCGCGCTGTTCCAGTACACGGGCGGCACCACCGGAGTCCCGAAGGCCGCCGTGCTCTCGCACCGCGCGATCGCCGCGAACGCGAGCCAGGTCCGCATGCTGATGCCGACGCTCGCGCTGGGGGCCGAGCGCTTCCTCGGCGTGCTGCCGCTCTGCCACGTCTTCGCGATGACCGCGGTGATGAACATCGCGATGACGACCGGCTCGCAGATCATCCTGCTGCCGCGCTTCGAGCTCGATCAGCTCCTTACGACCATCGATCGCCTGCGGCCGACGATCTTCCCCGGCGTGCCCGCGATCTACGGCGCGATCAACCACGCGAAGAAGGTCGGCCGCTACGAGCTGCGGAGCCTGAAGTTCTGCATCTCGGGCGGTGCACCGCTGCCCGTCGAGGTGAAGCGCCGCTTCGAGACGCTCACCGCGTGCCGCCTCGTCGAGGGCTACGGCCTCAGCGAGGCCTCGCCGGTCGCGATCTGCAATCCGCTCCTCGCGCCCGGCAAGGACGGCTCGATCGGCGTCCCGCTGCCCGGCACACAGGTCGAGATCCGCAGCCTCGAGGACCAGCGCGTGCCCGTCGCGCTCGGCGAACAGGGCGAGATCTGCGTGCAGGGCCCGCAGCTCATGGACGGCTACTGGCAGAAGCCCGAGGAGACCGCGCAGGTGCTCGTCGACGGTTGGCTGCGCACGGGTGACGTCGCGCGCATGGACGAGGACGGCTACGTCTTCGTCGTCGACCGCATCAAGGACGTGATCTTCCGCGGCGGCTACAACGTCTACCCGCGCATGATAGAGGAAGCGATCTACGCGCACCCCGACGTCGCCGAGGCCTGCGTCGTCGGCATCGACGACGACATCAAGGGGCAGGTGCCCAAGGCCTACGTCCGCCTGCGCGAGGGCGCCACGCTCGACGCCGCGACGCTGCGCAGCTTCCTCGTCGATCGCCTGAGCAAGCTCGAGATGCCGCGCGACTTCGAGTTCCGCAGCGAGCCGCTGCCCAAGACGCGCATCGGCAAGCCGAGCAAGCTCACGCTGCGGCAGGAGGAAGCGGCGCGTCACCAGCGAGAGCGTGAGAAGCGGGCCTGAGGGCGCCGGCACTCAGTCGCGCGGGAGGGTCCAGCGCAGGGTGCGCTCGGTCTCGCCCGGATCCTCGATCTGCTCCGCGCCCGCGTCGAGCAGCGGCCGCCGGGGGTCGCGCAGTCGCACGGAGAGGACGGTCGGCGTCGGTCCCCAGGGGATCCGTGCGCGGCCCTCGTCGTCGGTCAGCACGATCTCCGTCCAGCGCTGGAGCAGTCGACGCTGGGCCTCGCTGAGTTCGCTGTCCGCGGCCGCGAGCATTCCCGTGTTCGTGGCCGACACCACGACGCCCGCGACGGGCGCATCCTCGAAGTCGAGCACCCGCACGCGCGCGAGGGGCCGCGACTTCATCTCGATGCGGAGCGCCTCGCGGCGACTGGGATCGACGAGCAGGGTGCCGTAGGCCGCGCCATCGGAGACGAACACGCGCGTGGAACCGCGGATCGAGACGAGCGCGCGCCCGAGACGGTCCGTGCGCGCCACGCGTGGATCGTGCTCCGTTCGTGTGGGCCCGGCGTACTCCGCGAACACGAGCACGCGCGCACCTGGACGGCCATCGGGCAGGAGCACCTCGATCGGAAGGAGCTCCTCACCGGGGGAGTGCAACGCGAGATCGCCGTCGGGGGCGCCGGACTGCCAGCTCACGCGGCGCTGTCGCACGTCGTTCAGCACCATCGACTCGAGTCGCGCGCCCAGAGCCGGAGGCGGGTGCACGAGCACGCCATCGACCACGTCGGCGAGGGCGAAGTACGGCATGCCCGTGCCCACGCCCTCGCCGCGCACCCAGAGGCGCCAGCCGAGCAAGGCCTTCGTCGCGACGAGCGGCTCCGCACCCTCGGCATCGACGAGCTTCGTGCGGGCCGGCGCCTCCGCTTCGAGGCGGATCTCGAGTTCCGCGGGCACGGTCTCGAGCAGCTTGCCGGTCCGGAAGGGCTTGCCGCTCTCCCAACCGCTCGCGTTCGAGCGATAGCCATCGCGATGCGCCAGGAGCCAGAGCTTCGTCGGGAGCTCAGCGGCGCGAGCCGTGTCGGGGAGCGGCACGTGCACGCGTAGCCGACCCTCGTGGTCGGTGACCCCGAGCTCCGGCCACACCGCGCGGAAGCGCTCGCCGAAGGCGTAGCGCGGGCTGTTGGTGATCCAGTGATTGCGCACGTGGAACTGGATCCGCGCACCGGCGAGCGGCGCGGAGTCCTTGTCGTCGCACACGCGGAGCTCGACCAGATAGGGCGCTGGGACGATCAGCTTCATCGCCCCATCGACCTCGTGCGTGGAAGCGGCGACGGGCTGGTCGCACCAGAGCGCGCTCCCCCTCGCATCGAGCACCTCGAGCGGCCGTTGGTCGAACGCAGGCATCGGCGGCAATGCCGCGACACCGTCGGCGATCGGCACGTCGACGAAGTCGATCGTCTCGCCGCCCACGACCACGCGCAGCGTGAAGGGTCCGCGTTCGGCGAAAGGCTGCAGCCCCTCGACCTCGACCCGTCGCGCGTGCGCCTGCGGATCCGCGACCAAGGTGACGAAGCCCCCCGCCTCGACGCCCTCCTCGACCCGGCTCGCGCCGTCCGCCCAGAACGCCCGCAGCGTGTAGCGCCGACCCGGCGACACCGCGGCGCGGAAGACCCCGGTCCGGTTGCTGACGACGCGCACCCGCTCCTCGCGGCCGCACTCGTGCGAGAACGCGATCTCGCGGTGGAGCAGTTCGACCGTCGCCTCCGCGACCCCCTTGCGATCCAGACCCAGCACTCGTCCCGCGACGACGGCTGGCGAAGGCTCTTGCGCCATGGCGAACGAGACGAGCGACGCGGCGATCGCAGGGCGGACTCGCATGCGCGGCATGCTAAGCGGCGGCCCCTTCGGACACGGATCGCGGACTCCCGCCCCTTCCGCATGTCAGAATGCCCCGCCGCTCGCCGCTCGTCGCTCGCCTTTCGTCGCTCGATCGCGCCGCATGTTCCTCCGCCTCGCCCTCGCGTCGCTCACGCTCGGCACGCTCGTGTCGACCCAGAGCCTCGTGCGCGACCTGCGTCCCGCGGCGACGACGACGGCGCCCCAGCGCCACGCCGATCCCGCCTCGATCGTCGAGCTCAATGGCATCGCGCTCTTCGCCGCGCGCAGCGACCACGGCATCGAGCTCTGGCGCAGCGACGGCAGCGCTGCTGGAACCCACCCGCTGAAGGACATCCACCCGGGTCCCGACTCCTCGTTCCCCGCGCGACTCACGCGCGCCGGTGGCTTCGTGTTCTTCATCGCCTCGGTGCCCGGCCTCGGCACCGAGCTCTGGCGCAGCGATGGCAGCGCCGCCGGCACGATCCTGTTGCGCGATCTCCAGCCCGGAGCCCAGTCCGCCGGGATCACGGAGCTCATCGCGTTCCAGGGCCGCTGCTACTTCGTCGCCGACGATCCGGTCCTCGGCCGCGAGCTCTTCGTGTCCGACGGCACGAGCGCCGGCACGACGCTCTTCGCCGACCTCGATCCGGGCCCGGGCTCCTCGTCGCCACGCGACCTCTGCGTCGCGGGCAACCAGCTCTTCTTCACCGCCTCGCTCGCGGGCGTCGGGCAGGAGCTGGTCGTGAGCGACGGCACGAGCGCGAACACGCGGCTCGTCGCGGATCTCGCGCTCGGTCTGACCTCATCGAGCCCGCGCGACCTGATCGCCATCGGCAACGAGGTCTTCTTCACCGCCGAGACGAGTGCGCTGGGTCGCGAGCTGCACCGCTCGAACGGCAGCGCCGTGAGCACGACGCTCGTCGCGGATCTCGCCCCCGGTCCGGCGAGCGTCGCACTCCTCGGCTTCGCGAGCTTCGGCAGCCTGCTGCTCTTCACCTGCGTCGATCCCGCGAACGGCGCCGAACCCTGGCGCAGCGACGGCACCGCAGCCGGAACCTGGCACCTCGCCGACATCCGACCGGGCAGCGCGGGCTCCTCGCCCCGTCAGTACCTCGCCCTGCCGTCCGGCATCGCGATCTTCGTCGCGAACGACGGCGTGCACGGCGCCGAGCTCTGGCGCAGCGACGGCACGATCGCGGGCACGCAGCTCCTCCTCGATGCCGTGCCGGGACCGGCCAGCGGCGCGCCGTCGGAACTCACTCCGGCCTTCGGTGGCGCATTGCTGGCGATCGACGCGAACGGGCTCGGCCGTGAGCCGTGGTTCACCGACGGCAACCGCAATGGATCGCGTCCCCTCGCGGACCTCGTGCCCGGAGCCGGAGGCTCCGCGCCGAGCGGCTTCGCGGTCGTCGGCACGCGCGCGTTCTTCGCGGCCTTCGCGCCCGGCGCGGGCAACGAGCTGCACGTGAGCGATGGACCGGGCCGGACGACGCGGCTCGTGCGCGATCTCTGGCCGGCCGCGAACGACTCCGCGCCCTTCGGCTTCACGCCCGTCGATGCGGGGAGCGGCTCGCTCGTCGTGTTCGGCGCGACCGACGACGTGCACGGCGCCGAGCTGTGGTCGAGCGACGGCAGCAGCGCCGGCACGCTGGTGCTCGACGTCGACAGCGGCTCGCTCAATCCGACGCACCTGCTCGCCTACCGCGGCGAGGCCTTTGGCATCGGCCTCATCCCCGCGTTCGGCCGCGAGGTGGTGCGCAGCGACGGCACGCTCGCCGGCACGCGCAATGCGATCGACCCGAGGATCGGTCCGCTGTCGAGCGCGCCCTCGGAGCTCGCGCTCAGCCAGGGACTGCTCTGGACCGTCGCCTATGGGATCTTCGGCTACGAGCCCTGGGTCTCCGACGGCACACCCGCCGGCACGGCGCCGATCGGCGACCTCGATCCCTTCGGCTCCTCGCAACCCGCGCAGTTCACGGCCGCGGCATCGCGCACCGTGTTCCTCGCCTCGAATCAGGCCGTGGGACGCGAGCTCTGGTCGAGCGACGGCAGCATCGCCGGCACCTTCGTGTTGGAGCTCGTGCCCGGCAGCGGATCCCCGGCGATCGGCTCGATCGTCGCCGGCGCGGACGCGGCGTACTTCGACGCCGCGATCCCCGGACGCGGTCGGGAGCTCTGGCGCAGCGATGGGACCATCGGCGGCACGCGCCTCGTCGCCGATCTCGCCGCGGGCGCCGCCGACTCGAACCCGCGCTCGATCACCGCGCGCGCAGCGGGGGGCTGCTGGTTCGTCGGCGACGACCAGGGCGGCGCCGGTGCCGAGCTCTTCGTCAGCGACGGCAGCGCCGCCGGCACGCAGCGCATCACCGATCTCGTGCCCGGTCCGGGCGACGCTGCGATCCGCGACCTCGTGACGCAGGGCGCGCTGCTCTACTTCAGCGCCGAGGATCAGGCGCACGGCCGCGAACTCTGGAGCAGCGATGGCACCCAAGCGGGCACGCGGCGCGTCGCGGATCTCTGGCCGGGCACGCCGAGCGGCGTCCTCGCCGGAACGCTCACCCGGATCGAGGACAGCAACCTCGTCGTCTTCGCCGGCAGCGACGGGCTCGACGGGCTGCAGCTCTTCGTCAGCGATGGCACCCAGGCGGGCACGCGCCGGCTCGGCGCGATCGGCACGCTGCCGGGACTCGGGGCCGCCGCGGTGGGTGGAATCCGCGCGATCGGGCGCGCGCTCTGGTTCTGGTGCGACGACGGCCTCACCGGCAAGGAACCGTGGCGGCTCGATCTCGACGCGAGCGGCCTCGGCCTCGCGCGCCGTTACGGCGCCGGCTGTGCGACCCCGCCCGCGCGCACGCCGCGCATCGGTGCCCTCGGTTCGCCGCAGTTCGGCAGCGGCACCTTCACCGTGACCATCGACGACGCGCGGCCGCTCTCGACCGCGTACTTCGACCTCGGCATCGCTCGCGGCGATCTCGCCCTCGGTCCTTGTCGCTTCCTCCTCGCCGCGTGGTTCGACGAGTTCGGCTCGACGGCGCTCGACGCGACCGGCCACGGCGCCGTGGTGCTGCCGATCCCGAACCTGCCGCAGCTCCTCGGCGCGCAGCTCTTCGCGCAGTGGCTCGTGCTCGATCCCGGTGGGCCGCTCTTCGGCCAGGCGTCGATGAGCGACGGCCTCCAGATCACGCTGGGGCGCTGATGCCGCCCGGCTTCGGCGGGTCGATGCGGTAGCCCAGCGCGAGGATCGCGGCGATCGAACCCATCGCGGTCCTGCGGTCGAAGTCCTTCTCGGACTCGCTCAGCGCCGCATAGGGCACGAGTCCCGGGTGCTCCTTGCGCTGGTCGTCGCGGCGCGGCCCGTAGCGCCAACCCTGCGCGATGCGCTCGCTGGCCCAGAGCTCGTGCGCGTTCTCCGCGAGGCGCTCCGTGAGAGCGATCAGCGCAGGCGGCAGAACGACGCGAGCGGTGTCGATGGGCTTGGGGACGTACTGCGGCTGGGTCATGGTGCGGAAGGCCGGGAGTGTGCCGCGAAGTGTCCGCTGCCGCGACGTCCCGGCGCGCGTCACCTGCCCTGTTCCGCGGTCGACGCCGCCTGGGCCTCGACCTGATCGGCGAGGGCGCGGTGCCGTGCCGCGCCGTCGAGGTCGCCGGCGAGCTCGTGGGCATCGGCCAGCACGCGCAACGCCACGGCGTCGCGGCCACGCGTCGCCCAGACCGCGCGCTCCGCGGCGACGATCGCCTCCTTGGGCGTGCCGACGCGGTGGTGCACGCGGACAGCGGCCAGGCGCAGCAGCGGCTGCGGGTCGTCCGGATGCAACGCGGCCCAGCGCTCGAGCTCCGCGATGGCCGCCTCGAACTCCGAGAGGTCGAGGAGCTCGCCACACAGACGCTGGTGCGCGACGAGCAAGGTCGGGTGCCTCTCGAGCAGGGCACGGTTGATCGCGACGGCACCGCGCAGGTCGCCCGTCACATCGAGCGCGAGCGCGAAGTCACACTGGCCATCGACGCTCTCGGGCGCGAGCTCCGCCCCGCGCCGGAACGCGACGAGCGCCGCCTGGTTCTCGCCGCGCGCGAGGTGCACGGCACCGAGACGCCGGTGCGCGAGCGCGTCTTCCGGCATGACCGCGAGCCAGTCCTGCACGGCGGCGAGACCACCGGCGTGGTCCTCCAGGTCGCCAAGCATCTGCGCGAGCAAGCCGCGGAACTCGCTGTTCTGCGGCGCGCGCGCGATGAGCTCTCGCATCCGCGCGACGGCCTGCGTCGTCCGACCCGCGCGGAACTCGTAGCTCGCGAGGTTGCGCAGCAGGTTGTGGTCGACGAAGCCCAGCTCGACGGCCTTGGTCTGGAGCTCGACCGCGCGCTGCAGGTCGTAGGACTGCGCGAGCGCCGCGCAGTAGTGGAGCGCGGCGCCGTCCTCCGGCCAGAGACCGAGCACCGACTCCGTGACCTCGCGCTTGATCGCCTGATCGTCGACCACACGCGCGACCGCCGCCCATTGGATCCAGAGCTGGTACTCGGGCGCGGGCGAGAGGTTGACCGCGCGGCGGATCGAGTCGTAGGCAGCGCGGATCGCGGCCGGCGACGGCGAAGGCCCCTCGAGCTGCATGACGCCGTCGATCCAGAGCGCGAGCACCGTGCGCGCCTCGCCGAGACGCTGCCGCAGCGCCGTCGCGTCGGCGTCGCGCCCCACGCGCCGCAGGAGCAGACAACGGACCCAATCGTGGTCGTCGGTGGCGGTCTGGGCCGCCGCACGCCGCTCGAACTCGACGAGGCCGCGTTCGCCACCCTGCTGGCGCTGCAGGGCCGCGCTGTACTGGAACAGCGGAGCGAGTCGCTCCGGTCGCAGTTCCATCGCGTGCTCGAGCTCCACGAGCGCGTCGCCGTCGCGCAGGGCCACGCGGGCGATCGCAGCGCGTGCGACGTGCCCCTGGTAGCGCTCCTCGCGCTCGCGGTCGCGGCCCTGCTCGATCCACGGCCAGAGAATCACGAACGCGACGGCGAACAGGAGCAACGACGCGAGCGCGATCGCGACCGCCGCGCGCCAGGGCTCGCGGCGCACCGAGCGCAGCAGGCGCGTGATCGAACCCGTCGGCCGGGCGAGGACGGGCCGCAGCTCCAGGAACGCGTGGAGGTCCGCGGCCATCGCCCGCGCATCCGCGTAGCGGCGAGGCCGGTCCTTCTCGAGGGCGACCATCGCGATCGCCGCGAGGTCGCGCGGCAGTCCGGGCGTGAGCCGGCGCGGCTCGATCGGATCACGGGTCGTGATCGCGGTGACGATCTCCGGGATCGTGCGGCCGTCGAAGGGGCGGGCGAGCGTGAGTGCCTCGTAGAGCGTCGCACCGAGCGAGAACACGTCCGAGAGTTCGTCGCCGCTCGTCCGGCCGCGCACCTGTTCGGGCGCCAGGTAGTGCGGTGTCCCCGCGACCGCACCCGCCACCGTGAGACTCGGTGCGCTCGCATCGCGCGCGAGGCCGAAGTCGCCGAGGACGGCGCGCCCATCGGTACGCACGAAGATGTTCGACGGCTTCACGTCGCGATGCACGATGCCCTGCGCGTGCGCGTGCGCGAGCGCATCGGCGGCCTGCACCACGATCTCGACCATGCGCCGCAGCGAGTCCCCGCGATGGCCGCCGTCCTCGCGCTGGCGCCTCAGCAGGGCGTCGAGGGTCTCGCCCTCGATCAGCTCCATCGCGAGCCAATGGCGCCCCTCGTGTTCGCCGACATCGAGGACGCGGACGATGCCGGAGTGGTCGAGCTTCGCGAGCGTCTTCGCCTCGCGCAGGAAGCGCGTGATGCTCGCCGGGGACTGCACGACCTCGTGGTGCAGCACCTTGAGCGCGACGCGCCGCGCGAGGTGCCGCTGCTCCGCCTCGTAGACCACGCCCATCCCGCCGCGGCCGAGCTCCCGCAGGATCGAGAAGGGCCCGAAGCGCGATCCGCTCCCGGGCTCCGACGATGCGGACTCCGCGTCCGCCCCCGACTGCAACGCATCGAGGAGCTCGGCGAGATCGCCGTTCTCCGCACGGATCGCGGTCCAGTCGCCGCCCTCGGCCTGATGCCGGAGCCAGAGTTCCATCGCGCGTTCGAGCCGGGAGAGACCTTCGCTCATGGGTTTCGTGTGCGACAGGGGACCGGTCGGGCGGCATGGAAGGAAGTACGGGATCGACCACGAAGCGAACCCGGATTCCTCCGCGGCCGCGCGAATCCGGACTTGACCGCATCCGGGCGTCGCCCCATCCTCCGCGCCCACTCGAGCGACCCGATGAACCCGTTGCGCCATCACCATCACCATTCGCATCGCTGCGGCCGCCGGCCGGGCGAGGTGCGGATGGGTGGCATGGCCTGAGCGCAGCCGAGAACCCCGCCCACCGAAGCCGGCCCGCGCGCCGGCTTCGTTCGTTCGTGGGGACCGGCAACGGTCGCACACGGGCGGGAGGGAGCGGGCGCGCGGCGAAGGCAGACCGCATTCGCCATGAGTTCCCTCCGCAACGACGGCATCCTCCGTCTCGCCCTGCCCAAGGGCCGCATGCAGTCCGCGATCGTCGAGCTCTTCGCCGACGCGGGCATGCCCGTCCGCCTCGACGAGCGCGGCTATCGGCCCCGCGTTCCGCTCGCCGACGTCGATTGCAAGCTGCTCAAGCCGCAGAACATCGTCGAGATGCTCGCGGCCGGCTCGCGCGACGTGGGCTTCGCGGGCCGCGACTGGGTCGTCGAACTCGACGCGGATCTAGTCGAGCTCTGCGACACGGGGCTCGATCCCGTGCGCATCGTCGCGGCCGCACCGACCGCGTTGCTCGTCGAGGGCCGTCTGCCGGCACAGCCGCTCGTGGTCGCCTCGGAGTACGTCAACCTCACGCGCCGCTGGATCGAGGAGCGCAGGCTCGCCGCGCGCTTCGTGCACACCTATGGCGCGACCGAGGTCTTCCCGCCCGACGACGCGGACGTGATCGTCGACAACACCGCGACGGGCGAGACCTTGCGCGCGAACGGACTGTCGATCGTCGACGAGCTGATGCGTTCGTCGACCTGCCTCTGGGCGAGCCGGGCCGCGCTCGCGGATCCACGCCGGCGCGTGCGCATCGACGATCTCGCGATGTTGCTGCGCTCCGCGCTCGACGCCCGCCGCCGCGTGATGCTCGAGCTCAACTGCGCCGCAGCGGCCCTGCCGACGCTCGTCGCCGCGCTGCCCTGCATGCGCGTGCCCACCGTGAGCCTCCTGCACGACGCCGCGGGCTACGCCGTGAAGGCCGCCGTCCCGCGCGAGCGGCTCGCGACGCTCATCCCTCGGCTCAAGGAGCTCGGCGCGACCGACCTGGTCGTCACCGAGATCGCGCAGCTCATCGCGTGAGACCGAGCCCCATGACGACCGAGCGCTTCACCCTCCGACCGGCCCGTCGCATCCTGGGCCTCTCGCCGTATCGCCGCGCCGCGCTGCCCCCGCACGTCGATCTGCGCCTCGATGGCAACGAAGGCCCGCTGCCGGACGCGGCGCTCCTGCACGCGCTCGCCGACGCGAGCCCCGAGCTGCTGCGTCGCTACCCGGACGCGAGCGCGCTCGAACACGCGCTCGCGGTGCGACACGGCGTCGCACCCGACTCGGTCCTCGTGACGGCCGGCGCCGACGAGGCGCTGGATCGACTCTGCCGTGGGCTCGGCGAACCCGGCGGCAATGCGGTCGGTGTCAGCCCGAGCTTCGAGATGATCCCGCGCTATGCGGCGCTCGCCGAGCTCGAGCTGCGCACGGTGCCCTGGCTGGACGGACCGTTCCCGCGCGCGGAGTACCTCGGTCTCGTCGATGCCGGCACGCGGCTGCTCTTCGTCGTCACGCCGAACAACCCCACCGGTCTCGTCGTCGGCGAGGCCGACGTGCGGGCGCTCGCGCGCGCGGCGCCGCACGCGCTGCTCGTCGCCGATCTCGCGTATGCCGAGTTCGGCGAGGACGCGCTCACGGCCACCGTGCTCGCGCTCGACGCCGGGCTCGTGCTGCGGACCTTCAGCAAGGCGCGCGGACTCGCCGGACTGCGCGTCGGCTACGCGCTCGGTCGCCCCGACGTGATCGAGGCGATGCGCACGGCGGGCAGCCCGTTCGGCGTCGCGTCGCTCTCGCTCGCGCTCGCCGCCCTCGCCCTCGAGGAGCCCGAGGCCGCGCTGCTGCGCCGCGTCGAGGGCGTGCGCGCCACACGCGAGCTCGTGGGTGCACGGCTGCGCGCCCTGGGCTTCGTCGTCCCCACGAGTGCCGCGAACTTCGTGCTCGCGCGCGGTCCGCGGAGCCGGACCCTCGCCGCACACCTGCTCGCGCAGGGCATCGCGGTCCGCAGCTTCCACGGCCATCCCCTCCTCGCCGACGCGCTGCGCATCACCGCGCCCGCGGAGGAGTCCGCGCGCCGTCGCCTGCTCGCGGCGCTCGAGTCGTTTCCCCTCGCCGGAGGCACGCCATGACCCCCCGCCGCAGCACCCAGGAACGCACGACCCGCGAGACCCGTGTGACGGTCGCACTCGACCTCGACGGCGAGGGCCGCGCCACCGTCGCAACCGGCATCGGTTTCCTCGACCACATGCTCGAGACGCTCGCGCGCTTCGCCCGCTTCGACCTCGAGCTCACGTGCAGCGGCGATCTCCGCGTCGACGACCACCACAGCGCCGAGGACTGCGCGCTCGCGCTCGGCGCGGCGCTGGACTCCGCGCTCGGCGAACGCCGCGGCATCCGTCGCTTCGGCACGGCACATGCGCCGCTCGACGAGGCGCTCGCGCGGGCGGTCGTCGACGTCTCGTCACGACCCTGGCCGCAGATCACGCTCGGACTCGTGCGCGAGCGGCTCGGCGAGATCGCGACGGAGAACCTCACCCACTTCCTCGGCAGCTTCGCGATGGCCGCGCGGCTCACCGTGCACGTCGACGTGCTGCGCGGCACGAACGACCACCACCGCTGCGAGGCCGCGTTCAAGGCGCTCGCCCTCGCGCTGCGCGACGCGCTCACGCGCGACGGCGAGGCGGTGCCGAGCACGAAGGGGGTCCTGTGAACGAGTCGCCGGCTCCACCGCTCGACTGCGTGATCGTCGCGACCGGCGTCGCGAACCTCGCCTCGGTCGTCGCCGCGCTGCGCCGCGCCGGCGCGGCGCCGCGCGTCACGCACTGCGCACGCGAGGTGCTCGAGGCGCCCGCCGTGCTCCTCCCGGGCGTCGGCGCCTTCGACGCCGGACGCGCGGCGCTCGCACGCCACGACCTCGACTGCGCGTTGCGGACGCGCATCGCCGAGGACCGCCCCACCCTCGCGATCTGTCTCGGCATGCAGCTCCTCTTCGCGAGCAGCGACGAGGGCACGGCGGAAGGTCTTTCGATCCTGCCGGGGCACGTCGCGCGCTTCGACGCGACGCGCGCCTCGGCCGGCGCCCTGCGCGTCCCCCAGCTCGGCTGGAACCGGATCGATGCCGAGCCCGCGTGCACGGTGCTCGCGAGCGGCAGCGCCTGGTTCGCCAACTCGTATCGGCTGATCGACGCACCGCGCGGCGTGCGCGTCGCGTGGTCCGAGCACGGGGGCCGCTTCGTCGCCGGTCTCGAGTCCGGACGGCTCGTCGCGTGCCCGTTCCATCCCGAGCTCAGCGGCAGCCACGGCGCCGCGCTGCTGCGGCGCTTCGTGCGCGCCGCGCGAGAGGCCTGCCCATGTTGATGCGACGCGTGATCCCCTGTCTCGACTGCGACGCCGGGCGCGTCGTGAAGGGCGTGCGCTTCGCGGCGCTGCGCGACGCCGGCGATCCCGTCGCCTGTGCGCAGCGCTACGCGGCCCAGGGCGCCGACGAGCTCGTGCTGCTCGACATCTCCGCGACGAACGACGGGCGCGGCACGATGCGCGAGCTCGTCGCGCGCGTGCGCGAGGTCCTCGCGATCCCCTTGACCGTCGGCGGCGGCGTGCGCAGCCGCGCCGACGCGGCGGCGCTGCTCGAGTGCGGCGCCGACAAGGTCGCGGTGAACACCGCCGCGGTGGTGCGACCCGAGCTGCTCGGCGAGCTCGCGCGCGAGTTCGGGGCGCAGTGCGTGGTGCTCGCGCTCGACGCCGCGCGCCGCCGCGACGGCGACGGCTACGAGGTCGTCGTGCGCTCGGGCAAGGAGCGCACGGGGCGCGACGCGATCGCCTGGGCCGCGACGGCCGCGGCGCTCGGGGCCGGCGAGGTCCTGCTGACGAGCGTCGATCGCGACGGCACGCGCTCCGGTTACGAGCTCGAGCTGATCGCCGCGGTCGCGCGTGCGGTCGCGGTGCCGATCGTCGCCTCCGGCGGCGCCGCGCACGCCGGGCACCTCGCCGACGCGCTCGCGGCCGGCGCCGATGCCGTGCTCGCCGCCTCCATCCTGCACGACGACCACACGAGCGTCGCCGCGCTCAAGCACGCCCTCGCGGCGCGCGGCTTCGCGATGCGCCTCGACGAGAACCACCCATGATCCTCCCCTCGATCGACCTGATGGACGGCCGTGTCGTGCAACTCGTCGGCGGCGAGTCGCTCGCGCTCGAGGCCGGTGATCCCCAGCCGATCGCCGAACGCTTCGCACTCGCCGGCGAGATCGCGGTCGTCGACCTCGATGCGGCGCTCGGCCGCGGCAGCAATGCGGAGCTCGTCGCGACCCTCGTGTCGCGCTTCCCCTGCCGTGTAGGCGGCGGCATCCGCGACCTCGCGACGGCGCGACGATGGCTGGACCTCGGTGCGACCCGCATCGTGATCGGCACGGCGGCGGAGCCCGGTCTCCTCCGCGCGCTGCCGCGCGAGCGGGTGATCGTCGCGCTCGACGCGCGCCATGGTGAGGTCGTCGACCATGGATGGACGCGCGGCACGGGCCGTGGGATCGCGCAGCGCATGACGGAGCTGCGGCCCCATTGCGGCGGCTTCCTCGTCACCTTCGTCGAGCGCGAGGGGCGCCTGCAGGGCACGGCACCGCTCGACGAGCTCCGCGCGCTGCGCGCGCTCGCCGGCGATCGCTCGCTCACGATCGCGGGCGGTGTGACCGGCGCCGACGAAGTCGCCGCACTCGACCGCATCGGTTGCGATGCGCAGGTGGGCATGGCGCTCTACACCGGCCAGCTCGAGCTCGCCGACGCGCTCGCGGCCCCGCTCACGAGCGATCGGCAGGACGGCCTCTGGCCGACGCTCTGCGTCGACGAGCGCGGCGTCCTGCTCGGCCTCGCGTGGTCGGACCGCGCGAGCCTGCGCGCCGCGGTCGCGGAGCGGCGCGGCATCTACCACTCGCGCACGCGCGGGCTCTGGCGCAAGGGCGAGAGCTCGGGCGCGACGCAGGAGCTGCTGCGCGTCGACCTCGACTGCGATCGCGACGCGCTCCGCTTCGTCGTACGGCAGCACGGCGCGGGCTTCTGCCACCGCGGGACCTGGACCTGCTTCGGCGCGGCCCAGGGATTGCGCGCGCTCGAGCGCACGCTCGCCGCGCGACTCACCGCGGCGCCCGACGACGCGAGCTACGTGCAGCGTCTCGCGCGCGAGGACGGCCTGCTCGCCGCCAAGCTGCGCGAGGAGGCGCGCGAACTCGCCGAGGCCGTCGGCGAGGACGCGATCGTGCACGAGGCCGCGGACCTCGTCTTCTTCGTGGCGGTCGCGCTCGCGCGGCAGGGGCTCAGCTTCGATGACGTCGAGCGCGCGCTCGATACGCGCGCGCTCCGGATCACGCGCCGCGGCGGCGATCGCAAGGAGGACGGCCGTGGCGAGTGACCCGCTCCTGCGCCGCGTCGCCGCGGCCGAACTCGTCGCGGCGAGTCCCACCGTGCTCGACGAGGAGACGCTGGGCGTCGCACGGAAGATCCTCGAGGAACTGCGCGCAGAAGGCGTGTGCGCGCTGCGCCGCCATGCGGAGCGCCTCGGCGATCTCCGCGCCGGCGAGCCGCTGATCCTCGAACGCGAGGCCCTGCTCGCCGCGCGCGATGCCATCCCCGTCGGCGATCGCGAGCTCCTCGAGCGCGTCGCGGCGCGCATCGCGTGCTTCGCGCGGGCACAGCGCGAATCGCTGCGCGCGCTCGAGCTGTCGATCCCGGGCGGCCGCGCGGGGCACGACATCCTCCCCGTCGCACGCGCCGGCTGTTATGCCCCCGGTGGTCGTCACCCCCTGCCCTCCTCGGTCCTCATGACCGCGGTCACGGCGCGCGTCGCCGGCGTCGACGAGATCGTCGTGGCCTCGCCCCGGCCCGCGCCGATCACGCTCGCCGCGGCCGCGGTGGCGGGTGCCGACCGCCTCCTCGCCTGCGGCGGTGCCCAGGCGATCGGCGCACTCGCGTATGGCATCGAAGGACTCGCACCCTGCGAGGTCGTCGTCGGCCCCGGCAATCGCTTCGTCACCGCGGCGAAGCAGCTCGTCGCGGGCGAGGTCCGCATCGACTTCCTCGCCGGCCCTTCGGAGCTCCTCGTGCTCGCCGACGACAGCGCCGACCCCGCGACCATCGCCGCCGATCTGCTCGCCCAGGCCGAACACGACCCCGATGCGCGGCCCCTGCTCGTGCTCCTGCGCGCCGAGTCCCTCGCCGAAGCCGTCGAACGCGAACTGCGCGCGCAGCTCGCGGTCCTGCCGACACGCGAGGTCGCCCGCGCCGCATTGCGCAACGGCGTCGTCGTCCACGTGAACGACGACGCGGCCGCGGTGGAGGTCTGCAATCGCCTGGCCCCCGAGCACCTCCAGGTCCTCACCCGCGGACCGGGGCGCTTCCGCGCGCCGCTGCGCCATTGCGGCGGCCTCTTCCTCGGCCCCGCGAGCGCCGAGGTCCTCGGCGATTACGGCATCGGCCCCAATCACGTCCTCCCCACCGGCGGCGCCGCCCGCGTGCACGGCGGATTGTCGGTGCTCCAATTCCTCCGCGTGCGGAGTTGGCTCGAGCTCGACCTCGCCGACCCCGGCGCGTGCGCCGACGCCGTGCGCCTGGCAGAACTCGAGGGCTTGGCCGGGCATGCGGAGGCCGCGCGGCGGCGAGGGGGCTGAGGGGGCTGAGGGCGAAACCGTTCGAGCCGTCACCTGCGAGACAGCTCCCGCCGGCTATCGCATGCCGTAGACCTCCGCGTCCGCGCACATCGACCAGATCCTCTCGAACTGGTCGCGCGCGGATGCGAGATTCCTGCCGCCGGTGCGGCGGGAGGTCCGGAAGGCCGGCCAATCCGCCTTCTGGCCGTAGTAATGCACGCCCAGGTGTGCCATTCCCGACCCGGAGTCCGGATCCCTCAGCCAGAGCGTGAACAGCAGCGGCCGCCGGTTGAGGCGCAGCGCAATGCGGTCCGGATGCCGTCGATGCAGTTCGCCGATGATCTCGCGCACGCTCTCCGCACTCGCGACGGTCGCCGTCTCCAGGCTGGTCCGGCTCCCCGTCCTGCGGAGCTCACCCGTCTTCGTCTCGTCCTCGGTGGCCGCGAGGAATGCGCGCCAGCCCGCGTCGTCCTGCTGCCAGAAGTCCGTGAGGACGATCCTCACGCGTGCGCCTCTGGCCAGGATGGTCTCGAGCTCGTTGCGATGATCTCGGATCGTGCCGAACACGTTGGCGAAGATGTCGAAGGACTCGCGCGTCCCCAGGATCTCCGTGGCGAAGTTCGTGTTGCTGAGCAGGTCCGCGCGGGACTCGATCAATCGCGCGAGGGAGGAGTCGCCCGTCCGCACTCCACTCATGACGATGGGATCGTGGTACCGCAGGATCTGCCCGACCAACCAGGCTCGTGCGTCTCCCGACAGGCCGAAGCCGGCCAGGGCGATCACGAGAAGAGCACTCCCGAGCACGATCACCCGCGAGAGCCGAGCGCGACGGCCCCGCTCGATCTCGACGATCTGACGCGTCACCGCCGGAAGCACATCGGGCATCTCGCCGGCGTCGAAGAACTGGGACGTGAGCTCGCGCTCGAAGTCCCTCCGCCAGGCGACCACGGCCGGGTCATCCAGCCGATTGAACTCGGCGGGCCACGCCTCCCGGTTCGCGGCATTGTCCCGGAGCACGAAGGCGAGGACCCTCACTCCCTTGCGCTTCGCGGTCTCGATCTCGAGCTGCGTGATCGAGCGCCGACGGCGGTCGCGCGTCGAGATCGTGCCACGCTGGAAGGCGATCAGAGCGATGCACAGATCGCAGCGGGCGATGTTCCGCACCGAGACCTCCGCCGGATGGTCCGGGTCGGCGGTCCAGTCCTCCATCCGGATGACGTCGAAGCCGGCCTTGTCGAGCCGGCTGCTCACCTCCTGCCGATGCGCCCCGAGATCCTTCGTCGGTAACTGTCCGGCGAACCACACCCCGATGGACGACCGATCGAGGGGGCAGCGACAGCCTGGACTCGGGCGTTCGCGTTCCACATGCGAACTGGGGACCGATCGCTGAGATCACCCGGACGCGCGCAG
>JADLHO010000215.1 GCA_020848735.1 Planctomycetota bacterium | reverse complement strand
CCGGTGGACAACCCGCACGCGCAACTGGACCCGCGTCGACGCCGTCCGCCTCAACCCGGATCCTCTTCACTTGACCACCCGGGTCGCGTGAGCTTCGGGGCGGCAACTACCTTGACACACACCGTGCTGGATGGTGGCCCGAGTTCCCATCTCCGCGTCCATGGCCTCGGCGATCTCGTCGAGCACCATCCGGCGCGGGTCATGCCGCACATGCTGGCGATCTATGCGGGGAAATGACGAGCGTGGGGAGAGGATCTCCGCCGGTGAATCTGCCGTGCACGGCATAGAGGCCGAGAGCGGCATTGCGGATCGCCGGCGCGTTGGTCCTGCGCTTGACGGAGCGCGTACTCGGCGCGGCGAGATCGCGGAGCTGGCGATTGGTGAGCAGCACGTAGGGCGGCACGCCCTGTCTGAGCGCTGTCGCATTGCGCTAGGCGCTCGTTTTCTCGAAGCTCGCATTGGCTTCGAAGCTAAGCGGTTTCGCGTTGAGGGCCTCGGCGATGAGTTCGGGATCGGGTTCAGGACTGCTGGCGGAAGAGTTCGCGATCGCCGCAGATGCGGCGAGGCTCGAAGGGCTTGTCGCCGCCGCGGTCGCGAGCACGCAGACGCAGAGCAGGAAGGGCATGCCTTGCGCCTCGAAGAGCTGCTCGCGGCACTCGAGCAGGACCGCGCGCTGCTGCAGCTCGTCGAGCGCGCGCGCGTCGAAGGAGCCTCGCTGCGCGCCGAAGGGAAGAGTGAGGATGCGATGCGTACGCACCGCCATTGCCCCGACCCCGCCGCCCGGCCCCAGCACCACCTATTCCGGAATTCCTCGCAGAATCTTCGCTGCGAAACAAGTCCCCGTCCCGCCACCCCCTGCTCGCTGCGCTCGGCGGGGGCTGCGAGCAGCCGTGAAGTGGTGAAGTCACTCCGTGATGATCCTGGCGGCGCGGAGGCCGAGATCGACATTGGGGAGCGCCTTCGAGGGCCTGTGGCGGTAGGCGGAGCGCGCGAGCGAGGCGGAGTAGTGGGAGCTGCCGCCCCGGCCCACGCGGTGGCCGGAGCTGCCTTCCTCCCCGTGGAGCCCGTCGCCCGGGTGCTCCGTTCCGTAGTCGCCGTACCAGTCGCGGCACCACTCCCACACGTTGCCATGCACGTCGAAGAGCCCGAAGGCATTCGGAGAGCCAGTCCCCACCGGCCAGTGCGCCGACCACTGGTCCTGGAGAGGGTCGCCCTCGAGCGCGCTGTCGCTGAGCCTTGCATGCCCTCGCAGATCGTGGGCCTCTGAGCCCGCATACCACGCGGTCGTCGTCCCGCCCCGACACCCGTACTCCCACTGCGCCTCCGTCGGCAGGATCAACCCATGCGGCTCGAGTGCCTGCCGAGCCATGTCCCAGTCCAGCGTCTCGACCGGATGCGCCCAGCCGATCGCCCGCTCATCCGTGCTGGTGCGTTCGCCAGCAGCGAACGAACTTGGATTCCGTTGACCCGTGAGGCGGAGGTACTGCGCCTGAGTCAACTCGTGACGGGCGAGGAAGAAGGGGGCGAGTCGGACCTCGTGGACGCTCTCATCGGATTCCGCATCGGTCTCGTAGTTCGGTCCTTTCGGGTCCGTGCGCTGCGCTCCCAGCGTGATGGTCCCACCCGGCAGCAGCACGAAGACGATCCCCGATTGGTCCTTCACTGCGATCCGGCCATCCGCCTCGTGGGCGGGAATCGCGATCGACGCTGGATCGCTCTTGCCGTCCCAGGCGCTGCGCAGCTCGTAGAACTCGAAGTAGCCGGTCTTCGGATTGGCACCCAAGGGCACGAGTCCTCCCTGCGGCTTCAGGTCGATGCCGTGCTTCGCGCGAACCGCTGCACTCACCGCCGCCCAGCGTGCTGCATCGCGCGTGGTCGCGAGATCCCGCAAGCGCTTCGCAAAGTCGCGGCGCTGTTCGACGCCCGCGAGCTCCTTCGCGAGAAAGTCCTCGATCGCCAGGTCCTGCGAGCGCAAGGCCTCGAAGAGGAAGCGATCGCTGTCCGCATCGAACTCGTAGCGGCGCTCGTTCTCGATGCGCGCTTCGAGCTCGGTCTGGTGTCGCTGAAGCTCGTCGACGGCGCGCTGGCCGGCTTCGCCGGCGAGCTCCCTCGCCGCCGCTTCGATCCTCGCCAGAAGGCGGGCGTACTCCTCGCGGTCCTTCTCCGGCGCCGCTTCATGCGCACGGCGGCTCGCGGCAATCGCCTCGTCGCCCTGGCCGAGAGCCAGCCAGGCCCAGGCCAGGGTGTCCAGGACCATGTGCAGCGCGACCGACGCGTCGCCGCCCTCGATCCTCGCGACGGCGCGCTGCGCCGCAGCCAACGCGAGCGGCGCTTCCGCGGGAGGGACGTCCCGCTCGCGATCGGGATCGACGCGCGCCCACGCGTAGCTGTTCAAGGCCTTGGCCCTTGCCTGGGCCAACTCGCTCGGCAGCGCCGGCAGCTCGGGTCTCGCGCCTCCGGGATCCGGTCCGCGACCATGCTTGCGCCAGGTGAGCAATACCCGCAGCGCCTCGAGCTCGGCGAAGCGCGGATGCGCCCGCCGATCGGCCTCGAGGTCCTCCGCGCTCCGCGGCTTCGCCCGCGACTTCAGCGACGCGAGCCCCGCCTTCAGTTTCGGCAGCGCCTCGCGCAGGCGCGGCACATCCCAGGCGAGCCAATCCTCCATCGCGGCGAGCTTCTCGGGCCAGGCCGGATACAGCGTCGCCTCCTTCTCGCGCGCGGCCTTCAGTTGCCACACGCCGGCGAGTAGGTCGAACTCGTCGGTGCGCGCCTGAAGGGCGTCACCGCGTTGCCTGGCCTGGATGAAGCCGTAGGACGCTGCGATCGCCAGGACGAGCAGCGCCGCGCCGACGAGCCGACGCAGTAACTTCGCGCGCGCCGCCGCCGCCGCACTTGCCGCGATGAACGCCAGCTCCTCCGGCGTGAGGTCGTCGGCGCGCGCCGCGCGGAACTCCATCGCCTCGGCGAGATAGCGCCCGCGCAGCAGGACCGCGTCCTCGTGCCGCTCCGCGAAGGCCCGCACCGCCGCCCGCGTGTGCTTGCGCCAGGCGAGGAACTGGCGGTTCTGCTGCACCAGCTCGCGCAGCCAGGTCCAGCTCGGGATCAGCGCCTCGTGACTGATCTCGATCGCGTCGGCACCGCTG
>JADLHO010000214.1 GCA_020848735.1 Planctomycetota bacterium | reverse complement strand
TTGCAATTGAGCATCGTGCAGCTACGTCGATTCATCCCGCCGGGCGAGGCCCGATGCTCAATTGCAAGACCTGACCCCGACGGCGATCGACCCCGACGGTGACCTGACCCCGTCGGCTGCCGACCCCGAACGATCATGCTCCGTCGGTCGGCGTCGTACCGGATGAGTTCGAAGAGTTCGCGTGCGAGGGCGAGCCCGAGCCCCGTACCCCATGCCCCCGTGGCCGCGGGTGACCGAGGCATCCTCCTGACGAAAGCGCTCGAACACGAGCGGCGCCATCAGGCGGCCTCCCGCCCGCTCACCGCGTCGCCCTCGGCCGCCAGACGGGTGCACAGCGCCTCCACTTCGCCGCACAGCCCCTCCAGGATGGCGGTCGCGTCGGACAGCGCGCCCGCCCGCGCGGCGCTCTCCACCTGCTGGACGAGCGCGAGCGCCGTGGGCGCGCAGAAGTTGGCGACCGCCCCCTTCAAGGCGTGCGCCGCCTGATAGACGCCCGGCGCCTCGCCGCGCTGCATCGCGTCGCGCAGACGCGCGAGCTGGCGCGGCCCCTCGGCGACGAAGATGCCCGCGATCTCGGCGTACAGGCCCTCGTCTCCGTCGAGACGCGCGATGGTCTCGGCGCGGTCGAACGCGGCGTGCGCGGGCACGACCGCGGCCGGCGTACCCGGTCCGGGCCGCCGCTGCCGCGCCAGCGCTTCGGCCAGGGCGGCCGGCTGCACGGGCTTGGTCACGTAGTCGTCCATGCCGGCACCGAGGCACGCGGCCCGGTCTTCCGCCGTCGCGCTGGCCGTCATGGCCACGATCGGAATCCGGCGTCCGCTGCCGGCCTCGCCGGCGCGGATCCGACGCGTCGCCTCCACACCGCCCATCTCCGGCATGTGCATGTCCATCAGGACGACGTCGAAACGCTGCTGCTCGAGAGCCTCCAGCGCGGCGACACCGCTGCCGACGACCACGGCGCGATGCCCCTGGCGCGCGAGAAGCCGCACCGCGAGCCGCGCGTTGACCTCGTTGTCCTCGGCGACGAGCACGTCCAGCCCGGGGGCCTGATGTCCGGCAGTGTCGGCCGGCAAGGCCCTCGCCGCAGCGGCGGCGTCCGGATCGACGATGGCGAGCAGGGTCCGGGCGAGATCCTCCCGCGCGACCGGTTTGGTGACCCGGCGCCCCTCCGCAACCGTCTCCCAGGCGATGGCCGCACGCGATGCCGTGGCGAGCAGCACGACGACGGGGCGGGGCTCGGGCATGGCCTGAATGGCCGACACCAGCTCCGCACCCTGCGCCTCCGGCAGCGTCGTGTCGAGCAGCACCACGGCACAGGGCGCACCCTCGGCGGCCGCACGCCGCAAGGCGTCCGGCGCCTCCTCCGGCGCGACGGCCGTGGCCTGCACGTCGAACCGGCCGAGCGTTGCGAGCAGGCCCTGCCGACTCGTCTCGCTGTCGTCCACGACCAGCACGCGCCGCCCCGCGAGGCTCCCCGCAGGCGAGCCGGCATCCCCCGCACCCGCCTCGGCGAGGTGCATGGAGAACCGGAACGTCGAACCGACACCCGGCTCGCTGTCGACGGTGATGCTGCCCCCCGCGGTCTCCACCAGACGCCTGCAGATCGCGAGCCCGAGCCCCGTCCCTCCGTAGCGGCGCGTGACGGAACCGTCCGCCTGGCTGAAGGCCTCGAAGATGTGCTGCTGCTTGTCGGCCGGCACACCGATGCCGGTGTCGCGCACCGCCACCGCCAGGTCGAAGCCGCCGGGCGCGCGCCGCGCCGACACTGCGACCTCGACCTCCCCCGCGTGGGTGAATTTGATGGCGTTGCCGGCGAGGTTGATGAGCACCTGTCGAAGGACTCGCGGGTCGCCGCGCGCGAGCTGCGGTACCGAGCGATCGCAGGCGCAGACCAGCTCCAGCCCCTTCGCATGCGCCTGTGCCGCGACGGTCTTGAGGGCGCCGTCGATGCACGCCGGCACGTCGAAGTCGAGCTGCTCCGACTCCAGCTTGCCGGCCTCGATCTTGGAGAAGTCGAGGATCTCGTTGATGACCGCCAGCAGATCCTGCGCCGAGCGGTGCACGATCTCCATGTACTCGCGCTGCTCGTCGGTGAGCTCGGTCTCGAGCGCAAGCCCGGTCATCCCCAGGATGCCGTTCATGGGCGTGCGGATCTCATGGCTCATGTTCGCGAGGAAGGCGCTCTTCGCGCGCGTGGCGGCCTCGGCGGCCTCCTTGGCGGCACGCAGTTCCTCCTCGGAGTGCTTGCGCGCCCGGATGTCCGCATTGGTGCCGATCATGCGCACGGCCCGGCCATGCGCATCGCGCTCGACCACCCTGCCGTGGCACTCCACCCATAGCCAGTCGCCGCCGCTCGTGCGCACCCGGTGGTCGGCCCAGTACCCCCCTTCGGCGCTCTTCAGCGCTGCCGCCAGCGTACGTTCGACGGCCGGCAGCTCGTCGGGATGCATGCAGGCCGCGAACCCCCTTGCCGTGGTCACCGTGGCCACCTGCGGCCCGCCGAGCATCTCGGACCAGCGCTCGTCCAGGTAGATGCGGTCGGAACCGAGATCCCAGTCCCACAGGGCGAGGTTGGAGGCGGCGAGCGCGAGCTGCAGCCGTTCCTCGGTCGCGCGCAGCTCGGCCTCGGCCCGCTTGCGCTCGCGCACGTCGCGCAGGATCGCGGTGAAGAGTCTGCGCCCGCCCAGCTCCAGCGGGGTGATGGCCAGTTCGACCGGAAACTCGCCGCCGTCGCGGGTCAGGGCCGGCAGTTCCACGCGCACCCCCTTCGTCGCGCCTCCCGCCTCGCGCGCTCGCGCGAGCCACCTCTCGTGGCGGGCGCGCATGCGTTCGGGCACGAGCGTCTCCGTGAGCGAGCGCCCCATGATCTCGTCGCGGCGCCAGCCGAAGATCCGCTCGGCCGCCGGGTTGAACTCGACGGCGTGGCCGAAGTCGTCGATGGTGACGATGGCGTCCATCGACGATTCGAGGATCGCACGGCTGCGCGCCTCGCTCGCCGCGAGCTGCTCGTGCTGGTCGAACAAGCGGATCGAGGTCCAGTTCAGGGCAGCGCGCAGCTCCTCCGTCTCGCGCGCCGCGCCGCCGGACGGCAACATTCCCCCCCGACCGCGTTCCATCGCGCCGGCGAACTCGGTGGCTTCCCGCAGCTCGCGCATCGGCCGGGCGAGGACGAGCCACACCGTGCCCGCCGCCACCAGCAGCGTGAACGCCGCCGAAGCGAGGGCCGCGACGAGCGCCCGGTCATGCGCGACCTCGACGCTCTCCAGGCTGCGCGTGAGCTTCACCCAGCCGAGCGGCGCGACCGCGTCGCCGATCGGGCGCCGGACTTCGATGCGATCGGGCCGCTGCGCGAGACTCCCGCGCGCCCCACCCGTCGCACCCGACCGCGCGGTAGCGCCGGCGCCGCTCGGCACGCCCAGCTCGACGTTGCACAGGCTTTCGTTGCGGAAGGGCCGCACGCCCGGCAGCGCCTCCAGGCATATTTGCGCCGCGCCGGCCGCGTCGAACACGAGGAGCTGGCGATGGTCGGCGAGCTGCAGCGCCCACAGCATGCGCGCCTCGGCCATCGGGAAGTTGTCGGTCTCGACGTCCATGGCGATCCCGGCGGCGATGCGCTCGGCGTACGCGCCGGTCTCGCGCTCCAGCTCGGCCACCCGCTCGCGGAAATCGCGCTCGACGGCATGACCGCCGAGCAGCACGAGCACGACCGCGAGGGCCACCGCCGTCAGGGCGACCACGCGTGCGTGCAGCCCCTCGGGAAGGAGGCGCGCCGCGGCGATCGAAGCGAACCTCATGGCCGAGGGTGCCCGTGACCGGTCGAGCCGCGCGTCCCTGCCCGGATCAACGCACGCGCTCCAGGGCGGAGTCGGCCGGCGCCGCGGCCTCCGGCTGGTCCCGGTGCTGCTCGCGCACGGCGAGCACGTCCTCCCAGCTCGCGAGGAAGGCATCGACGCAGGCCGGGTCGAAGTGCGTCCCGCCCGCCTCGACGATGAAGCTGCGCGCGCGATCGACTTCCCAGGCGCTCTTGTAGGGCCGCTCGGAGGTGAGCGCGTCGAACACGTCCGCGACCGCGACGATGCGTCCGTAGAGCGGGACCGCCTCGCCCGCGAGCCCTGCCGGATAGCCGCCGCCGTCGAATTTCTCATGGTGCGCCCGGGCGATCACCGCCCCGACCTGCAGGACGTTCGACGAGCTGTCCTTGAGGATCTCGTAACCGATCTGGGCATGGGTCTTCATGACCGCCATCTCCTCGTCGGTCAGCCGGCCGGGCTTGAGCAGGATGCGGTCCGGGATGCCGAGCTTGCCCACGTCGTGCATCGGCGCCGCCATGAGGATGAGGTCCTGCTCGGCCCGGGGCAGCCCCAGACGCTCGGCGACGAGGCGCGAGTAGTTCGCCATGCGCATGATGTGGCCGCCGGTCTCGGGGTCGCGATACTCGGCTGCCCGACCGAGGCAGAAGAGCGTCTCGCGCTCGCGCGCGAGCACCGCCTGGGTGGCCTTGTCCACCTCACCGGCGAGCCAGGCCGCGCGGTCCGCGAGGGCACGTTGAGTGCGCCACAGCGCGAGCATGTTGCGGGCGCGGGCGAGGAACTCGGTGCGGTCGATCGGCTTGGCGAGAAAGTCCGT
>JADLHO010000213.1 GCA_020848735.1 Planctomycetota bacterium | reverse complement strand
TCCGGGCCGGGGAAGTAGCGCGGATCCGGGCCCTTCACGTCATAGGGGCGCACGTGGTCGGGAGGCCATTTGCCGCCCTTCCACTCCGGCAGCATCGTCTGGTACATGCGGTCCTTCAGGCGCTGCTCGAGCTCGCCGTCGGGATTGCAGAGCCAGAGCCAGCAACCGGCGAGGATCGTGCGGCCGGCGGCGCGGGCGGCGCCGGGCTTGCTCGTCCAGAGGTCGGGATCGAGCGTATTGGCGGCGATCCAGAGCTGCGTCTCGTTGCGGATCTCGAGCAGCGCCTGGGGGTCGGCGGTCAGGAGGTAATAGGCGCAGAGGTAGTTGTTGGACCAGTGCTCGCTGTCCTTGCCCGTCCACTCCTGCGAGTCGAACTTGTCGGGGGGATACGGCTTGCCCAGGCGGTCGGGCGAGCTGTCCTGGTTCCAATGCGGACGCCCCGAGAGCGCGACGAACTTCGGGTGCTCGCGTGCGAGCAGCGGTGAGCCATCCGCCTCGAAGAAATGCACGGGCCGGCAACCTTCCTGGAGGACCGACCACTCGACCTCGAAGAGCATCGAGGGCAGACCCGTGGCCGCGACGGGCTCGAGCGCGCAGAGCCCGAAGTCGGCCTGATCGCCGGCGGCGTGCGCGGCGGTGCCCGGGCCGTGGCGCGCCGCCCGGAAGGCCTCGCCCTTCTGCGCGCGGCTCCACGCGACGAACTCGGCGTGGCGCTGCGCCATCACGGTGCGCTGGGCATCCGGCGTCGCGAGCCAGGGCGGTGGGGGCGGCACCACCCCATAGGGTCCGAACGCGCCGCTGCCGCTCCATGGGGTCGCGCCGACGACGCGACAGACGGCGGCCGCGCGGATCGTCTCGTCGCGTTCGCGGGCCTCGTCGTCCTCGCCGCCGCGCAGGGGCGGGGCGAGCACGCCGTTGCGGCGCAGCCCCTGCCCGTCGCCGATGTGGGAGTTCTCGAGCAGGATCGTGCGCGCGCCGCGCTCGTTGAGTTCGACGCGCATGCCGAGCAGGTTCGCGTGGCGCGGGAGGAAGCTCAGCCCCTCGGTCTCGAGTGCGAGTTCGTCGACCGGCAGGTCGAGCGCGGGCGAGCTCGGGTCGCTGAAGAAGACCCCGATGCCGAAGTACGCGTGCTCCTGTCCCGAGTACTGCTCGAGCGTGGCCTCGGCGACGAGTCCCGACGCGCCGATGCGGCCGCGCATCACGACCACCTGCCGCGCGCGGTTGCGCGCGAGGAACTCGACGCGCTCGAGCGCGCCGCGGAAGCGCCGGTCCCCGCTGCGGAGGCTGATCTCGAAGGTCCAGGGCCGGAGCGCATCGCTGAACTCCAAGACCGCGGGGCCGGGACCCTCGACGAGCGGCAGGCGCGCCTCGCCGATGCGCGGGAGCGAGCAGCGGAAGAGGGCGAGCGCCTGGCGCAGGCTGCCGTCGGGCCAGCGCGCGCCGAAGGCCTCCCAGACGGTGGGGCGCCCGTCGACGTGGTAGCCGGGCACGTCCTGGACCTCACCCTCCGCGAAGGGCACCGCGACCTGGACCCACTCGTTGCGGAGCGACGGCGCGAGGTTCTGGAGCAGGATCTCGCGGCGCCCCGGCTCCTGTCCGCTCAGGCCGGGGGAGGCCGCGATCGTCGACAGGAGCAGCGCGAGGAGGCACGTGCGGGAACGCATGGGCCCATCGTCGGCCTTCCGAGTCCCGCGACGCAAGCGGTGAGAACCGCAGCGGCGCGGCGACGGCGGGGTCGCGCGGCCGGCTCGGTCCGTCCGGAGGCCGGTTAGCATCGCCGCGCACGCGAACGCCGATGCGATCCACCACCGAAGAACTCGCGCTCCTGCTCTGTCTCGCCGCCGCGGCCGCACCCGGCGTCTCCGCACAGGCCGACGAGCGCGCCTTCCTCGCCCGCGCCGCCGACGAACTCGACGAGCACGCCTCGCGATGTTCCAAGTCGAAGTTCCACGAGCAGGCGCGGGACGTCTGGCGCGAGGTGATCAGCTTCTACGCGCCCGACCACGAACACGCCCGCGCGAGCCTCGGCTACCTGCGCGTCGGCACGAGCTGGGCGCCGGACCCGAAGTTCCGCGTGCCGGCGAGCGACGAGCCCGATGCCGCGACGGCGCGCGTCCTCGCGCGGCAGTTCGAGGCGACGCAGAAGGAACTCGCCGCGGGTCACCGCGAGCTGGGCGTCGCGTACCAGGCCGCCGGCGACCAGGAGCGCGCGCGGTGGCACTTCGAGCGCACGCTGCGCTTCGCGCCGAGCGACGCGACGGCGAGCGCCGCGACCGGGCGCAAGAACTTCGAGGGACTCTTCGGCAACGACGTCGAGCTCGAGCTCCTGCGGCGCTCGCGGCTCGTCGACCGCAGCGTGGTGCGCCTGCTCGCGCAGGACGTGCCGGTCAAGGCCGCGGCGGCGACGCACCCGCTGCTGGACCGCGCGGGCGTGACGCACGTCGGCGTGGAGACCGAGCGCTTCCTCGTCTACGGCGATTGGGACAAGGCCGTGCTCGAGGACTGCGCGCGCCATGCCGAGCGCAGCCACGCGTTCTGCAAGGAGCTCTTCGCGGGGATCGCGGGCTACGAGTGGCGGCCGCGCCAGAAGTTCGTGTTCCTCATGCTGCAGAAGCGCGAGACCTTCCAGACCGTGATCCGCGCGAACGAGGATCGGCTCGGCGGGAGCGACCTCGCGTTCCTGCTGGAGAACGTCTCGGCGACGACGCTGGAGGACGGCGCCACTCCCGCGCGCGTCGCGGGATTCGAGCAGGCGGCGACGGTCAACGACCACGCGGTGCGGCAGGTCGCCGTGGAATGGGGCGGCTTCCGCTCCGACGCGCTGCGCGAGGGGATCGGCCACGCGGTCGTCGGCTGGTTCTTCGGCCGCAACCTGATCTTCAACGTCGCGCAGCAGAAGGACGAGGGGCGCACGTCCACCGGCACGAACGCCCAGCGCTTCAACCTGCCGGATCTCTCGATCTGGGCCGAGCTCGCGGCAGATCTCGCGTGGGATCGCACGGACACTCCCGCGGCGAAGCTCCCCGGCATCTCCGCTGCCGACTTCTCGAATGCGGACCGCATCAAGGCCTGGTCGTTCTGCGACTACGTGCTGCGCCGCGATCCCAAGCTGCTGCGCGTGCTCGACTCGACGTTCACCGTCGGACGCAAGGCGAGCGAGAGCGACGTGGCGAAGCGCTTCGCCGAGGGCAGCGGCGGTCTCGCACTCGATGCGCTCGACGGCGAGTGGCGGCGCTTCTGGACCGAGGACTCGGCGATCCTGCGCGCGATCCGCAACAAGCAGACACCGCTCGATGCGGTGAGCAAGCGCGCGCCGGAGTTCCTCGCGGAGTTCAATCGCCTGCGCGGCAGCCAAGGTGCCAAACCCGTCGGCTGGAGCGCCGAGTACAGCGCCGACTGCCGCCAGCACGGGCTCTACCTCGAGGCGAACAAGGGCGAACGCGGCCCGCAGAAGGAGCACGCGCAGGACCCCGCGAAGAAGGGGGGCAGCCTCGGCGGGCGCATGTTCGCGTCGCGCGCGCTGGTCGCGACCGACGCCGGCGAGCCCGGTGCCACCGTCGAGGACTTCGCGGCCTGGCCGGGTTATCGCGACGCCGTCCTGAACCCGGCGCTCGTCACGATCGGGCTCTGGACCGAAGGCAAGCTGCTCGTCATGGACGTCTCCCGCGGCATCGACGCGGGCGTGAACCAGGCGGTCTGGTCGCCGCGGGGCACGAGCGTCGGGGCGAGTCTGCCGAGCGATGCCGGCGCCGATCTGGTCGTGCCCAACGAGGTCGCGAGTGCGGCGCTCGGCGCGGAGCTCGAGGCCCTCTTCGCCGCACGGGGCAAGAAGCCGGGGAAGACCATCGGCTGGCCCATCACGATGCACTTCTTCCGCTCCGGCTCGCTGCCGCGCGCCGCCTCGATCCGCTGCACGCTGCGCCTCGAGAACAAGGACGAGGTGCCCGGCATCGTGCACGTCGCGGAGAGCGGGGCCTCGCGGCGCAGCGCCGCACCGGGGCTGGTCGTCTTCTATCCGCTCGCGCCGCTGAAGCGCGGCGCGCGCTACACCGTGGAATGGGACTGGGAGGGCGGCGGGATGGATGCGCCGGCCCGCTACCAGTTCTTCACGAAGTGAGTGCCGCTGCCGGCCCCCTCGAACCCATGGGCAAGTCCACGCATTCCGGATCCGGACAGGAGAAGGGCCGCATCCTCGCGGCCGGTGGTCTCGTGTGGCGCGACCCGACGCGCCGCGCGATCCTCGTCGTGCATCGCACGCGCTACGACGACTGGACCCTCCCGAAGGGCAAGCTCGACGACGGCGAGACCTTCGTGGCCGCCGCCCTGCGCGAGGTGGAGGAGGAGACGGGCTGCACGGCGACGCTCGACTCCTGGGCGGGCGAGACCTTCTACCGCGTCGACGGCCGGCCGAAGTCGGTGCTGTTCTGGAACATGCTCGCGCGCGAGGGCGCGGTGCTCGCGCCGCGCGACGTCGGAGAGGTCGCCGAGGCACGCTGGCTCACGATCGAGGAGGCGCGCACACGGCTCAGCCATCCGGACGAACGCGAGCTCGTGATCGCCAACGCACGCGGCTGACCGCTCCCGTCCCGCCCTTCCTTCCGCTCCGCTCTTGCGTCATCCTGCGGCGTCCGACTTCGCCGTGGCGAGGCGGGTTCCTGACATGCGCGATCCCATCCTCGACGACCTCAACGACGCCCAGCGCGAGGCCGTGACCTTCGGCACGGGGCCGTTGATGGTCCTGGCCGGCGCGGGCTCCGGGAAGACCCGCGTCATCACGCGTCGCATCGCGCGCCTGCTGCGCGACGGCGAGCGCGCGCACGCGATCCTCGCGCTGACCTTCACGAACAAGGCCGCGGGGGAGATGGCGCGGCGCGTGCAGGAGCTCGGCGGCGAGCGCGTGATGGTCGCGACCTTCCACTCGGCGTGTGCGCGCTTCCTGAGGCAGGACGCCGAGCTGCTCGGCTATCCGCGCGACTTCTCGATCTACGACACGCAGGACCGCGACTCCGTCCTCAAGCTGCTGATGGGCGAGCACGGTCTCGACGGCAGCGGCATCAAGCCGGCGCAGCTCGGGCGCCGGCTCTCGCAGCTCAAGAACTTGTGCACGAGCAAGGCCGATCTGGTGTTCGGCTACGGGGCCGTCGACAAGGTGCTGCAGCGGCTCTGGGATCCGTACCACGCGGCGTTGCAGCGCCTCGGGGCGCTCGACTTCGACGACCTGCTCGGCCGCTTCCGCGACCTCCTGCTCGAGCACCCGGACGCACGCGAGCGCTACCAGCAGCGCTTCCGCTGGCTGCTCGTCGACGAGTTCCAGGACACCAACCGCGTGCAGTACGAATTGCTGCGCCTGCTCGTCGGCGCCGAGCAGAACCTCTGCGTCGTCGGTGATCCCGACCAGTCGATCTATCGCTTCCGCGGGGCCGAGATCCGCAACATCCTCGACTTCCAGCGGGACTTCCCCGGCACGACCGTCGTGCGTCTGGAGGACAACTACCGCTCGACGCGGACGATCCTGCGCGCGGCCGAGGGCGTGATCGAGAACAACCACGAGCGTCTCGAGAAGCGGTTGCGCACCGACAACGACGAGGGCGATGCGATCGTCGTGTTCGCGGCGGCCTCGCCCGCCGAGGAGGCGCGGGCGATCGCGCGGCGCGCGGGAGCGCTGGTCGCGAAGGGCGTGGCGCCGGACGCGATCGCGGTCTTCTACCGCAGCCACTTCCTCAGCCGCGGCCTCGAGGAGGCGTTCCGCAACGAACTCGTCCCCTATGCCGTCGTGGGCGGCGTGTCGTTCTTCGAGCGCAAGGAGGTGAAGGACGTGCTCGCCTATCTGCGCGTGCTCGTCAATCCGCTCGACGACGTCAGCATGGAGCGCGTGATCAACGTGCCGCCGCGCGGGATCGGGCGCGCCACGCTCGACAAGCTGCGCACGGGCGCGGCCGCCCGCGGCCTGTCGCTCTACGAGGGGCTGCTCGACGACGAGGCGCGGGCCGAGCTGCCGGCCAAGGCCCGCACGACCCTCGCCGCGCTGGCCGCCGCGTTCCAGGATGCGCGTGGCAACCTCGCGAGTGCGCACGCGACGATGCGCGCGATCGAGCGCGGCATCGGCTACATCGCGCACCTGCAGGCGATGGGCGACCAGGAGGACGAGGCGCGCGTCGAGAACGTGCTCGAGCTCCTGAGCGATGCCGCGTACTTCGACGAGGCCCACGGCGGTGGGCTCGCCGAGTACCTCGGCCACGTCGCCCTGATGACCTCCGAGGACCGCCGCGAGGCCGACGAACCGCGCGTCTCGCTGATGACGGTGCACGCGGCGAAGGGCCTCGAGTTCGACCACGTCTTCGTCGCGGGGCTCGAGGAGGGCGTGTTCCCGCACAGCCGCGCGCTCGAGGAGGCGGGCGGCGTCGAGGAGGAGCGGCGGCTGCTCTACGTGGCCTTGACCCGCGCGCGGCAGACGCTGTGGCTCGGCCACGCCCGCGAGCGCATGGTCGGCGGCCTGACCGAGCGCACGCAGCGGTCGAGCTTCCTGAAGGAGATCCCGCGCGACTGCATCACCGGCGCGAGTGCCGCGACCGACGAAGCCGATGCGGACGACGAGGACTTCGCCGCGTTCGGCGACGGTGGCCACGGCGCGGCGGTCGAGTACGACCAGACCGATCCCGCCGAGCAGTTCGCACCCGGTGCGCGGGTCGCGCACCACGAATACGGACCCGGCACGCTCCTGCGGCTGCGCGGCAGCGGCATCCTGGCGCGCGCGACGGTGCGTTTCGACACCGGCCAGGAGCGGGAACTGCTGATGGAGTACGCGCGGCTGCGTCCGCTCGGCCGGGGCACGACGTGAGCGAGTCCAACGCGGAGGCCGTCGACCGCTTCGCCGCGCTGCGCGCGGAGCTCCGCGCGTTGATCGAGCGCGCCGATGCGCAGGGCGGCGAGGCCGCTCGCGAGGCGCTGCTCGTGGAGCTCGAGGAGCTCCGACTCAGGCTCGCGGCGGCCTTGCCGTCGAACGCCGCGGACGAGGATGCCGACGCCACCTGGCACGGGATGATCGGCCGCTGCCCCGCGATCCTCGCGTTGCGCGACAAGCTGACGCGCTTCGCACGCGTTCCCTCGTCGGTGCTCATCCGCGGCGAGAGCGGCACGGGCAAGGATCTCGTCGCGCGGATCCTGCACCAGCTCGGTCCGCGCGCGAAGAAGCCGATGGTCGCGGAGAACTGCGCGGCGATCCCCGAGACGCTCCTCGAGTCGGTGCTCTTCGGGCATGCCCGCGGCGCGTTCACCGGCGCGGTGCGCGATCACGACGGGCACTTCGTCGCCGCACACGGCGGCACGCTGTTCCTCGACGAGATCGGCGACACGAGCCCGGCGATGCAGAGCAAGCTGCTGCGTGCCCTGCAGGAAGGCGAGATCCGTCCCGTGGGCAGCGAGAAGGTCCGCAAGGTCGACGTGCGCGTGATCGCCGCGACCAATCGCGACCTCGAACAGCTCGTCACGCAGGGCAAGTTCCGCCAGGACCTCTTCTACCGGCTGAACGTGCTCCAGCTCTGGCTGCCGCCGCTGCGCGAACGCGGCGAGGACATCGTGCTCCTCGCGCGTCGCGTCCTCGCGGATGCGGCGCGGCGAGCGGGGCGCACGCTGCGCTTCTCTGCGGCCGCGGAGGCGGTGCTGCTCCGCGCGCGCTGGCCCGGCAACGTGCGCCAGCTCCAGAACGAGGCGCAGCGGCTCGCGGCGCTCGCGGACGGGCCGGAGGTCGGTCCCGCCGACCTCTCGCCCGAGCTGCGCACGGGCTGAGCCCCGTTGCGCCTCTTGGGGGCGCGGCTAAGGTCTTACGGCCGCTCGCCCCGCGTGCCCGTCGCCGCCGGCTTTTGCCGCCGCTCCTCCGCAAGGGACTGACTTGAAGCTGTCGCTGCAGATCCTCGACGCCGGCGAGACCTTCTTCCACCCGCTCGGCGACGAACCCTGTGTGATCGGCAGCGCTCCCGATGCGGGCCTGCGGCTGAGGGACGCCGGCATCGACCCGGCCCACGCGCGGATCGAGAAGGACCCCGCGGGCGGGCACCGCCTGGTCGACCTCGGTTCGCAGACCGGCACGCGCGTCAATGGCCGTGACGTCCTGCAGGCGCGGCTCGCGATCGGCGACCGCATCGAGATCGGGACGGCGGTGCTCGTCGTCGGCCAGCAGGTCGCGCGCAAGGCGACGCCGGCCGACGTCCTCGCCGACGGCCGGGCGCTCGCGCGGGGTCAGGCGGAGCTGCGCGGGCGCGCGATGCGCGAGGCCGAGGCGCCGAAGCGCCGCGGCGTCGCCGCGCTGGTCGCCGTGCTCGCGCTGGGTCTCTGCGCGGCGATCTTCTTCGCGACGCGGACCGGCGATGGTCTGCCCTTCGGCTGGGCCGAGACCATGCGCCTGCGCCGCGTCGGCGACTTCGACGGCGTGCGGGCGACCCTCGACCGCTATCGCGGCACCTGGGCCGGCGAGGACCCCGCGCGACGCGCGCGGCTCGAGCAGGTCGAAGCCGACCTCCGCGCGATCGAGGATGCGGTCGCCGCGGGCCGCATCGCGCTGCGCGCCGAAGCGCCGCTCAAGAGCTTCGCGCAGCAGCTCGACGAATTGCGCGCGCGCCGCCAGCGCGACGAGGACTCGATCGACGGCATCGCCGCACGCGTGTTGAGCACGGAGCTCCATGCGTTGCGTGAGGGCATCACCACGGTGATCTCGACGCCGGGTCCGGAGGGCGACGCCGAGCAGGTGCGGCCGACCGCGCCCGACGCCGAGGGTGCCACCGCGAAGACGCACGGTGCGCCGGTTCCGGCACCCGTGATCGAGCCCGTGAAGCCCGCGCCCGTGACGCCGTCGCCGGTGACGTCGCTGCCCGAGGAGCATCTCGCCGCGCTCGCGCGGCTCATCCAGCTCGGGCGCTATGCGGAGGGCCTCGAGCTCAGCCGCATCGTGCTCGAGTCCGCGAGCGGCCCGGCCGCCGCCGCGCTGCGCGACGCGGAGCAGCGGCTGCTCGCCGCGGCGCGCAGCGAGCTCCCGGCCATCGTCGCGCGCATCGATGCGCTCGCCGCGACCCCGGCGGACTCCAACGCCCCGCTCGCGGCGCTCGATGCGGCGCTCGCGGCGCTGCGCGTCGAGCGCGCGCGGTTCCCGGCCCTTTCGGACTTCGCCGTGCTCGGCGAGCGCGCGCGTGCGCTGGAGCTGCGGCGCGAGGCGGTCGCCGGTGGGGCGCCGGCGGGTGGGCCGTCGCTGCTCGATCTGCGCGAGCGTCTCAACGACGCGCGCAGCGCGGAGCGGCAGGGCGAGTATGCCCGCGCCGCGTCGATCGTCCGGGAGGTCGCGACGGCGATCGCGCCGAGCGACGAATCGCACGCGCACACCCTGAGGGGCCGCGCGGCGGATCTCGAGCGCCTCGCGGGTCTCGTCGACTGGCTCGCCGCGGAGCTCGCGGCCCAACGCGAGGTCGCACTCGTCGGCAACGAGGGGGAGAGCCTCGAGCTGCACGCTGCCGACGGCCGGCTGCGCGTGGGTGACGAGCCCTTCCGCCTCGACGACGTGAAGCCCGCGGCCCTCGCCGCGCTGCTGCGCTCCCACGCGGCACCGGTCGACCAGCTCCTGGCGGGCGCCGTGGCGAGCTACCGCGCGGGCGAGCGCGAGCTCGCCGAGTCGTTGCTCGTCGATGCCCAGAAGCGCGACGCGAGCTGCCAGCCGCAGATCGACGGCGTGATCGCGCGCGGTCGCGGCGAGCTCGAGGACTCCGGCTATCGGCTCGTCGACGGGGCGTTCGTCGCCGCGCGCGAGGTCGAGGCGCGGCGACGCGCGGTCGAGCTGGGTCCCGTCGTGGTCCGTATCGCCCATCAACCCGCGGCCCGTCGCGACGCGGAGCTCGAGACGCTGCTGAAGAAGGGTCCGCGCGAGCTCGATGCCGTGGTGCTCGCGTTGCGCGGTGCCGTCGTGGAGACCGCGGCGCGCATCGAGCGCGACCCGTTCCGCAAGCATTGGGACGCGCTCGCGCTCGGCCGTCGCAAGCTCGACGAGGCGCGCTCCTTCGCGAAGCAGCTGATCTTCGACGAGACGCGGTACTTCTATCCCTACAAGCCGCCCGCGGTCTCGGCCGAGCGGGCCAGCGAGTACTGGAAGGTGCAGGGCGAGGTCGACGAGCGCGTCGCCGCGTTGCGCGCGCAGTGGAGCGGGGGACCCGCCGGGAAGCGCGCACCGAAGAAGCTGCTGGACGAGCTCTCGGCCTTCGACTGGCTCGTCGCCACCCTCACCGGCTTCGGCGAGCGCGTGGCCGACGCCGAGGATCGCGTGAGCTGGGCGCGTTCGCTGCCGAAGGACGCCGTGCTCGATCTGCGCAGCTTCGCGTGGGACCAGGCGGAGCGCGCCACGCTCGACGAGCGCGACCGCATCCTGGACTACGTCCGCAAGCGCTCCGCGTGGATGAGCCGGGCCGAGCGCGACATCGTCGACATGACCAACGAGTACCGCGTCCTGTACGGGCACCGGCCGCTCGCGGTGAACGAGAAGCTGCAGAAGGCGGCGCGCGCCCATGCGAAGGAGATGGCCGGGCTCGGCTACTTCTCGCACTTCTCCCCGATCCCCGAGCACAAGACGCCCTTCGACCGCATGCGCCTCGTGGGCTACGCGATGGGGGCGAGCGAGAACATCGCGAACTACCCCAGCTCACCCGCGGCCTTCGACGGCTGGCTCCATTCCTCGGGGCACCACCGCAACATCCTCCAGCCCGGCCACCGCGAGCTCGGCGCCGGCAACGACGCCTCGCTGTGGGTGCAGAACTTCGGCGGGGACGACGAGTACCTCGCGGATCCCGAGTTCATCGGCCTGCGCTGATCGACGGCTCCCGGGCCTACGCGCCCAGGGCGCGCGACAGCGCGTCCATCAGCAGCCGGGCCTTCCGCTTGGTCTCGTCGGTGTCGAAGGTGCCGACGCGGACGACGACGCGCGTGGTGTCGTCGTCGAGCGAATCCGTCGCACCGGGCTGGCGCGTCAGCGTGACCGTCGCGTCGCCGACGCTGAGCTTGCCGTCGCTCGGGATCGGCTGTGCCTCGTCGGGGACGGCGTAGCCGCACTCCTTCATCGCGGTCTTCGCGGCGGCGAAGCAGGTCGCGAGGTCCTGCGTGAAGTCGCGCTCGAGGCCGTTCTCGGTGTACTTCACGGCACCGATCACGGCGGCGCCGACGACCGCGGCCGCGGCGACGACGCAGGAACCGAGCGGGAGGGCGAGGAGCAGGAGCGGAAGGGTGCGTCGCATGGGTGGGGATTGTGTTCGCTGCCGGGGCGGGGGCACAGTCCCGCGGTGGATCAGGCCCGCGGTGGATCAGGCCTGCGGTGGATCAGGCCCGCGGTGGATCAGGCCTGCGGTGGATCAGGCCTTCGCGGTGCGTCGCTCCTGGAGGCGGCGCACGATGCGCAGAGCGAGCGCGCGGGGCGCGAAGCGGTTCGCGAAGACGAGCAGGCGGTTCGCCAGCCCCGGCACGACGAGCCGCCGCCCGCGCTCCATCGCGTCGACGCCCTCGCGCGCCACGCGTGCGGCATCGACCGCGAGTGCGGACCGGGCGAGCGGCACGTCGGTCACCCCGGCACGATCCTGGAAGCCGGTCGGCACGGGTCCGGGGCAGAGCGCGGTGACGGTCACGCCGCGGCCGCGCAGCTCCTCCGCGAGCGCTTCTGCGAAGGACAGCAGGAAGGCCTTGCAGGCGTAGTACACCGCCATGAAGGGGCCGGCCTGGAAGGCGGCGGTCGAAGCGACGATCAGGATGCGCCCGCGGCCACGCTCGAGCATGCCGGGCAGGGCGAGGCGCGTGAAGCGCACGGGGAACGCGGTCTGCAATGCGATCATCGACCCGGCCGCGTCCGGCGAGCTCTCGTCGAACGGACCGAGTGCGCCGAAGCCGGCGTTGTGCACGAGGACCTCGAGGGGCAGGACTGCTCGCGCACCGCATTCGGCGAGCAGGGCCTCGGCGGCGTGGGCTTCGCCGAGATCGCCGGGCAATTCGTGGACGACGACGCCATGTGCGCGGCGCAGCCCGGCGGCGGCCTCGGCGAGGCGGCCCGGATCGCGCGCCACGAGCAGCAGCGGGTGGCCGCGTCGCGCGAGCTCGTGCGCGATCGCGAGGCCGATTCCCGACGAAGCGCCGGTGACGAGCGCCGCACCACGGGGCGGAGGATTCACACGCGCAAGCCTAAGGCGTGCGTCCCAGGCATGCGACGACCCGGCCGACCGGGACGCGACAGGAACGGTGCGGACTCGCGCGGCCTCGCGGCTATCGTTCGCCGCTCGACCATGAGCACGAGACCTCCGTTCCGCGCGGCGATCGTCGGGCTCGGCTTCGGTGCCGAGTTCATTCCCATCTACCAGCGCCATCCGCTCGCGAAGATGGCCGCGATCTGTCAGCGCACGAGGGGCAAGCTCGATGCGATCGGCGACGCGTTCGGCGTGGAGAAGCGCTACACGGACTACGCGGCGCTGCTCCGCGACCCGGACATCGACTTCGTCCACATCAACTCGCCGATCCCCGACCACGCGTCGCAGGCGATCCGCGCGCTCGAGGCGGGCAAGCACGTCGCCTGCACCGTGCCGATGGCGACGAGCGTGGCGGACTGCCGGCGCATCGTCGAGCTCTGCGAACGCACCGGTCTCCGCTACATGATGATGGAGACGGTCGTGTACTCGCGTGAGTACCTCTTCATCCGCGAGAAGCTGAAGAAGGGCGAGCTCGGTCGACTGCAGTTCGTGCAGGCGAGTCACCAGCAGGACATGGACGGCTGGCCGAACTACTGGCCCGGTCTGCCGCCGATGCACTACGCGACCCACTGCGTCGGTCCTTGCCTCGGCATCGCGCAGGCGGATGCCGAGGAAGTGAGCTGCCTCGGCTCGGGTCGCATCCGCGAGGAGCTGATCGCGCACTACGGTTCGCCGTTCGCGATCGAGTCGGCGCAGATCAAGCTGCGCAAGAGCGACGTCGCGGCGCGCATCTACCGCTCGCTCTTCGACACGGCGCGTCAGTACCGCGAGAGCATCGACGTGTACGGCAGCAAGCAGTCGGTGGAGTGGCCGCTCGTCGAACACGAGCCGCTGATCGTGCACACCGCGAAGAAGCCCGAGCCGGAGATCCCCTCGCGGGTGAGCTGCCCCGACTTCGCGCACCTGCTGCCGGAGCCGATCCGCATGTTCACGACGAAGGGCGTCTACGACCTGGGGACCAAGACGCACCTCTCCTTCACGCAGGGTTCGGGGCACGGCGGTTCGCACCCGCACCTCGTGCACGAGTTCCTCACCGCACTCGCCGAGGGGCGTCAGCCCTATCCGAACCACCGGCAATCGGCGAATTGGACCTGCGTGGGCATCCTCGCCCATGAGTCCGCCCTCGCCGGCGGTGCGATCCAGAAGCTGCCCGAGTTCTCGCTGAGTTCATGATCACGACCGCGCTCCTGCTGTGCGCGCTGCCGCAGTCCGAGGCGGCGCCGCTCCCGACTCCTCCCGCGCTGCAGTTCGAGCGCAAGACCCTCTCGACGCAGTTCCTCTGCGAGGGCGGCGCCATCGGCGATCTCGACGGCGACGGCGACGCCGACCTCGTGGCGGGCCCGTTCTGGTACGAGGGTCCGGGCTTCGACGTGAAGCACGCGATCCACGAGCCGCAGCAGTTCCCGCGGCTGCAGTACTCCGACAACTTCTTCGCGTGGGTCGAGGACCTCGACCGCGACGGCCGCAACGACGTGTTCTTCGTCGGCTTCCCCGGCAAGGAGGCCTGGTGGATCCGCAACACGGGAGAGAAGGCGCGCTGGGAGAAGCACGTCGTCTTCGACTCGGTCGACAACGAATCGCCGGCCTTCGTCGACATGACCGGCGACGGCCGACCCGAACTGGTCTGTCAGAACGCCGATCGGCTCGGCTGGGCCGAGGCGGACTGGCGCGATCCACGCAAGCCGTGGACCTTCCACGCCGTGATGCCCAGCGCCGGGCCGCGCTTCACGCACGGACTGGGGATCGGTGACGTCAACGGCGACGGACGCCCCGACATCCTGCGCAAGGAGGGTTGGTACGAGCACCCCGCCGCTCGCGACGGCGCGTGGACCGCGCACCCGCAGGTGTTCTCCACGTCGCACGGTGGCGCGCAGATGCTCGTCACCGACGTCGACGGCGACGGCGACGCGGACGTGGTGACGTCCAACGCCGCGCACAACTGGGGCCTCTCGTGGTTCGAGCAGAAGGACGGTGGCTTCGTCGAGCACGAGGTGCTGCCCAAGCAACGCGCACCCGGCAACGTCTCGGAGCTCCATGCCCTCGCGCTCGCGGACCTCGACGGCGACGGTCTGCTCGACGTCGTCACCGGCAAGCGCTGGTGGTCGCACGGCCCGACGCACGACGGCAATCAGGACGGGGCCAATGACCCGGCCGTGCTGCTCGGTCTCCTGCTGCGCCGCTCCGGCGGCACCGCCCGCTATGAGCCCGTGGTGCTCGACACCGAGAGCGGCGTCGGCACGCAGGTCGCCGCCGGCGACGTGAACGGTGACGGTCGGACCGACGTCTTCGTCGCGAACAAGCGCGGGACCTTCGTGCTCGTGCAGAGCGCCGCGGTCGCGCCGCGCGAGCCCGATCTCACCTTCGAGTCCGGCACGCTGCGCGGCTGGACCAGCACGGGCGACGCCTTCGTCGGTCAGCCCGTGCGCGGCGACACCGTGAAGGCCCGCCGCAAGGACATGTCGAGCGGGCACGAGGGCGAGTACTGGATCGGCGGCTACGAGCTCGCGGGCGATCAACCCACGGGCACGCTGAGCTCGGAGCCGATCACCGTGCCGCTGCCGTACGCGTCATTCCTCATCGGCGGTGGCTCCGGCGATGCGACGCGCGTGGAGATCGTCGACGCGAGCAACGGCGCGGTGATCGGCTCGGAGACGGGCAGCGACAGCGAGCACATGGAGCGCGTGCTCGTCGATCTGTCGGCCTTCGTCGGCAAGCGCGTGATCGTCCGCATCGTCGACGACGCGAGCGGTGGCTGGGGCCACGTGAACTTCGACGACTTCCGCTTCCATGCGGAACCCGTGCGCGGCCTCGTCGCGGAGCCGGTGACGGGCAAGACCCCGACGGAGGCCGCGGCGGCGATGACGACGCCGTCGGGCTTCCACGTCGACCTGATCGCCGGCGAGCCCGAGCTCCACCAGCCGGTGGCGCTCTGGGTCGATCATCGCGGCCGGCTCTGGGTCGCCGAGGCCTACAGCTATCCGAAGCGGCGCGACGACGCCGAGGCGCGCGATGCGATCGTCGTGTTCGAGGACGCGGATCGCGACGGCACCTTCGAGAAGCGCACGGTCTTCTACGACAAGCTGAATCTCGTCAGCGGGATGGCGACGGGCTTCGGCGGCGTCTGGGTCGGTGCGGCGCCCTATCTGCTCTTCATCCCGGACGCGAACGACGACCTCGTGCCCGACGCCGCGCCGCGCATCGTGCTCGACGGGTTCGGCTACGAGGACACGCACGAGACCGTCAACTCGTTCATCTGGGGACCCGACGGCTGGCTCTACGGCACGCACGGCGTGTTCACGCACAGCAAGGTCGGCAAGCCCGGCACGCCGCCCGAGAAGCGCGCGCCGATGAACTGCGCCGTGTGGCGCTTCCAGCCGCAGCGCGAGGAGTTCGAGATCTTCGCGTGGGGGACGAGCAATCCGTGGGGTGTGGACTTCGACGATCGCGGCGAGGCCTTCATCACCGCCTGCGTGATCCCGCACCTCTGGCACATGGTCCAGGGCGGGCGCTACCAGCGTCAGGGCGGGCGACACTTCGACGCGCATCCCTACCTCGAGATCGAGACCATCGCCGACCACCGCCACTACGAGGGCGACATCGGCGCGCATGCGTGGTGGGGACGCAACCGCGCGGTCGTCGATCCGAGCACCGACGTCGCCGGCGGCGGACACGCGCACTGCGGCACGCTGCTCTACCTCGGGGAGACGTTCCCCGCCGAGTACCGCAACGCGATCCTGATGCACAACGTGCACGGCAACCGCGTGAACCAGGACCGCCTGGAACGCAGCGGCTCCGGCTACGTGGGCCATCACGCTCCCGATCTCGTCCGTGCGAACGACCCGTGGTTCCGCGGCGTCTCGCTGCGGCAGGGACCCGCGGGCGAGGTCTTCTTCATCGACTGGTACGACAAGGCCGCGTGCCATCGCACGCGCATCGAGCTCTGGGATCGCACCAACGGCCGGCTCTACCGCCTGCGTCACGGCGACGTGCAGTCGCCGCCGCTGGCGCTGGAGCGCGCGGGCGACGACGAGCTCGTCGCGCTGCAGGCGAGCCGCAACGAGTTCCTCGTGCGCCATGCACGGCGACTCCTGCAGGAGCGCGGCAAGGTCTCGACGAGCGCGGCTGCGGCGCTGCGCACGTTGGCCGCCGCGCACACGGACACGAACGTGCGCCTGCGCGCGCTCTGGACGATGCATGCGGTCGGCCTCCTCGGCGAGGCGGAGCTGCTGGCCTTCGCCGACGACGCGCACGAGGACCTGCGCGCCTGGGCCATCCGGCTCGGCATGGAGCAGCCCGGCAGGCATCCGGCCCTGCGGCGCGCGATCGCGGCGATCGCGCAACGCGACGCGTCGATCGTCGTGCGTCTCGCGTGCGCCTCGGCCTTGCAGCGGATGCCGGTCGAGGAGCGTTGGGCGGCGGCCGCGGCCCTGCTCGCGCACGGCGGGGACGCCTCGGACCAGAACCTGCCGACGGTGCTCTGGTACGGCGTCGAGCCGCTCGCCGATCTCGACGTGCCGCGCTTCGTGAAGCTCATGCACGAGGCCGCGCTCGAGCCCGTGCGCTCGGCGATGGCGCGGCGCCTCGGTGCCGGCAGCGACGCGCAGCGCAACGCGCTCTGCGCGGCGCTCGTCGCGCCGGGCGCCCGCACGGCGGAGCTGCTCGCGGCGTTCGGCGCGGCGGTGCGTGCGAACACGGGCAAGGACATGCCGTCCGGCTGGCCCGCGGTGGCGGTCGCCCTGCTCGCGTCGACCGACGCGGCGATCCGCGAGCCCGCCGCCGAGATCGCGCTCGCGTTCGGCGACGCGAACCTCGCGCCGCTCTTCCGCGCCCGGTTGAGCGACAAGCGCGCGCCGTCGGCGCGCCGCGTCGAGGCCATCGAGGGCCTCGTGCGCCTGCGCGACACCGCCACCGGCCCGCTGCTGCTCGACGCGCTCGCGGAGCCCGCACTGCGCAGCGCCGCGCTCGCCGGTCTCGCCGCCTACGAGCTCGACGCGGCGCCGGCGCGCATCCTCGGCGTGCTCGGCGAACTCGACCCGACCACGCGCGAGGTGGCGCTCGGCACGCTCTGCGCAAGGCCGGCCTATGCCCGCGCGTTCCTGAGCTCGGTCCTCGAAGGCGTGGCGAGCCCGCGGCTCCTCGATGCGGCCTCGCTGCGTCGTCAGCTCCTCGCGCACGGCGATGCCTCGATCGAGGCGCTGTTGCAGAAGGCCTGGGGTCGCGTCGTGAACAAGAGCGAGGCGGCGGAGCAGGAGATCGCCCGCTACCGCGCGCTCCTCACGCCGGCCTTCCTCGGCCAGGCCGACAAGAGCCGTGGGCGCGCGATCTTCGCGCGGACCTGCCAGGCCTGTCACTCGCTCTTCGGTCAGGGCGGGATCCTCGGTCCCGACATCACGGGCGCGAATCGCGGCGACCTCGAGTATCTGCTCGGGAACATCGTCGACCCGAGCGCCGAGATGGGGAAGGAGTACCAGCTCGTCACCCTGCGCCTGGCGGATGGGCGTTTGCTCGCGGGCAACCTCGTGCAGGACACGCCGCAGACGCTCACGCTGCGCACGGTCGCCGGCTCGCAGGTCGTTCGACGCAAGGACCTCGCGGCCGACAAGCCGGATGCGCCGGCGATCGAGTACTCGAAGTTCTCGCTGATGCCGCCGGGCCAGCTGCAGGCGCTGAGCGAGGCCGAGGCGCGCGATCTGATCGCGTACCTCATGAGCCCGCGGCAGGTGCCGATCGCCGCGTCGGCGGAGAACGTCGGCGCCTTCTTCAACGGCCGCGACCTGACGGGCTGGGAAGCGAACCCCGCGGTGTGGAGCGTGGTGGACGGCGAGCTCGTCGGTCGAACGGCGACGGGTCTGCCGCACAACGACTGGGCGCGCAGCGAGCTGCTGCTGGGCGACTTCCGCCTCGTCGTCGAGGTCAAGCTCAGCCCCGACGAGGCGAACTCCGGCATCCAGTTCCGCAGCGAGGCGCGCGACGACGGCGAGATCGCGGGCTACCAGGCCGACATCGGCAAGGGCTGGTGGGGGCTCCTGTACGAGGAGCACGGCCGCGCGATCCTGCAGAAGGCCGCCGCGTCGCCGGCGAAGCCCGGCGAGTGGAACACCTACGAGATCCTCGCCGTCGGCGATCGCATCCAGCTCGCGATCAACGGCGTACGGACGGTGGACCTCGTCGACCCGCAGGGTCGCAAGCGCGGCATCGTCGCGCCGCAGGTCCATTCCGGAGGGCCCACCGAGGTGCGCTTCCGCGGGTTCCGGCTCGAACTCGACCCGCAGCCGGTGCTCAGCACCGTGCGCTGAACCCAGCGGGCCGCGCCCGAGCCGCAAGCACTGGACCCTGGACTCGTTCGCGGGCCTCGGCGTGCTTGCGGCCGGCGTCATCGGCAATCCGCTGCTCGGAACACCCGGGCCAAGGAGATCGAGCGGCAGCTCCGCGCGCAGGTGTCGGCGCTGCAGGTCGGGATCCTCGGCGACGGGACGCGGGACCTGTCCCGGACCCACCGTGCCATCGACGCGGTGATGGCGAAGGCCCGGCCCGTGGCCGAGCGGGGCACCGCGAAGTCGATCCTCGACGACGCCGGGAACCCGGCGCTGCGCACGGTCGCGAGACTCCCGGTCGCGATGCCGGCGTCGTGCTCCACCTCCGGACCGCGCACTGACGACGCGCGCGGAGCGGGTTAGCCTCTGCGCTCCGCTCGCCGTCCCATGCCGCGCTCCCGCTCCGTGACCCCGCTCGCCGTCGTGTGCCTCACGGCGACGGCGTGGGCGCAGGCCCTGATGCCGCCGCCCGCGCCCTTCGAGAACCGCACGACGGCGGCGAAGGCCCTGCTCGGCAAGGCGTTGTTCTGGGACGAGCAGCTCTCGAGCGACAACACGATGGCCTGCGGCAGCTGCCATCGACCCGGCGCCGGCGGTGCCGATCCGCGCCTCGGCCGGCATCCGGGGCCGGATGCGCTCTTCCACTCCGCCGACGATCGCCTCGGCTCACCGGGGGTGGTCCGCTCGGACGCCGCCGGCACCTATTCGCCGAGTCCGTTGTTCGGGCTGACGCCCCAGGTCACGGCGCGCGTCACGCCGACGAACCTCGGCGCGGCATGGCAATCGGCGTTGCGCTGGGACGGCCGCGCGACCGAGACCTTCGTCGACCCGGTCACGCGCACGCTGCGCATCATGTTCGGCGGGGCGCTGGAGAATCACGCCGCGGGGCCGCCGGTCGATCCCGCGGAGATGGCGTACGCGGCGCGTGGTTGGGCCGACATCGCCCAGAAGCTCGGACGCGTGCGTCCGCTCGCGCTCGCGACCAATCTGCCGGCCGATCTCGCGCAGGCCCTCGCGGGCGGCGGCGTCGACTACGGCGAGCTGATGCGGCGCGCCTACGGTGATCGGGGCATCGACGCCACGCGCATCCTCTACGCGCTCGCCGCGTACCAGCGCACGCTCGTGCCCGACCAGACGCCCTGGGACCGCTACGTGCTCGGGAACGCCGCGGCGTTGAGCCAGGACCAGCGCGCCGGGCTCGCGTTGTTCGAGGGCGCGGCGCATTGCGCGCAGTGCCACACGACGCCGCTCTTCTCCGACGGCAGCTTCCGCAATCTCGGTCTGCGTCCCGTGGGCGAGGACCTCGGCTGGCAGCTCGCGACGACCGACCCGACCGACCGCGGCAAGTTCAAGGTGCCGACGCTGCGTCTCGCCGGGCTGCGCAACCGCTTCATGCACAATGGGCAGTTCGCGACGCTCGCGCAGGTCGTCGAGTTCTACGACCGCGGCGGCGGCGCCTTCCCCGACAACAAGGACCCCGCGCTCGTGCCGCTCGGCCTGAACGCCGTGCAGAAGGCGCAGCTCGTCGAGTTCCTCGCCCACGCGCTCACCGATCCGCGTGCGGCGGCCGAGACCGCGCCCTTCGATCGCCCGACGCTCTGGTCGGAGCGCGCACCCGCGGCGTTCGGCGCGGCCCTCGCGGGCAGCGGCGGGATCGCGCCGCGCACGCTGCACGAGGCGCCGGCCGCGCTCGGCAACGCCGAGTTCCGCATCGGGATCGCGGATGCGCTCGGCGCTGCGCCGGCGGTGCTGCTCTTCGCGGCGGCGGCCGGAGCACCGGGGCAGCAGCTCGGAGCCCTGCCGATCCACGTCGCGCTCGTGCCTCCGCCGATCCTCGTGCCGATCGCGCTGCTCGGCCATGGCGCCGGCGCCGGCCACGCGACGCTCGGGCTCCCGATCCCCGATCTCGCCGCATTGCGCGGCGCGTCGCTCGTCCATCAGGCCGTCGTCCTCGATCCCGCGGCACCCGGCGGCATCGCCGGCAGCGCGGGCTACGGCCATCTGCTCTTCTGACTCCGGTTCCCGACTCGCTCATGAAGTCCCTGATTCCCCTCGCGCTCTCGCTCTGTGTCTCGTCGCTCGCCGCACAGGTCACCGTGGCCCGCGTCGACGATGCGATGACGCCGGGCATGCTCGGCGATGCCCACCTCTCCCTCGACGAGGCGATCCGCCTCGTCAATGGCTCGCTCATGCCGGCGCAGCTCTCGACGGCCGAGGCGGCGCGGCTCGCGGGCAGCGGTCCGATCACGGAGATCGAGATCGATGCGGCGACGACGCCGATGATCATGGTGGTGGCGGCGCTCACGCCGCTCGACGGTCCCGCGGCCGGAGTCGACGTGATGCTCCGCGGCGTGAACGGGATGCCTACCATCCACGCGTCGGGGATGCCGTACGTGCTGCGCGTGCGCACGAACACGGCGCAGGTGATGAACCTGATGCTGATGGACGGCGACGTCGGCGTGCTGGTCGACGACGTCGTCCACCTGGCGATGGGGGAGATGCTCATGCTCGAGCACCTCGACCTGATGGGGCAGACGCAGGCCGGCCTCCGCCTCTCGGCCAGCGGGATGATGGCCGACACGCCGGTGATGCTCATGCACAGCGCCCTGCACCAGCAGGTGATCGGCGTCGAGATCGACGACCACAGCAACGGCGGCGCGGTGATGTTCGAGGCCGAACACGTCCACTGGGACGGCGTCCAGCTCGCGATCGACATGTTCACGGACGCCACCGGCTCGATGACGATGTGCCGCGTCTACCGCTCGATGGCGATGAACACCGGTCGCTTCCTCCAGGTGCGCCGCGGCACGACGAGCGACCAGCGCCTGATGGCGATGATCGTCGGCAGCGAGATCCACACGAGCGGTCTGGCCTTCGACGCGCAGGGCACCGCCGTGGTGGAGACCGCGATCCACGTGCACCATTCGATCATCCAGCCCGAGCCCGGCGCCCGCGCCTTCGTCGTCGGCCCGCAGGACGCGCGCATCGACTTCCACATCAGCGAGAACCTCGTGTGGGGTGACGTGCTCGTGCAGGAGGGTCGCCTCAACCGCCGCCTCTGGTGCTGGAACAACGTCTTCCGCGACGGGGCCTTCGCGGTCGCGAACCTCGGCACGCCGACCAACTTCCGCTGGAACCGCTTCGAGAACTGCACCGTGCGTGCGCTGACCTCGAGCACCGCGCGCATGCTGCACGTGTCGTCGGAGTTCGGCGGCTGCACGCTGGACGGCCAGTCGGCGCTCGGCACGCTCGAGCTCGAGAACTGCTTCCTCGAGGCCACGAGCAGCAGCGGCAACGTGGTGGCCCACAACCCGGCCCCCTCGCGCTGGCTCGGCAGCACCTGGAGCTCGACCGAGGAGCCGCAGCTCGGCTCCCACGTCGACCTCGGCTTCTCGCTGCCCTTCGGCATGCTCGGCGTCTGGCAGATCGGCTTCGCCGATCCGCGCGTCGTGCTCACCGACGAACCCTGGCGCTTCTATGCGCACCAGAGCTTCGGCGTCCTGCTGCACGGCATGTACGCGTTGAACAGCTCGCTCCGCCTGCCGATCCCCAACGACCAGAACCTGGTCGGGCTGGAGCTCTACTGCACCGCGATCGCCGGTCCGATCATGGGTCAGACGCACGTCCCGGCCTTCCATCTCCCGCGCGGCGTCTACCTCGACATCCGCAACTGAGAGCGCGGGCGATTCCGGTGCGCGCCTTAGGATGCGCGGCCGATCGCCATGCCCGAGCGTCCGTCGATCCGTCAGCTCGAGTACCTCGTCGCCCTCGCCGAGACCCTGAACTTCCGACGCGCCGCCGAGCGCTGCTTCGTGTCGCAGCCGGCGCTCAGCGCGCAGATCCAGAAGCTCGAGGACATCGTCGGGAACAAGCTCTTCGAGCGCGATCCGCGACGCGTGATCATCACGCCCGCGGGCGCGGAGGCGACCGAGCGCGCCAAGATCGTGCTCGCCGCCTGCGACGACTTCACCCGCGCGATCACGCACGCCGGCGACCCGCTCGCCGGTCGCCTGCGTCTCGGCGTGATCCCGACGGTCGCGCCCTACGTGCTGCCGAAGGTGCTGCCCGCCGTCCGTCAGCGCTTCCCCAAGCTCGAACTCCTCATCCGTGAGGAGCGGACGGCCGAGCTCGTCGACGAGCTCGACGCCGGACGTCTCGATCTCCTGCTGCTCGCCCTCGAGGCCGAGCTGCGCGACGCCGAGACCCTGCTGCTATTCGAAGAGGCCTTCGTGCTCGCGCTGCCGAAGGGCCACCCTCTCTGTCGTCGCAGCAAGGTCACGCAGCAGGACCTCGCCGGCGTGCCGGTGCTGCTCCTCGAAGACGGCCATTGCCTGCGCGCGAGCACGCTCGAGGTCTGCCGCGCCGGCGG
>JADLHO010000212.1 GCA_020848735.1 Planctomycetota bacterium | reverse complement strand
TCTGGACTCTCAGACTTGCGGAACCGGGCCATGCACCTCCTCTACTCAGGGCGCCGCCGAAGTGGAATCTCCGCGTCGTGATTCCTTCAGCCTGCGAGCGGCATCCCGTGGCCCAGACTCCTAGGCGCAGCTCCGCCCGCGAGAACCCACGCGCCGCGACCGGGCTCGTCAGCGAAGCGCGTCGGTGGCGGCCGCCACCGCGCGTTCGAACGAGGGCACGGCGCCACGCACGCAGTCGCGCAGCGCGCGTCGGTCGGAGTCGGCGCCGAGCTTTCCGAGCAGGCGATCGCGCGCGTTGAGGTCCTTCCGCAGCGCCGACTCGACGAGCTGGACCTCGGCTTCTCCGCAGTCGCGGATCGCCGCGATCACGGTCTCGAGGTTGCGGTCCAGGAGGATCACGGTGAGCCGAGCGGGCTCCGAGAAACGCGCGCGGATCCAGGCCTCGACGCCCGCGTGCTCGCGGATCTCGGGAGGCACGTGATCGCGGATCCGGTCGGAGTCGATCAAGGCCAGCAGAGGGGCGCCACGCGGAGCGACCCGTTGCCACCGCTCGGCGTCGGTCAACGCGGCGAGGAGCTTCGCGACGCCATTCATCGGGATGGCGACGATCTCCTTCCTCAGGTCGTGGAGCCGACGGCCCAGCTCGTCGGCGACGCAGCCGAGCAGCAGCTCATGCGGCCCGAAGCGCCCCGCCGCCGCCCGCGCATCCTCGTAGAGCACGACGAGCCTCGTCATCCGACCGACTCGCCCGGGCCCATGACCGTGGCCTGAAGCCCGGCCGAGCGCAGATCGCCCAGACCGCGGAAGTCCTTGAGCCACTTCTCGAGCAGCACCCGGTCCGGGCGGTGCAGACGAGTGGCGCGTTGCTCGTCGAGTTCGCAGAGGATCGCCGCGCCGGCCGGGTCCTGAAGCGCGTCGAGGAGGCGATCGGAGTGGGTCGCGAGGATCACCGGACACCGGTGCGCCACCGACTCGAACATGGCCAGCACGCGGATCAGGAGTGCCGGGTGCAGGTGGAGTTCGGGCTCGTCGAACGCGAGCACACTGCGCTCGCTCGGGAGCCGGAGCAGCGCGACGAAGGCGAGATAGGCGAGCGTGCCGTCGGAGAGCGCGGCGGCGGGGATCGCGCCCGAGCTGCGGAAGCGCACCGTGATCGCGTGCTGGCCGCCGGAGGCATCCGCGCTCGCGGAGACGTCGTCGACGTCCTCGCCGAGGCCCTGGCGAACGAGCTCCAGGGTCTCGGTCCAATGCGCGCTGCCGTGCTCGTTCTTGAGGCTGTGGTAGACGTTGCCGAGGTTCGCGGCGAGGAGTTCGAGCCGCGGCGCGGCCTGCAGCAACACCGGGTCGCGGCTGGCCGAGCGTCGACCCGTGCGCCGCGCCGCCCAGGCCGGCATCACCTCGAAAGGCACGTGCACCTCGATGCCGCGGAGCGCGGTCACGGTGCGCCGGATGGCGATCTGCTGGAGCGGCTGCTGATCCGCGAGAGCCGGGGCGTTGCCGAGCGAACCGAGCAGAAACGTCGCAGGATCGGGTCGAACTTCGACGAGCTGGCGCCGGCCGGAATCGAAGATCTCCGCGCGACCGCGGCTCCGCCTCAACGCATGCAATGGTTCCGTGGCCGCGCCGATCGGCCCCACGTCGAGCCGCTCCGACTCGACGCCGATGCTGCCGTCGCCCATGTGGTACAGCGCGAGCTCGTAGCGCAGCGGCGGATCATCCCCCTCGCCGACGATCTCGACGGCGAGCGCACAGGATGTCTGGCCGCTGCGGATCGGCCGCGTGTGCTCGCGGAAGTACTCGGGGACGGTGGCGCCGGCACCCGCCGAGTAGCGGAGCGTCTCCAGCGCCTCGATCACCGCGCTCTTCCCACTGCCGTTCGCGCCGATGAGGACCGAGAGTCCGTCGAACTTCAGCGTGACGTCGAGCAGCGAACGGAAGCCGCGGATCCGGACGGAGCTGATGCGATCGCGCGCCTTGGCCATGGCACGCATCATCGCAGAGCAACGGCGTCGGCCAAGGGCTTGGCGCTCGCGAGCTCAGGGCTGCGCCGGCCCGATGACGAAGCGGTAGCCGTTCGAGGTCGCGACGAACTGCGGCAGCGCGGGATTGGCGTGGACGCCCTGCGCGATGACGCGCGCGCCGTTGAGGCTGTTCGAGGTCGGCAGCGTGAGGCTGAAGCGCCGCGCGCCGCTCGCGTCGGTCGTGCTCACGATCGAGGTGATCGCGAGGTCCGAGAGGAACCAGCAGCCCGGGATGTAGATGACGCCGAGTTCGATGTCGGGTGAGGTGATGCCGAGGTTGAGGACCACGGGCAGATTGGCGCCGCCGCCCGTGACGTCGAAGTGGATCGTCTGACCAGGCACCGCATTGCCGGCGAGCGCGAGCGCGAGCCCATGGCAACCGACGTTGAACGCCGCCTTGTCCGCGACGCCGAACTGCACGCGGACCTTGGGTGCCGTGTTCACGACCGTCCCGGTGGCGGGCATCGGGCCGGTCCAGCCGGCGACGTGGAGCGCCGGACGGCCGTCGTGATGGACTCCCGAGTTCCCGCCGCTCGCGCGATTGCCGATCGCCTTGATGTCGACGAGGAGATCGCTGGTGCCGTCGTACCAGACGCTCGCGTCGGCGCCGATCGTCGACCAGGCGTTCGCGCTCCGGCTCCACCGCGCGTTGAACTCGCTCGAGAGCAGCGGGTACCAGACCGTGCACTGGTTCCAGAGGTTGTCGTCGAAGTCGAGGTGGCCGGTGAAACCGAAGCCCGAGGGGAGGAGACCCAGGCCGATCTCGAAGAACTCCGCCTGGCTGAGCCCGCCCGCGCAGGGCGCGAAGCTCAATCCGGTGATCCATCCGGCCGTGCTCCCGAGCTCATTGCGCGTGACGACGAACTGCAGGCGTTGATTGGCGGTCGCCGCCGTGCCATTGCCGAATGGCGCCGTGCTGCAGGTGCCGCTCCCCGGACTGTTGCTCGGGACATCGCGGACGACGCCCTGCGCGGCGAGGGCTGCGACGGAGAGCAGCGCGGCGGAGAACACCGTCGACGCGCGGACGGCGGCACGAGAGAGAGTCGGCATCGTCGTTCACCAGAGATCGGGCGAGAGCCACGAGAGAGAGGCCGGGGATCCTAGCCCCGACCTCGCATTGCAGAAGCTCCCCCGCCTCCGCACACTGCCCTTTGCTCACGACTCCGCTGCGAAGGCTCGCAGCGCGTGCCGATCCGGCCCTGCGCAAGCCGCGACGGCGATCGAACTCCCCATGCACCGCAAGGTCCTCGTCGCCGAGAAGCCCTCCGTCGCCCGCGATCTCGCGCGGTTCCTCGGCGCGACCCAACGCGGTGAGGGCACGATCGCGGGTCAGGGCTGGACGGTCACCTGGGCGATCGGGCACCTCGCCGAGCTGAAGCCGCCGGACGAATACGACCCGACGTTGAAGCGCTGGTCGCTGGAGTCCCTGCCCTTCGTGCCGGAACGCTTCGAGCTGCGGCCGACGGGCGACGACGGCGCGCGGCGTCAGCTCGCCACCGTGCTCCGCCTCGTGGCCGACGCGGACGAGCTCGTGTGCGCGACCGACGCCGGGCGCGAGGGCGAACTCATCTTCCGCTACCTGCTCGATCTCGCCGGCTGCCCCGCGCGGCCCTTCCAGCGGCTCTGGCTCAGCTCGCTCACCGAGGACGCGATCCGCGCCGCGTTCGCGCGCCTCGCCCCCGGCAGCGCCTACGAGAACCTGCACGCCGCGGCGCGCAGCCGCGCCGAGGCGGACTGGATCGTGGGCATCAACGGCACCCGCGCGCAGACGGTGCGTCACGGTCAGGTCGGCTCCGGACCCCGCGTGCTCTGGAGCGTCGGCCGCGTGCAGACGCCCGTGCTCGCGCTCATCGCCCGACGCGACGACGAGATCCGCACCTTCCGCGCGGAGACCTTCTTCGAACTCCGCACGCTCTACCGCGACGCGCGCTTCGCGTTCGCCGGGGAGCGTTTTGCCGCCCGCGAACCGGCCGAGGCCGCGCTCGCCACCGCGCGGGCCCATCCGCTGCGGATCGACCGGGTCGAGTGCAAGCGCGAGACGCACGCCCCACCGCTCCTCCACGACCTCACCGCGCTGCAGCGCGATCTGAACGTGCGCTTCGGGTTCCCCGCCGCGCACACGTTGAAGCTCGCCCAGGACCTGTACGAGAAGAAGCTGCTGACCTACCCGCGCACCGACTCGCGGCATCTCCCGCGCGCGATGCACGCGCCGATCGTCGCGACGCTCGAGAGCCTGCGCGCGTGGCGCGGCGAGCGGATCGCGTTGCTCGACCTGACGGCGCTGCCGCTGCGCCCACGCGTCTTCGACGACGGCAAGGTCAGCGACCACCACGCGATCGTGCCCACGGGCAAGCTGCAGGACGGGCTCGGCGAGGACGAGCAGCGCGTGTTCGACGCCGTCGCGACGCGCCTCGTGCAGGTCTTCCTGCCCCACCGCGAGGAGGACGTGACCGTCGTGCTCGCGAGCGCCGGACCGCTGCCCTTCCGCGCCCGCGGCGTGCGTCTCGTCGAAGCGGGCTGGTCGCAGCTCGAGCCGCGCGAACCGCAGAAGGCGCGCGGCAAGGCCCGCGCGAAGGCGAAGACCGCCGACGCGGCGCCACCCGGCGAGGCGAACGGGCCGGACGACGACGAGGTGCAGGAGCTGCCGGACTTCGTCGTCGGCGAGTCGGGCCCTCACGAGCCCTCGCTCCACGAAGGCACGACGAAGCCGCCGCGCCCCTACCCCGAGAACACGCTGCTGGGCGCCATGGAGACCGCCGGCCGGCTCGTCGACGACGATGCGCTGCGCGAGGCGCTGAAGGCCCGTGGACTCGGCACCCCGGCGACCCGCGCGTCGATCCTCGAGACGCTGCTCTCGCGCGGCTACGTGCAACGCGAGAAGAAGAACCTGCGCATCACCGATCTCGGGCGCTACCTCGTCGCGACGGTCGCCGACCCCCTGCTGAAGTCGCCCGAACTGACCGGCGAGTGGGAGCAGAAGCTGAAGGAGATCGAGGCGGGACGGGCAACGCGTCCGGCCTTCATGACCGAGATCGTGGCGTATGCGCGACAGCTCGTGGCCGGCCCTGCGCCCTTGCCGCGCGACGGTCTCGGCACCTGTCCGCGTTGCCAGGCGACGGTCATCGAGGGCAAGGCCGGCTATGGCTGCAGCCGCGGGCAGGACGGCTGCCACTTCGTGCTCTGGAAGGAGTACCGCGGGGCGACGATCACGCCGCAGCTCGCGCGCGTGCTGCTCGCGCGCCGCGTGCACACGGTGCCCCTGCCGCTGACCGGGCTGGGCCCGCGCATCCTCTGCCTCACCGACGAGGGCCTCGTGATCGACCTCGCGGTGCCGAGCCGGGAGGCGCAGTCGTCGCCGGGACGGCCCAAGGCGACCCCTGCGGCAGCGGCCGACGCGGCCCGTACACGGACGAAGGCGCGGGCGACGGCGCGGGCGAAGCCGGCGACGGCGCCCCGGACTCCGGACGCGCCGCTGCCGCCCTGTCCGCGCTGTCGCCAACCCTTGCTCGAAGGCGAGCGCGGCTTCGGCTGCTCCGCCTGGCGCGCGGGCTGCCGCTTCGTCGTCTGGAAGACGATCGCAGGCAAGGCGATCACGCCGGCACTGCTCGCGACGCTGCTCAGCAAGGGCAAGACGCGCAGCAGCGCGGGCTTCACGGCGCCGGACGGACGTCCCTGTCGCGGCCGGCTCGTGCTCGACGAGTCCGGCGCACGCTTCGTCGCCGAGCCCGGCGACGAGCGCAGCGCAGGCGAATGAGCCCGCCGGTCTTCAGTCGATCTTCATCGCCGCGGTGTTCCCGAGCGCGAGCGTCGACGCGAGGATGTCGACGGTGATCGCCTGCAGCGGCAGCACCGTGCCCGAGAGCGCGGGCGTGTTCGGCACCGTCAAGGCGATCATCGCCTCCCCGTTGCGGTTGTCGTGCTGCGGGAGCTGGAAGCCGACGATGATGTTGCCGATGCCGAGCGCACCCTGGACGCCGGGGATCGTGACCGCGCTCGGCGAGAACGTGGCGCCGACGAGCAGGTAGCTGATGTAGACCGCCCCGGAGTTCGTCGGAGGGGTGTACGCGCGGATCTCCATCGTGCCGCCGACCGGCGCCCGGCCGCCGCTGCACCAGTAGCTGTCGATCTGCAGCACGTGGTAGGGCGAGGGCGAGTTCTCGGCATCGAAGAACTTGCCGCCGATGAAGCCGCCGTTGTTCGTCCAGGTCGTCGTGTCGTTGAAGCGGATCGCCGGGGTGAGCGGATCCAGGTCCATCGACATGAAGTGGTCGTTGTCGGAGCCGACGACCTCGTGGTGCGAGAGCCCGATGAGCTCCCCGTTCGAGTCCACGATCGGGGATGGCGAGTTCGCCGTCCCGCCCACCACGTTCGTGGCGATCACGACCGAGGGGCCGGTCAACGCACCGGTGGCGAGATCGATCGGCGTGCGCGCGATGTCGAGGCCGAGCACGTGCAGCAGCTGCGGCACGCCCCGGTACTGCGCGAGGGCCGGGTCGTAGTACGACTGCGACGGGATGGGCGCGACCGGACCGATGACCGTGAACGGCGACGTGAGGTTCGGTCGCGCCGCGAGGATCGGCGGTCCCGGGAGACGATCGACGACGGCGTGGAGGCCGGAGGGATGGAGCATCAGCCCGAACTCGGTGCCACTCGTGTTGAACGCCGCGGCCTCGGTGCTGGGCGTGAACGTGTCGCTGAGGACGTCGTAGCGCCCCATCAGCACGTCGAGTCCACCGACGCCGCCGTTCGCCGCCGGCAGCGCGGTGACGGTGAACGAGGCGACGAAGACGTTCGGCGGGTCACTCGGCAGGTGGATGAAGTTCACCTGCTGGACCGAGGAGCCGGGGATCGGACCCGCCGAGAGGCCGGGGAAGGGATTGAGCGTCGCGAGGGCGTAGGGCGGCACGACACCCTGGGCGACGAGGGAACTGCAGGCCGCGAGTGAAGCGGCGATGAGCAGGCAACGCATGGGGACGAGCTCCGAGTGCAGGGGACGAGGCGAACCGGTGCCGCACGGACCCACCGCCCGCGCGACCGGCGCCCAGCAGCTTAGGGAGCCGACGCCCATCGCGAGGCTCCCGCCCCCGTACCCCTTCCGTCCCGTCTCGACGGGCCCTGCTCAGCCGTCGCGGCTCGCGTCCGCTCCGAGCTTCTTCTCCAGCTTGGCCCAGGAGTCCTTCAACGCGACGGTCCGGTTGAAGACGAGAGCGCCGGGACGGCAGTCCTTGGCGTCGGCGATGAAGTAGCCGCTCCGTTCGAACTGGTACTGCGCACCGGGCTCGACGTTTGCCAAGGCGGCTTCGAGCTTGCAGCCGCGCCGGACCTCGAGCGAGTTCGGGTCGAGGAACTCCTTCCAGTCCTTGCCCGGCGGCACGTCGTTGGGATCGGCCACCGCGAAGAGCCGGTCGTAGAGCCGCAGCTCGGCGTCGACCGCGTGCTGCTGTGCGACCCAGTGGATCGTGCCGCGCACCTTGCGCCCATCCGGCGAATCGCCGCCGCGCGTCTTGGGGTCATGGGTCGCGAGGAGTCGGACGATGCGGCCCTCGGCGTCGCGCTCGACCGCGTTCACGGTCACGAAGTAGCCGTAGCGCAGCCGCACCTCCTGACCGATCGCGAGGCGGAACCACTTCTTCGGTGCCGGGTCGCGGAAGTCGTCGCGCTCCACCCAGAGTCGCCCGGTGAAGGGCACCTTGCGCGTGCCCGCCGTCTGGTCCTCGGGGTTGTTGAGCGCGTCGACGAGGTCGACCACGCCCGCGGGCCAGTCGGTGATGACGAGTTCGATCGGATCGATCACCGCCATCCGGCGCGGGCAGACGCGGTTGAGGTCCTCGCGCAGGAAGTGCTCGAGCAGCTCGATCTCGTGCACCGAGTTGAACTTGCTGATCCCGATGTGCTCGCAGAACGCCCGCAACGCCTGCGGCGTGAAGCCGCGGCGCCGCATCCCGCGCAGCGTGGGCATGCGGGGGTCGTCCCAGCCGTCGACGAGCTTCTCCTTCACGAGCTGCAGCAGCTTGCGCTTGCTGAGCACGGTGTAGGTCAGGTTGAGGCGCGCGAACTCGATCTGCTGCGGCGCGTGGATCCCGAGGTTCTGGATGAACCACTCGTAGAGCGGACGGTGATCCTCGAACTCGAGCGTGCAGATCGAGTGCGTGATGCCCTCGTAGCTGTCGTTCTGCCCGTGCGCCCAGTCGTACATCGGATAGACGCACCAGCGATCACCCGTACGGTGATGGTGCGCATGCCGGATGCGGTACATCGCGGGATCGCGGAGGTTCAGGTTCGGGTGCGCCATGTCGATGCGCGCCCGGATCACGTACTCGCCGTCCGCGAACTCGCCGGCGCGGATGCGCTCGAGCAACGCGAGGTTCTCCGCGACCGGCCGATCGCGGTACGGGCTGTCGGCGCCGGGCTGGAACCAATCCCCGCGCAGCTCGCGGAGACGCTTCGGATCGAGCTGATCGACGTAGGCCTTGCCGGCGGCGACGAGCCGCGTGCAATCGGACCAGAGCCGCTCGAACCAATCGGACGCGAAGTGGAGCTCGTCCCACTGGAAGCCGAGCCAGCGGATGTCGTCCATGATCGCGTCGACGTACTCCTGCTCCTCCGCGAGCGGGTTGGTGTCGTCGAAGCGCAGGTTGCACTTGCCGCCGAACTGCTGCGCGATCCCGAAGTTGAGGCAGATCGACTTCGCGTGGCCGACATGCAGGTAGCCGTTCGGCTCGGGGGGGAAGCGCAGATGGACGCGGCCGCCGTGTTTGCCGGCGTCGCGATCGCGCTGGACCGCCTGGCGGATGAAGTCCAGGTGTTCCTTGGGTTCGAGGTGGGACATGCGGGTGCAGGGTCGAGACCGCGCGACGGCGGACCGTCGGGGCAGGGACGATAGCGAGCGTGGCGCGCGACCGAGAGCGCGGGCCGATCTATCCTGCGCCCATGCTCCTCCTCCCGCGCTCCCTGCCCGCGGCCCTCGTCGTCCTGCTCGGGGCGAGCGGCGCGTCGACGGCGACGGCGGCCACGCGGCAAGCCCCGCAGGAACCCGGCGAACCCGGTGCCTTGTTGCTCGAAGCCGATCGACGCTTCCAGGGCGCCGCACGCGATCCCGCACTCGTGTTGCTCGCGCGCGCGGAGACCGCGATCGCCGCGCTCGAGGACGTCGCGCGCCGCGAGGCGCTCGGTGCGCAGGCCGCGGCGCTCCGCGCGCGCATCGACCCGCTCTGGTCCCAACGCCTGGAGCTGCGTCGCGCGGACGGCAAGGACCTGCTCGAACTCGGTCGCGCCTATCTGCGCCGCAAGCTGGTGCTGCGCGCCGTCGACGTGCTCGAAGCGGCCGTCGCCGCCGACCCCGCCGCCGCGCAGGAGGTGCTCGGCTATGCGCAGAAACAGCTCGCGACCAAGAGCGCGCCGCGCGCCGGCGCGACGCCGAAGCCCACGCCCGAGCGCGAGCGGAACACCGCCGCCGAAGGCGACCGCCTCGCGGCCTTGCAGGGGAAGTTCGTGCGCGGCAAATGGGACCTCCGTCCGACCGAGGTGCGCAGCCCCCGCCTCGAAGGCGGCTCGACGGTCTATCTCGTCGCCTCGGCGCCGACGCACGCCGATCACCGTCTCTCGGTCGACATCCTGATCGGCGACGTCGACGGCTCGGGCGCGCTCGTCTTCGGCGGCGTCGACGCGACGGACTACTACATCGTCGAGTTGCTGCACCAGACGGACCCGGGAGCGCCGCGGTACTCGAACCTCTCCGTGCACCGCATCGTCGGGTCCCAGGCGATCGAGCTCGCGCGCGTCGCCTTCGACCTGACGCCGCAGCAGCGCGCGGGCTGGCAGCGGCTCCACGTCACGATCCGCGGCAAGGACGTGGTCGCCGGGCTCGGCACCGGATCGAACCTGCGCGTCAGCTGTCCGACGGTGCCGCATGGCGGCGTCGGCTTCTTCGTCACCGGCAACAGTCCGAACCTCGAGCCCGTCGCGTTCCGACGCCTGCTCATCGAGACCCCGGCGCCGGAGCCGGCGCTCGATCCCGACGACGCCGCGGGCACGGGTGCCGCGAAGCCGGCCGACGCGAGTGAGCCCCTGGCGGCCGAGCTGCGCGCCCTGCTCGAGGCGCCGGTCGAGAAGGCGGCGCTCGAGGCACGCCTCGTCGAGCTGCACGCGGCCTTCCCGCGCCTCGCGGAGCTCGCCGACGATGCGGAGCGCACGGCGCTGGCGACGCGCCTCCGCCAGGCGATCGAGGTCCACGACCCGCTCGCGAAGCAGGCCGCGGAGACGCGCGTGAAGCTCGCCGAGCGCCGCGTCGCCCTCGCCCGGCAGTACCTCGAACGCGAGCTCCCGCGCGCGGCCCTGCTGGTCGTGCGCGACGCCGCGCGGGTCGAACCCGGTGCCGGTGCCGCGCTGCACGCCGAGCTGCTCGCGAAGCTCGCCCCGCCGCCGCCGCAGCCCCTGCCCGCGGCCGAGCCCTGCGACGTGCTCCGCGTGCTCGACGGTGGCGAGGTGCTCTTCGGCACCGCCGGCTGGACGCTCACCCCGAGTCTGGTGCACGCACCCGCGCCGGCCGGCGACGAGACGGTCTTCGTCGGCAAGACGTCCCCACCGAAGCGCGGACTCGTGCGCGTCGACGTGGTGCTGCCGCCCGAACAGGGTGCGCGCGGCGGGCTCGCGTTCGACGTGCGCAGCGCGCACGACTGCGCCTTTGCGGTCGTCGAGCGACGGGCGGACCGCGCCGTCGTGCGCGTCCACCGCTACTTCGCGGGCAACTGGACGCTCTTCGGCGAGGCGCTCGGCGCCGCGATGCCGCCGGGTGAGGCGGGCTTCACGCGGCTCGAGCTGCGCTTCGACGGCGAACGCGTCGTGCTCACGACTCCCGGCGCCGACGGCATCGAGCTCACGCTCGCCTCGCGCGCGGCGACGCCGCGCCTCGGACTCTTCGCCGCCTCGCACGAGGGCGCGGTGAGCTTCCGCAACCTCTTCGTGACGAGCGACGGCTGAGGACCGGCGCTCGCCGCGTCCCGTTCCAGGACGGCAGGGTCTCCTCCGCTCGCTGCCAGCGGGCCGATCGGCCGATGCTCGCGAGGTCCCGCCACTCGGGACGCACTCAGGCAAAGGAGAGTTGGGAATGATGTTCAAGTCGACGCTCGCGGCACTCGTGTTGGCCGCGTTCACGGTTCCGGGCACGGCCCAGCAGCCGGGCACGGGTCAGGGCGGCAAGCCCGCGACGACCGAGCGCCCGCGCGCCCAGCAGCCGCACGCGACGCCCTCGGCCCAGGCGAAGCCGACGCCGGGCAAGCCGGCTCAGGGTAGGCCAGCCGAAGGTCGGCCGGGCGAAGGCAAGCCGGGCGAAGGCAAGCCCGCGCCGGGCCAGTCCGAGCACGGTGAAGCCGGCCGGGATGCGCAGCCCGCCCCGCACGGCGAGACCGCCGCGCGTCGGAAGACCCCGGACGCGGGCACGCCGACGGACAAGGAGCATCAGCGCCGCCGCGAGGCGATGCGTGAGTTCTTCGCGGAGCACCCCAAGCTCGCCGAGGAGCTGCGCTTCGCCGCGGACACGGACGGGGACGGCAAGTTGAACCCCGCCGAGAAGGAGACGCTCATGAAGTCGGTGCACGCCAGGCTCGAGGCGATGGCCGCGGAGCGGAAGGCCCAGCGCGAGGAGCGGAAGGACGCGATCGACGCGAACGACGACGGCGAAGTCGACGCCGTCGAGCGCGCACGGCCGCGCGGCAAGCCGAAGGACCCCTCGCACGAGCCGGGTGAGACCGATGTCGCCGAGGCACCCAAGGCGCAGCCCGTTCCGGAAGCCGGCACGAAGCCGGGCGTGAAGCCGGGCACGAAGCCGAACGGCAAGCCCGGCGCGAAGCCCAATGGCAAGCCGGCCGCGAAAACCGGCCAGCCCGCGCCGAAGCCGGCCGGCACCGAGAAGGGCAAGGACGGCGGAAGCGGAGCCCCGCGCGGCGGCAAGCCGAAGCCGGGTGCGCACGGCCAGGGCAACGGCCCCGGCACGGCCGGCGGCAAGGGCGCGGCCAACGGCAATGCCGGCGCGACGGGCCACGGCAAGGCGGCGAGCGGCGCCAAGACCAGGCCGACGAAGTGACGCCGACGCCGTGAGGCCCGCGCACGCGGCGCTCCGAAGTGGAGGGACCGTCGGTCTCTCGACCTCGGCGCGGCCGCGGATGCGGCCACCGGCAAGCATCGGGGAGCCCGTGCGGTGGTTTCCCTCCCGGGCTCTCAGTTCCGCCGCGTCTCGCCGTGGTTCTCCTCGGCGAGCCCCGCGAGGAAGCTGCGTTCGCGCGTGCCGCCGCCGATCTGGATCGTGTTGATCCGCACGAGCCGCTCGCGGTTCTGCAGGCGGATCGCGCGGCGGATCTCGTCCATGTCGATCAGCTTGCCGGCCGTGGGGCCCCCATCGGTCAGCAGGAAGATCGTCTCGGCGCCTTCGAACTGCAGCGCGCGCTCGAGGCTGTCGTAGAGGTTCGTCGCGCCGCGGATCGCGAGGCGCTCGACCCAGGCGCGCGCCTTCGCCACGTGCTCCGCGTCGGCGGGGACGAGCTCCGCGTCGAAGAGCTCGAGCGCGGTGCCGAACGCGACGATCGCGAAGCGACGGCCCGCGCCGAGCTGTTCGAGCGTCGCGATGAGCCGCTCCTTGGCGAGGTCGAGGCGCGTCTTGCCCTCGAGCTCCGCGCGCATGCTGCCCGAGAGATCGACGACGAACACGAAGTGGTCGCCGCGCAACGGGATCCCCCAGTAACCGGTGCTCGTCGCGCCGGCGCCGCGCGCCGCGGCGCGCGCGCGCGGCGTCGCGGCCGGGATCCGGAACTCCTTGCCGACGAGCTCCCACCAGCGCGTCCAGACCGCCGCGTCGTCGCCGTGGTCGAAGCCCGTCAGCTCGTGGAGGGCCTCGCGGAGGAAGGCGAAGCCGGCCCCGCGCTCCGCCGGCAGGCGCGCGATCAGCACCTCGAGACACGCGCGGTCCCGGCCGCGCGCGAGCGCGCGGTAGGCGGCGGCGCGGAGCTGCCAGACGGGCTCGGCCGCGACCGCCGCGACCAGCTCGCGCGCGGCGACCACCTCCTCGGCGCGCAGCAGTTCGAGCGCGGCGACGCGCAGCTCGAACGGTGCCGCGGCGCGGAGCGTGTCGATCAGACGGGTGAGCGCCCGCGCGCGGTCGGCGTCGTGCGCGACGAGGCCGCGCAGCGCGGCCGCCGCCACGAGGCCGTGGGCCTTCTCGATCAGGCGCTCGAAGCCGGCGCGCGCCTGCGGATCCGGAGCGGCGGACAGCGCCTCGACGGCCTCGAGCGCCACGAGCGGATCCTCGTCGTCGACCGCCGTGCGCAGCAGCGCCCGGTCCGCCGCCTCGGCGCTCGTCATGAGGATGCGGAGCGCGGCGCGGCGCAGGTTCGCGTCGCGGTCCTCGCGACTCGCGCCGCGTGCCCAGCCCAGCGCTGCTCTGCCGTGCAAAGCGCCGGCGGCGGCGAGCAGCGCCCGCGCGGCGGCGGGCGCGCCGGTCTCCACGAGCGGGAAGATCACCGCCGCCGCCTTGTCGGCGTCGATCGCGGCGGCCCAGCGGAACCACTGGGCGAGCACATCGGGGTCCGACTCACGCCTCACGAGCGCGAGGAAGGGCGCGAGGAAGCGCGGGTCGCCGCGTTCGCCGAGGATGCGCATCGCATCGCGGCGACGCGCCGGATCCGCGTCGCCGTCGAGCTGCGGCGCGAGCAGCGCCGACCAGAGCGGTTCGAGCGGCGGGCGCGCGCCGCGGATCACGTCGAGCACGAGGGCGATGAACGCGGGGTCGGCCTTGCCGAGCCTGGTCAACGCCCGCAGGGCCTCGGGCTTCGGTCGGCGCACGAGGGCTTCGACCGCGGCGCGACGCGTCGCCGCGGATTCGCCGGCCTCGAGCAGGGGCACGAGCGAGCGCGTCGCGTCGAAACCCACGCCCGCGAGCAGCTCGAGTGCCGCTTCGCGGTCGGCGCGTTCGGCGCTCGCGAGCAAGGCCGTGAACGGCTCCGCACCGAGCTCGCGCCCGCCGAGGATCAGGGCGCTGCCGAGCTCGCGGCGGGACGCCGGGTCCGTCGCCTTCCGCCAGCGCTCGAGCAGGACGCTCGCGCTGCGGGCGTCGACGGCGAGCGCGCGCTGCGCGGCGCGGCGCGCATCGCGGCCGGGCTCGTCGAGCAGCGCGAGCAAGCGCTCGCGGGGCAGGCCGGCGAAGCCCTGGGGCAGGCCGGTGCCGAAGTCCTCCAGGGCGACGGCGTCGAAGCACGCGTCGGCGAACTCGCCGTCGTGGCGCACGCCGCGCAGCGTCACGCGGGCCGCGGTGGCCGCGGCGGGCACCGTGAGCGGGAGCTCGACGAGCCGCCAGTCCGGACTCCCGCGTTCGACGCTCGCCGCCTCGGCGAGGACCTGGCCCGTCGCGTCGAGGACTTCGAGGCGCAGCGCCGCGCGGTCCTTGCTGCGCAGGGTGCAGGTCCAGGCCCGGAGCAGCAGCGTGGTCGGCCGCGGCGTGCCGAGCGCCACCGTCTGCGCGAGTTCGGCGAACTCACCGGCGCTCGGCCGCAGGAAGGCCCCGCCCTCGAACGCGTCGAGCTTCGACCACGGCCCGCGCTGCACGCGGAAGGCCCCGGCCAGCGTCTCCCAGCCGGGGATCGGTGCCTCGCCCCCGCGCGGCGCCTCGCCGCTCTCCCCGCTGCCGTTCACGAGCAGATTGCCGGGGCTCGCCACGAGGCCGTCCTGGGCGACGGGCATGGCGGAGCTCAGGGCGACGGCGGAGGCGATGGCGATGCAGTTCCTCATGTCCCTCGGTTCCTGTCAGGTCCAATGGGGTCGCGAGCGGTGGCGGCAGGTCGCGCGGCCCGCGAGTCCGGGCAACCGCGCGGACCAGGACTACTCGAGACCCGGGCAGAGGCGGCGCGCCGCCGCGAGGGCCGACGGGTCGTCCCGCAGTTCGGGCCAGTAGGGCCAGCTCGCACAGCGCACCGGCCGCACCGCGTAGATCGAGCAGCTCGCCTCGGCGCCCTCCGCGAGGAAGACGCAGCGCGAACCGAATCCGTCGACCAGCCGGTCGCCCGTCGCCGCGACGTAGCGCGCGCGGAACCCCGCCTCGCTGAGTCCGAGGGCACCCGCGATGCGCGCGATGTCGGCGGCGTCGACGTGCACGACGCCACCCGGGCGCGCGCAGCAGTTGCCCGAACGGCGGCAGCGGAACGTGAAGGGCCAGTCCCCCGCTTCCGACGGCCCGCTCACAGCCAGCGCCTCCGCGTGCGCCGCGCGCGCGCGGCCGGGCCCTCGTCGTCCTGGGCGGAGTCGTCCTGACGCCTCGCGAGCATGGTCGCGATCTCTCGCGCCAGCGTGCGCGGGTCCTGGAACCGGATCTCCTTCTCCTTGGCCATCATCTTCTCGATGACCCAGTGGAGCTGCGGCGAGAGCCCGAGCTGCCGCAGCCGCTCGCCGGACAGCGACTCGAGCACCTGCTTCGCGAGGACCTCCTCACTCGTGCGACCCGCGAAAGGCAAGGAGCCGGTCACGAGGTGGTACAGCGTCGCGCCGAGCGAGTAGATGTCGGCCCGGACGTCGAGGTCCTGCTGGCCGCGCGCCTGCTCCGGCGCGATGTAGTGCACCGTCCCGACGGTGGTCTCGTCCGCGCTGCCGCCGCCCTGTCCGCGCGAGACGGCGAAGCCCAGGTCGATCAGCACCGCGCGCCCGCTCCGTTCGAGCATCACGTTGCCCGGCTTCACGTCGCGGTGGACGAGCCCGCGCTCGTGGAGGTGGGCGAGCGCCTCGGCGATCTGCCGCACCACCTCGAGCGCGAGCCGCTCCTCGAGCGGGCCGTCGCGGTCGAGTCGCCGCTGGAGGTTCTCGCCCTCCACGAGCTCCATCGCGCAGAACACCGCCTCCCCCTCGCGCGCGACGCGGTAGCCGCGCACGACGTGCGGGCTCCGCAGATCGAGCAGCAGCTTCGATTCGGCGATGAACCGCGCGCGCGTCACCGGATCGCGCGCGAGCTCGGGCTTGAGCAGCTTCAGCGCGACGTCGCGCTTCTCGACGCGGTCCTGCGCGCGGAACACGCGCGCCTGGCCGCCCTCGCCGAGCAGCTCGCCGAGTTCGTAGCGCGAGAGGCGCGGTCGCGTGCCGGCCTCGGTCTCGAGCCAGTCCTGCCACTGCTCGGCCGTCGCGTGGCCGTTCGCGATCAACCACGCCCGCGGATCCTGGCTGCGGAGCGCGCCCTGCGCGGCCGCGGGCGCGAGCATCCCGCGGTGCACGAGCAGTGCGAGCAGGGTCACGGGCTTGACCGCGCTCATCGCGAGGAGCTCCACATGCCGGCCTCGCGATCGTTCCTCGAGACCTCGGCACGCCTCAAGACCTCGGCAGTACCGAGACGATAGCTGCGCCGTCGGCAATCCCGAGGAACGCCTTGAAGCACCAGGACGACGGCTTCGTCATCAAGTACTTCGACCTGATCGACGAGTTCATCAGGGTCCGCTGCTGCGCGGAAGATGTCGTCGCCGAGCTGCTCCGGCACGAGATCACGAACAAAGCGAGCTACCGCGTGCGCGTGGTCGAGGCCTGCGTGCCCGACTACCGCACGGAGGTCCGCAGCGCGCTGCGACGGCTCGAGGACGAGCACGACGCCGAGGTCGTGGAGGAGCTGCTCTACCAGCTCTGCATCGACGTCAATCCGGGCCTCGAGATCCATCAGGTGAGCCTGCCGTCCGCGCGCAGCGCGGGGCAGGCAGCGGAAGATAGCGCGGCGCGTCCCGCGACCGCCACGAGCCAGCAGATCCTCCAGCGGCGCGCGATGGTGCTCGAGCGCTCGCTCAAGTCCCAGGTGGTCGGCCAGGACGACGCCGTCGACAGCCTCGTGCGCGCGGTGAAGAAGGCCGCGGTCGGCCTGAAGCGCCCCGGCACGCCCATCGGCACCTTCCTGTTGGTCGGCCGCACCGGGACGGGCAAGACCGAACTCGCGAAGGCGCTCGCCGACACGCTCTTCGAGGAGCCGGGGCACCTCGTGCGGATCGACTGCAGCGAGTACGCGCTGCCCCACGAGTACGCGAAGCTGATCGGCTCGCCGCCGGGCTACATCGGGCACAACGAGGGCGGCTACCTGACGGAGTCGGTCCGCAAGAAGAAGCACTGCGTGGTGCTCTTCGACGAGATCGAGAAGGCGCACCAGAAGGTCCACAACCTGCTGCTGCAGCTCCTCGACGAGGGGATCCTCACGGACAGCAAGGGCCAGCAGGTCTCCTTCGCCGACACGATCGTCATCATGACGAGCAACCTCGGCGTCGAGAAGATCGACGCCCTGCGCTCGCGCATGGGCTTCGGCCGCAACGACGGCGTGCCGATCTCGGGTGAACCGCTCCGGGAGGCGACGATCGAGGCGCTCAAGGAGGCCTTCCGCCCCGAGTTCGTGAACCGCATCGACGAGATCGTGGTCTTCAATCCGCTCGACGTCCGCGTCTGCGTGCGCATCGCGGCGCGCATGCTGCGCGAGGTGGCCGAGCTGCTCGGTCACTCCGGGCTGAACGTCGAGTTCGCACCGGCGGTGAAGAACACGCTCGCCCGCGAGGGCTTCTCCGAGGAGTACGGCGCCCGCGAGCTCAAGCGCCTGATCAAGCGCCGCATCGAGGACCCGCTGACCGACCTGATCCTCAGCGACGCCCTCGGCGCCGGCGACTCGCTCAAGGTCCGCATGCGTGCCGGACGGGCCTCGATCGACGTCGAACGCGCCCCGCGCACGCGACGCGGAGGACTCGTCGAGACGGCGTGATCCGGTCCGGCGGCCGCAGGACGGTCCACCGGGCCCGCGTGCCGTCAAGCGCAGCCCCCCCGCGTGCCGATGACCCGAGTCGCGATGCCAGAGCCCCATCGACCGAGCCAGCCGTGGACCGCGCGCCTCGCGGTCGCGATCGGCACCTCGACCGCGGTGCTCGTGGTCGGTGCGGTGCTCATCGTCTCGGCGGGCGCCGCGTTCCGTTCGCAGATGATCGCGGCCCTGCGCCGCGACCTGCCGGCCGCCGTCGCGCGCGTCGTCAGCGGTCCCGCCGCCGACGACGAGGCGCTCGTCACGCAGGCGCTGCGCGGCAGCGAGCATCTCGTCGCGGCCGGGGTCTATCGCGCGCATCCGACCGGCCTCGGTCTGCTGCGCACCGCGAGCCTCGGCGAGGTCGGACTGCCGCTGACCCGTGAGCGCGCGCCGTCCGGTCCCGCGGCGAAGCCGCTGCAGACCATCGACGGCCGGAGCTGGCTCACGGTCGACGTCCCGATCCCCGGTGCGCCGGGCGATCAGCTCCGCGTCGTGCGCTCGCTCCATGACCTCGAGTCCGCCGCCGCGGCGGCGCGGCGGAGCGCCGGCTCGGTCCTCGCGCTCGTCGCGTTGATCGGTCTCCTCGCCGCCGACCGCGTGCGCCGCCGCACACGCAACTTCCTCCGTGCGCTCGCCCGCGCGATGCAGCAGGTGACGAACGAGCGGCCGGGGCTGCGCCTCGAGCCGGTCGACGGCGGCGAGCTCGACCTCGTCGCGCGGCACTTCAATCACATGACGCGCGCGCTCGAGCGCTCGCGCGAGGAAGCCGAGCGCCATGCCAAAGAGCTCGAGACCGGCGTGCGCGAGCGCACGGCCGAGCTCGAACGGGCGAACACCGCACTGCGCACGCTCGACAGCGCGAAGGACGCGTTCCTCGCCAACGTCAGCCACGAGCTCCGGACGCCGCTGACCTCGATCGTCGCCGCGTCGGAGATCCTCAACGGCCAGGACGGCGACGAGCCGGAGATGCGTCGCGAGTTCGTGGGGATCATCGCGCAGGAGGCCCGCCGCCTGCTCGCGATGATCGAACAGGTGCTCGAGGTCGTGCAGCTCGAGGCGCGCCCCATCGGCCTCACGCGTTCGCCGTGCGACCTCCGGGCGCTCGCCGCCCGGGCGCGCGACGGCGTCGTCGCCCGCGCGCGGGCCGCCGAGATCCAGCTCCTGCTGCGCGAGCCCAGCGAGGCGGTGCTCGTCTCGGTCGACGAGTTCCGCCTGCTCGGCGTGCTCGATTGCCTCCTCGACAACGCGATCAAGTTCTCGCCGGCCGGAGCCACGGTGGAGCTCGCCGTCCGGCGGGTCGACGGCAATGCCGAGCTCGTCATCGTCGACGAGGGCCCCGGCATCGCGGACGACGACGAGGCGCACGTGTTCGAGCCCTTCGGTCAACGCCACCGCTCGCTGACCGACAAGCCCAAGGGCATGGGACTCGGGCTCCCGCGCGCGCGGCGGATCGTCGAGGCCCACGACGGTCAGCTCGTCCTCGAGCGGATGCCCGGCTTCGGCGCGTGCTTCGTGCTTCGTCTGCCGGTGCTCGACGGAAAGGGCGGGGCGCCGCGGACGCGGGAGAGCGTCGAGCGCCGCCTCGCGCTGAGCGACGCCACCGCGGTCGCCGACGCGACGAACGCACGCTGACGCGGCGCGGCGGCGACCGCGCGCTATGGTTCGCGCCGCGCATGCCCGCTCCGTTCGCCGTCCCGTGGTCGCTCCTCCTCGCCCTCACGCCGGTCCCGCAGGCCCAGGACCGCGCCGCGGATCCGCCGGTCGCGAGCTACCGCGTCGGCGAGGGCCAGGGCGCCGTCGTGCTGCGCAGCGAACTCGCGCGTGAACTCGCGCTCCGCGCGCGCCGCACGCCGCAGGGCCAGGAGGCGTTGAGCGGCCTGGTCGACCTCCACGTCATCGACCGCGCCGCGCGCGACGCCGGCCTCACGGTGAGCGCGGCCGTCCTCGCCGCGAAGCTGGAGGAGATCGACGCCGGCCTCCGCGCCCAGGGCGATTCCCTCGACGCCTACGTCGCGCGCCTCGGCATCGACCGCACGACCTTCGAGCAGCGCTTCGTGCGCGCCGGCATCCTCCAGGAGGAACTCGTGATGCGCAGCCTCGGCAGCACGGACCGGAACGAGGTCACGAGCGAGCTGACGAAGCTCTGGCAACACGAGATGCGCACGCGCCTGAAGGTCGAGACCGACGAGTCCAAGCTGCCGGACGGCGTCGTCGCCTTCGTCGCCGCGGAGCCGATCCGACTCGAGGAACTCGGCCAGACCCTGCTGCCCATCACGGGCGCGGACGCGATCGCGAAGCACGTCCGCCGCATCGTGCTGCGCGATCTCGTCCGTCGCGAGGCCGAGCGCCTCGGCGTGCGCGTCACGGAGGAGGACGCGCGCGCGGAGATCGCGCTGCGCAAGGCGCGCATCGAGAACGACCCGCGCTACCGCGGCGTCGACTACGCCGCATGGCTGCGCGAGACCCAGGGGCTGACGATCGACGAGTTCGCGCGCTCCCCGATGCTGATCGCCACCGTGGAGCAGCGCAAGATCAGCGAGAAGCTCCACTCCGCGGCGATGCTGCGCGAGGAGCTCGAGCGCGATCGCGTCGCGGTGCTGCGCCGCCACGGCGAGAAGCGCACGCTCGCCGCGATCGTGCTGCGCACGAGCGACACGCCGAACGAACTCGTGAAGTTCACGCCCGCGCAGGCGGCCGAGCGGCTCGCGGCCCTCCGCGAGCAGGCCGACACGCGGCGACCCTTCGCCGACCTCGCGCGCGTCCACAGCGAGGACCCGCTCTCGAAGGTGCGCGGCGGTGAACTCGGCGAGTTCGCACGCGCCGACACCGAGCTGCCCGAGTCCGTGCTCGCCATCGCCTTCGAGCTGCCGCTGGGCGGCATCTCCGCGCCGCTGCCGATCGAGGGCGGCATGGCGATCGTGAAGGTCACCGCGATCGCGCCCCCGCCGAGCGAATCGGAGCTGCTCGAGCGTCTGCGCGACGAACACGCCGAGCGCTGGCTCGCCGGGCTGCTGGAATCCGCGCAGCTCGAGATGCAAGAGTGAGAGCCCGCGATCCCCACATGCCCGCCGCAACGCCTGCGCTCGAAGTTCCCACCCGCGAGGGTGACGACCTGCTCTGGACCAACCGCACGGCCACCTGGCTGCGCGAGCTCCGCCGCTGCGAGTTCCGCGGCGACACGGGCACCCGGCGGAGCGCGGATACCGAGTCCGTGCTGGTGATCCTCTCGGGGACGCTCGATCTCTACGCCGGCGGCAGCACCTGGACCCGGCGCGGGGCGCGGAGCACCCCGTTCGAGGGCCGCCCCATCGCGCTCTACCTGCCGCCGCTCTGCCCCTACGGCAGCACGGGCGGCGAGGGCGTCGTGCTCATCGCGAGCGTGCGCACACCGCCGTTCGAGCCCGCCCGCGACGCGCGCGCGGCCGCGACGCAGAAGCCGCTGCTGCCCTTGCTCGGCAGCGGGAAGGCCTTCGATCCCACGACGGGCGACTGGCGGCCGCGCGAGACCTTCCCCGACTCGCCCGAGGCGATCCTGCCGCGCCGCATCACGCGCGTGGACACGGCGACGGGTGCGAGCTTCGAGCGCATCCTCGGCCTCGACTACAAGACGCGCGGCCTCGCGGTCGACGAGGCCGCGCTCGTCCCCGGCGTGCCGCTGCGCTGCGAGCCGCCGCGCGCCGCGGGCTACCCGAGCGAGGCCGCGGTCTGGCTCGAGCTCGACGGCGAAGTCCTCTGCGACGGCGTACCGGTCGTCGGCGACGGTCGACCGCGCGTCCTCGTCTGCTCCCCCGAGCGCATGCCGGAGCTCGTGCTGCGCCGCGGTCGCGCCTATGCGCTCGCGGTCTGGGCCGGCGCCAAGCCCGCGACCTGAACCGCGACGGCCGCGGCCTCGGCGAGCTGCACGGCCCCCGACGTGAACGCGGCCGGCTCCGCGAGGAAGGCCTCGGGCAGCCAGCCGAGCGCCAGCGTGATCGCCTGCCCGGGCAACGCGACCGCGCTCGTCACGCGACCGATCGGCTCGCCGAGTTCGGCGTCGCGCAGGCTCGCACCGGCGGCGAGCGGGAGCTCGGCATCGATGCGCAGGCGCACCAGGCGGCGGTTCACGTGCCCGTAGCTGTGGATGCGCGCCACGATCTCCTGCCCGACGTAGCAGCCCTTCGTCGTCGAGAGGTGATCGTCGAGCCCGGCCTCGAGCGCGAGCGTGCGCTCGTCGGTGTCGACGCCGACCCGCGGATCGCCGGCCGCGATGCGCAGACCCTCGCGCCACGCGAACGCGAGACGTTCCCCCGCGAAGAGCGGCTCGGCTCCCGCGTCGGCGAGGGCGAGCGCGCGCTGCACGCCCCCGCGCGCGGTGACGGCGACGAGGGCCCCGGCACGCCGCGCGGCGTGCCCCGGCGCCAGCGCGAGCCGCTCGGCCACCGCCAGGCCGACCAGCTCCTCGGCCCGCAGCGCGCCCGCGCGCGCGATCGTCAGCTTCTCGCTGAAGTGATAGCGCTCGAGCAGGGCGGCGAGCTCGTCGGCCTGCTCGAGGGGAACGGCGAGCACGAGACCGTCGCCGTCGCGGATCGCGAGCGCCGTCGCGACCAGCTTGCCCTTGGCCGTGAGGAAGGCGGTCGGCGCGCAATGGAGATCGGCGAGCGCCGCGAGGTCCTGCGCCGCGATGCGCTGCGCGAAGTCGAGGGCATCGGGGCCTCGCAGGTCGATGCGCGCGAGCGGGATCGCGGCGGGCGCGGCCGTCGCCAGGGCCGGCAGGAGCGCGACGAGTTCACGGAGCAGACCATCGCTTGGGGGGCGCATGTTCATCGGTCGCAGCTTGGGACTCGGCTCGTGGCATCGCGAGGCGAAGACGTCGATGCTTGAAAGAGCCCTAAACAGCATCTATTTTCCCCCGGCCCGCGCAAGCGCGGCTTTCGAAGCTGTCTCGCGTGTCGCCCAGCGAGTCGTCCCGCGCCTCTCCCCCAGCCCCGTCCGCGCGATGTTCCGGATCACCAAGAAGTCCGATTACGCCGTGTTCATCCTCGCCTACCTCGCCCGACGCGCGGCCAAGGAAGGCCAGGACGCGCTGGTCTCGGCGCAGGAGCTGGCGTCGCTGAGCTCCCTCAACAAGTCCCTGGTCGCGAACCTGCTCAAGGACCTCACCCGGGCGGGGATCCTCAGCTCCGTGCGCGGTGCCCGCGGCGGCTACCGCCTCTCCCGCCCGGCGACGGCGATCGACTTCGGCGAGATCCTCCAGGTCGTCGAGGGGCCCTTCTCCTTCGTCGAGTGCGCACACGATCGCCTCGTCTCCGACGAACTCGACCTCGGTCTCGGTGAAGCGGCTCTCGGTCACGACGCCCAGGCCGCCGCGCCGCGCGATCACGAGAACTGCACGCTGAGCCCGCTCTGCGGCTCGCGCGGCCCGCTGCTCGTCCTTCACGGCCGGATCCAGCGCATGCTGCACGACCTCTCGCTCGCGGAGCTCGCCGGCGTCGTGCCCTGCAGCCCGGCGGTCGCACCGCGCGCGCGCCAGGCCCAGGCCGCCCTGGAGCTCCGCCGATGAACTCCGCACCCCGCACCCAGCCCGTCGATCCGCAGGGCAAGGCGCCCGCGTCCGGCGTCCGCGTGCCGATCTACATGGACAACAGCGCGACGACGCGCTGCGACCCGCGCGTCGTCGAGGCGATGTTGCCCTTCTTCGCGACGGACTTCGGCAACGCCGCGAGCCGCAACCACGCGTTCGGCTGGCGCGCCGAGGCCGCGATCGACGTCGCCCGGGAGCAGGTCGCCGCGCTGATCGGCGCCGCGCCGAAGGAGATCGTCTTCGTCAGCGGTTCGACCGAGGCGAACAACCTCGCGATCAAGGGCGTGGCCGAGATGTACGCCGGCAAGGGCCGGCACTTCATCTCGTGCGTCACCGAGCACAAGGCGGTCATCGACCCGCTCAAGCACCTCGAGCAGATGCCCTACGCCGGCGGGCCCGGGGCCGAGGTGACCTTCCTTTGCGTCGACCGGCAGGGTCACGTGGATCTCGAGGCGCTGCGCGCCGCGATCCGCGACGACACCGTCCTCGTCTCGCTGATGGCCGCGAACAACGAGACGGGCACGCTGCACCCCATCGAGGCGATCGGCCGCATCTGCAAGGAGCGCGGCGTCCTCTTCCACACCGACGCCACGCAGGCCGCAGGACGCATCGAACTCGACGTCGAGGCCCAGGGCATCGACCTGCTCTCGCTGTCGGCGCACAAGTTCTACGGACCGAAGGGCGTCGGCGCGCTCTACGTGCGCCGCAAGAGCCCGCGCGTGCGTCTCGCCCCGCTGCTCGACGGCGGCGGTCACGAGCGGGGCATGCGCTCGGGCACGCTCAACGTGCCCGGCATCGTCGGCATGGGCGAGGCCGCGCGGCTCGCGCGCGATGGCTTCGCCACCGAGGTCGCGCACCTGCGCACGCTGCGCGATCGCCTCGAGCAGGGCATCCTGCGCCTCGCGGTCGGCGCCGTGGTCAACGGCGATCCGTCGGCGCGGCTGCCGCACCTGAGCAACGTCTCCTTCCCCTACGTCGAGGGCGAGTCGCTCATCATGGGCATCAAGGACGTCGCGGTGTCGTCGGGCTCGGCCTGCACGTCGGCGAGCCTCGAGCCCAGCTACGTCCTGAAGAGCCTCGGTCTGGGCGACGAACTCGCCCATAGCTCGATCCGGTTCTCGCTCGGCCGCTTCAACACGGAGGCGGAGGTCGACCACGTGATCGGGATCGTGACCCGCGAGGTCACCCGGCTCCGCGAGATGTCGCCGCTCTGGGAGATGTTCCAGGACGGCGTCGACCTCTCGAAGGTGAAGTGGAACGTGCACTGATCGGCTCCGCTCCCTTTCCGAACCCACCGCCCCCCCACCACGAGATTCCACGATGGCCTACAGCAACAAGGTCCTCGACCACTACCAGAACCCGCGCAACGTCGGCTCCCTCGACAAGGACGCCGCCGACGTCGGCACCGGGATCGTCGGCGCACCGGAGTGCGGCGACGTGATGAAGCTGCAGATCAAGGTCGATGCGAGCGGCCGGATCGTCGACGCGAAGTTCAAGACCTATGGCTGCGGCTCGGCGATCGCGTCCTCGTCGCTCGCGACCGAGTGGCTCAAGGGCACGACGGTCGACGAGGCGATGGCGATCAAGAACACGCAGATCGTCGAGGAGCTCTCGCTCCCGCCGGTGAAGATCCACTGCTCGGTCCTCGCCGAGGATGCGATCAAGGCCGCCATCGCGGACTACCAGAGCAAGCAGCAACGCCGGCAGGCCGAGACGGGCGATGCCGGACACGAGTGACCCGACCGCGAGCCTCAGGACCATGCGAGCCTCAGGAACCAGGCGAGCCTCAGGACCCACGCGGGTCTCAGGAAACACACGACGATGAGCGGCGAACCCCAGACGAGCACGAAGGTCGATCCGAAGAGCCGGCGCGGCATCCACGTCACGGAGCGGGCGGCGAAGGAGATCCGCAGCGTGATGACCGAGCACGGCATGCCCCTCGACAGCACCTGGGTGCGCGTCGGCGCGAAAGGCGGCGGTTGCTCCGGCTTCAGCTACGTGCTCGACTTCGATCCCAACGGCCCGACCGAGTTCGACCTCGCCTTCCACGAGCACGACGTGAACCTCGTGATCGACAAGAAGAGCGAGTTCTTCATGGGTGGCACGACCCTCGACTTCAACGACGGCCTCCTCGATCGTGGCTTCGTGTTCAAGAACCCCGCCGCCGCCGGCACCTGCGGCTGCGGCACCTCGTTCTCCGCCTGACCTCGCGCCGCGGCTTCCACCATCGCCTCGCTTGAACGACCCCTTCGCAACGCTCGGCCTGCCCGCGACGATGGACCTCGACGCCGCGACCCTCGAGGCGCGCTACCTCGCGCTCTCCCTCGCGACGCACCCCGACCGCCACGCCGGCGCCGACGCCGCGACCCAGGACGAGGTGCTCACCCGCGCCGCCGCGCTCAACGACGCCTACCGCGTCCTGCGCGATCCCTGGTCGCGCGCGCGCACGCTCTGTGAGCGGCTCGCCCCCGGCGCCCTGGACGCCCACGCGAAGCTCGGTCCGGACTTCCTCGGCGCGGCGATGGAGCTCGCCGAGGACGTCGCCCACTGCGCGCCGGCAGCCCTTCCCGCGCTCGCCGCGCGCATCGATGCCGGGCTGGCGGAGTACCTCGCGCGCGTGCGCGACGCCTTGGACCGCGGCGACGGCGTGCACGCGGCCCGCCTGCTCCAGGAGGTCCGCTACTGGCAGAAGGCACGCGCCGATCTGCGCACGAGGCAGTCCGCATGAACGACGCGATGCAGGAGCGGCTGGTGATCGGCATCGATCTCGGCACGACGAACAGCCTCGCCGCCGCCATGACCCGCAAGGGCCCGCGCGTGCTGCGCGACCAGTCCGGCGAGGCGCTCATCCCCTCGGTCGTCGCGTTCGAGCACGACGGCAGCACGCGCGTCGGCGCCGCCGCGAAGGCCCGCGCGCTGGAGCTGCCCGATCGCACGATCCACTCGATCAAGCGGCTCATCGGCCGCGCCGGCGACGAGGTCGATGCCGAGGCGCGACGCCTCCCCTACCGCGTGCGTCGCGGCCCGCGCGATCTCGCGCGGGTGCTCGTCGATGGCCGCGAGTACTCCCCGGAGGAGATCTCCGCGATCATCCTGCGCAGCGTGCAGGCGCAGGCGAGCGCCGCGCTCGGACGCCCGGTCACCGAGGCGGTGATCACGGTGCCGGCCTACTTCGACGATGCCCAACGCCAGGCGACGAAGGACGCCGCTGCGCTCGCCGGCCTGCAGTGCCTGCGCATCGTCAACGAGCCGACGGCGGCGGCGCTCGCCTACGGCATCGACGGCAGCCGCGACGGCACCGTGCTGGTCTACGACCTCGGCGGCGGCACCTTCGACGTCTCGATCCTGCGCATCCAGGGCGGGGTGTTCCGCGTGCTCGCGACCGCGGGCGATACGCACCTGGGCGGCGACGACTTCGATGCGCTGCTCGCCGCGGAGCTGCTCGCCGACGAGCGGCTCGTGCAGGCCGGCGTGACCGCGATCGGCGACGATCCCTTCGTCCGTCAGACGCTGCGCCGCGCGGCCGAGGCCCTGAAGTTCGAGCTCGGCAACGCCGAGGACGCCGCGCTGACGGTCGAGCTCGGCGGCGGCCGCGAGTTCACCCTCCGCGCGACGCGGGCGCGCTTCGAGGCGCTGATCGCGCCGCTCGTCGAACGCACGCTGCAGTCCTGCCGGCGCGCGCTCCAGGATGCGGAGCTCGCGGTGGCGGAGCTCGACGACGTCGTCCTGGTCGGCGGCAGCACGCGCGTGCCCCTCGTGCGACGTGCGGTGGCGGAGCTCACCCAACGCACGCCACGCACCGATGTCGATCCCGACCTCGCGGTCGCCCTCGGCGCGGCGATCCAGGCCGACGTGCTCGCCGGCGGCAACCGCGCGCTGCTCCTGCTCGACGTCGTCCCGCTCTCGCTCGGCATCGAGACGATGGGCGGCGTCGTCAGCAAGCTCGTCCTGCGCAACGCGACGATCCCCACCAGCGTGACGGAGGAGTTCTCGACGCAGGTCGACGGCCAGACCGCGGTCGACATCAACGTCTATCAGGGCGAGCGCGAGCGCACGGCCGACTGCCGCAAGCTCGCCGCCTTCAAGCTGCGTGGGATCCCGCCGATGCCCGCGGGCCTGCCCCGCATCGCCGTGACCTTCCTCGTCGACGCCGACGGCGTCTTGCGCGTGCAGGCGACCGAGCGCCGCACCGGGCTCTCCGCTGCGGTGCAGGTCGTGCCATCCTTCGGTCTCACGCGCGACGAGGTGCGCGCGATGATGGCCGACTCGATCGAGCACGCCGTCGACGACATGACGGCACGCGAACTCGTCGAACTGCGCAACAAGGGACTCGCCATGGTGCGTGGCACGCGCCGCGCGCTCGAGTTGTCGGATCTGCCACCCGACCAGACCTATTCCGTGAGGAAGGCCGCGGCCCGGCTCGACAAGCTGCTCGCGGCGGATGCCGGACCGGACGAGCTGAAGCCCGCGATCGAGGAGCTCTCGCGCCTGACCGCCCAGATCGCCGACGACGTCATCGGCTCGGCGGTGAAGAAGGCGCTCGGCGACTCGGGCCTGCCGGCGCCGGAGGAGAACGCGCCGTGAGCGAATCGCCCGCGATCCGCATCCGCTTCAGCGGCCTCGGCGAGTTCGACGCCGCGCTCGGCGATTCGATCCTCGACGTCGCGCTCCGCAACGGCGTCGCGCTCGACCACGCGTGCGGCGGCGTGTGCGCGTGCTCGACCTGCCACGTGCGCGTGCTCGCGGGCGCGGAGGCACTCAGCGCCGCCACCGAAGCGGAGGAGGATCAACTCGACCGCGCGCGGGACGTCGGCCTCGACAGCCGCCTGGGCTGTCAGGCGAAGCTCGTGCGCGTGCCGCGCGACGGCGTGCTCGCCGTGCGCATCCCGGTCTGGAACGTCAACCTGGTGCGCGAGGCGCACTGAACCGGAAGCCGCAGCGACATCATGAGCAGCGCGGAACGCCCCGATGAGATCCTCGGCCGCGCACGGCGCATGTCGGTCGGCGGTCGCCTCTCCTTCCGACGCCACCTCGACGAGGACGTCGACGACCGCGACCTGCCCTTCGTCGACGGCGGCGACGACCCACCCCCGCTCGCGCAGCTCGTGCCCGCGGGTGCGCGGCGCCTCGAGCTCGAGGTCGGCTCCGGAAAGGGCGCGTTCCTGGTCGCCGCGACCGCCGCCAGTCCGCAGACCTTCTTCGTCGGCATCGAAGCCGCGCCGAGCTACGCACGGCACGCCGCCGCACGCCTGCGCGATGCCGGCCGCGACAACGCGGTGCTGCTCGTCGACAACGCGAGTCTCTTCCTGCGCGACCGCGTCGCTCCCGCCTCGCTCGACCGCGTGCACGTGTACTTCCCCGATCCCTGGCCGAAGCGGCGCCATCGCGGCCGCCGCTTCTTCGGCGAGGACAGCCCCGCGGTCATCCACCGCGTGCTGCGTCCGGGCGGGCTCCTGCTGGTCGCGACCGACAACCCCGGCTACGCGGGTCAGATCGCGCGCGTGCTCGGCAGTTCGCCGCTCCTCGCCCGCGACGAGGACATCGAGCGCGAGCTGCCCGCGCTCGGCCCGGGCCATGCGTTCTCGCCGACGAACTTCGAGACGAAGTACCTCGCCGAAGGGCGCACGATCCGTCGCTGGGCCTTCCGCGCACTGCCGGCGGAGCGCGGGCGATGAGCGAGCTGCGCTGGCACCCGATCGGTCGGCCCGAGGCGCTGCAGTTCGAGCCCGGGGCGCGGGTGCTCGTCGACGGCCTCGAGATCGCGGTCTTCCCGCTCGACGCAGGCTGGGTCGCGCTCGTCGATTCGTGCCCGCACGCCGGCGGTCCGCTCTCGAGCGGGCTTCGCGAGGGCCGCCGCATCGAATGCCCCTGGCACGGCTGGAGCTTCGACCTCGCGACGGGCGCCTGCACCCAGGTGCCCTCGCGCCCCGCGCGCGGCGTCGCGGTGCGTCTGCGCGACGGGCAGCTCGAGCTCGGTCTGCCGGTCCGGACCTGAGCGCCGCGGCGGCGGAGGCCGCGCAGCGAGGATTGGGACGCGACCGCGGCATCCCCTATCCTCCTCGCCCCCCCTGTACCGCCAGCCACCCCTGTACCGCCAGCCACGCCTGTGGTGCCAGCCACCCCTGTGCTGCTCACTCCATGGTGCGCCGGAGGCTCCGTGACCGATCAGATCGCCGACGATCGCCTGCCCAAGCTCGACAAGCTCCGCGAGCTCTCGATCCCGCCCTACCCGGCGCGCGTGCCGAAGCCGGAGCCCATCGCGACGGTCCTGGCCCAGTTCGCGGCCCGCACGGGAGGGCCGGCGACGGTCGGCGGACGGCTCACGCAGCTCCGCGACTTCGGCAAGCTGCGCTTCTCCCACCTCGTCGACCGCAGCGGCGGCATCCAGATCGGCTTCGAGCGCGACCGGCTGCCCGAGTTCTGGCCGAACCGCAAGCTCGTCGAGGCGAACGACATCGTCGTGATCGAGGGCGAGCTCGGCACCACGCAGAAGGGTGAGCCCACGGTCTGGGCCCGGCGCGTCGTGCTCGCGAGCAAGGCGCTGCGCCACGCGCCCGAGAAGTGGGCCGGGCTGCAGGACGTCGAGCAGCGCTCGCGGATGCGCTACGTCGACCTGCAGGTCGACGAGGACTCGCGCGCGCGCTTCCTGAAGCGTGCGGCCATCGTGCGCGAAGTGCGGCGCTACTTCGACGGGCTCGGCTACGTCGAGGTCGAGACGCCGATCCTGCAGCCGATCTTCGGCGGCGCCGCGGCGCGCCCCTTCGTCACGCACCACAACACGCTCGACATGCAGCTCTACCTGCGCATCGCGCCGGAGCTGTACCTGAAGCGTCTGCTCGTCGGCGGCCTCGAGCGCGTCTACGAGATCGGCCGCGTGTTCCGCAACGAGGGCATCAGCACGCGGCACAACCCCGAGTTCACGATGCTCGAGAGCTACGAGGCCTGGGCCGACATGCGGGACGTGATGGACCGCGTCGAGGGTCTCTTCGCGCGCCTCTGCGACACCGTGCTCGAGGGCAACTCGCGCGTCCGCTTCCGCGGCGGCGAGTTCGACCTGCGCCCGCCCTTCGAGAAGCGGACCTACCTCTCCCTCTTCGCCGAGCACAACTTCGGTCTCGACTGGTTCGACCAGGACGGCGTGCGCCGTCGCGCGCGCGAGCTCGGCCTGAAGGTCGACGGGTTGCCGCCCGAGAAGCTCGCGAACGACGTCTTCGAGGCCACGGTCGAACACGCGCTCGCCGGTCCGATCTTCGTCCACGAGTATCCCGTCGCGATCTGCCCGCTCGCCAAGCAGAGCGACGCCGACCCGCGCATCGCCGAACGCTTCGAGCTCTTCGTCGCCGGCATGGAGATGGGCAACGCGTTCAGCGAGCTCAACGACCCGATCGACCAGCAGCGGCGCTTCGAGGCCCAGCTCTCGAGCAAGCGCGCAGGACACGACGACGACGAGTCGCCCTCGGAGCTCGACGCCGACTACGTCGCGGCCCTCGAGTACGGGATGCCGCCGGCGGGCGGTCTCGGCATCGGCATCGACCGGCTCACGATGCTGCTCTGCGGTTCGGAGAGCATCCGCGACGTGGTGCTCTTCCCGCTCCTGCGCCGCCTCGAGGCGGACGCGACGCCGACCACCGACGCCGGCACGGCCCACGAGACCCCGTGATCCGCGCGTTCTCGGCGTTCCTCGCGCTGCGTTACCTGCGCTCGCGCTGGATCAACGTGCTCGGCACGCTGGGGATCGCCGTGGCCGTCTGGGCGCTGATCGTGGTGATCGCGGTGTTCTCGGGCTTCATCGGCGAGATCCGCGCGGGCGTGCGCGATGCGACCCCCGACCTGCTCGCGACCAACCTGCCGCTGGGCAGCTCGTTTGCGGCGATCGATGCCGTGCTGCGCGCCGACGAGGACGTCGTGGCGACCGCGCCGCGGCTCCGCCACCACGCGATGTACTTCCCGCACGGTCGCGGTCAGCGCATGCAGGCGACGCGGGCGTTGAACACGAACGCGTTGACCTTCGACGCCGTCGAACTCGTCGGGATCGATCCGGTGCGCGAGCGCGCGCTCACCGGTCTGGACCGCTGGCTCGCCCGCGCGACGGGGCCCCACGGCGAGGACGCGATCACCTACGGCGTCGCGGATCCGGAGCACCCCTTCGCCGTGCCGCCGGAGCTCGAGGAGGCGCAGGCGCTGCGCGCGCGCAGCTCCCTCGGCCCAGGCCGCCTCCTCGACGCCTCACCCGGCCTCCTCGTCAGCCGCCGGCGCATGTCGACGGGTTGGCTCGACCGCGGCCAACGCCTCGACGTGGTCACCGGACGCTTCACGCGGATCGACGGCGAGTCCGAGCTGCTGCGCGTGCGCCGCGCGTTCGCGATCTCCGGCGCATTCGACAGCGGCCACCGCATCGTCGACGAGACGACGGCCTTCGTCGCGATCGACGAGCTGCGCGACATGCTCGGCCATGCGGTCGACGACCCCTTCGCGACCACGCCGCAGGACGTCGTGAGCGACGTCGCGATCGGCGTCCGCGCCGGCCGCGACCTGGCCGGCGTCGCCCGTCGGCTCGAGGAGCTCCTGCGGCGCGCGCCGGACGCGCCCGCGCCGGCCGCGAGCGTGCTGACGTGGGGCGAGCAGAACCGGGTCTTCCTCGGCGCGGTCGATCAGGAGCGCGCGATGATGAAGCTCGTGCTCTTCGCCGTGATGCTGGTCGCGGCCTCGCTCGTCTACGGCACGCAGCACATGACCGTGATGCAGAAGATCAAGGACATCGGGATCCTGAGCTCGATGGGCGCCGCGCCGCGCGGCGTGCAGCAGGTCTTCCTCCTGAGCGGAGTCTTCGTCGGCAGCACGGGCTGCGTGCTCGGCGTCGCCTCGGGCATCGCGAGCGCGTACTGGCTCAACGACATCAACGACTGGTCGCGCGAGCGGCTCGGCATCGAGCTCTTCCCGACGCAGCTCTACGCGCTCGATCGCATCCCCTACGAACTCGAGCCCGGCTGGATCGCGCTCGTCGCGGTCGGCGCGCTCGCGATCGCCTTCGTCGCGGCCTGGTTGCCGTCGCGGCGCGCCGCGCGCATGGACCCGGTCCGCGCCCTCGCCTACGAGTGACCGCACCGCACGTGCACCGCCCCACCGCATCCGCAGCATGACCGACACCCTGCTCGAAGCCCGCGGCGTCACCAAGGAGTACGCGATCGGCGCGCGCACCATCCCCGTGCTGCGCGGCGTCGACTTCGCGCTCGCCCGCGGCGAGAAGGTCGCGCTGCTGGGCAGCTCCGGCGCCGGCAAGTCGACGCTGCTCCACGTGCTCGGCCTGCTCGACGCCCCGAGTTCGGGCAGCATCGTCTTCGAGGGCCAGCGCGTGGACACGCTCGGCATCGACGCCCGCGCACGGCTGCGCCATCGGCGCATCGGCTTCGTCTTCCAGTTCTACCACCTCATCCCCGAGCTCACGGCGTACGACAACGTGCGCCTCGGGAGCATGATGGACCGCGGCCTCCTCGCGTGGCTCGCGGCGCGCCGCCGGCTCTCCGCGCGCGCGGCCGAGCTGCTCGAGCGCGTGGGACTCCGCGAGCGGACCACCCATCGGCCCTCCGAGCTCTCCGGTGGCGAACGCCAGCGCGTCGCGATCGCGCGCGCGCTGATCGCGGAACCGGCCGCGATCCTCGCCGACGAGCCCACCGGCAATCTCGACTCCGCGACGGCCGCGGGCGTTCTCGACCTGCTCTTCGGCGTGAGCGCCGAGCGCGCGCTCTCGCTCCTCCTCGTCACGCACGACGAGGCCCTCGCCAGCCGTTGCGACCGCATCGTCCGGCTCCACGACGGCCGGATCGTGAGCTGAGCATGTACCGCTGGTTCCTGGCCCTGCGCTGGCTCGTCACGCGACCGATCAACCTGCTCGGCGTGCTCGCCATCACGGTCGGCGTCTGGGCGCTGATCGTCGTCGTGTCGATCTTCTCGGGCTACCTCACCGAGATCGGCAGACATCTCCAGAGCAGCACCTCCGATGCGACGGTGGTGCGGCTCCCGGACGACGCGAGCTTCGCGAGCTACGCGGCGATCCTCGCGCGCGACGCGAACGTGGCCGACCTCGCCCCGCGCATCGTCTGGCAGGGCCTGGTCCACCCGCTCGGTGCGCAGACCGCGACGGCGCCGAAGCCGGCGGGCATGGCGGAGCTCGGCGCCCCCACACCCTTCGTCTCCATCCTCGGCGTCGACTTCGCAAAGGAGCAGCGCGTCAGCGGGATCGCGGACTGGGTGCGCGGGATCGCGGAACCCGGGCTGCGCGTCGCCGACGCGGCGCAGCCGCTCGCTCCGCTCGGCGCTCTCCCCGCGGTCCTGCTCGGACGCCAGCGCCTCGCCGACTCGGGAGCGCCGCGCGGCGAACGCGTGAAGCTGACCCTCGGTCGGCTCGTCCACGGCCGCGACGGCGAGGCCCTCGACTTCCACGACCCCGAGTTCGCGGTCGCCGGCGCGTTCGAGTCGAACTTCGCGGCCTTCGACGGCTTCAACGTCTTCGTCGACATCGCGGCCCTCCGCGAACAGCTCCTCGTCGACGGCGCGCGCATCCCCGCCGACTGGTGCAACGAGATCGCGATCCGGCTCGTCGATCCGTCGCGCGCCGACGAGACGGTCGAGCGCCTGCGCAATCTCCTCGAGTCGAACCGCCCGCCGCACGGCCCCTCGCTGCTGGTCCGGACCTGGGCCGACGCCAATCAGGCGCAGATCAGCAACGTCTCGCACCAGCGCGGGCTCCTGAAGCTGGTGCTCCTCGTCATCATGGTCGTCGCCGCGTTCCAGGTGTACGCGACGATGTCGATGACCGTGGCGGAGAAGCAGCACGACATCGGCATCCTCACCGCGCTCGGCGCGCGGCGCGGCGGCGTGCTCGTCCTCTTCCTGGCGACCGGCGTCTCGATCGCGCTCGTCGGTGCCGCGCTCGGCGTGGGCCTCGGCTGCCTCACCGCGGTGCAGCTCGACGACTTCAACACGCTCATGCGCGCGAGCTTCGGCATCGACCTGTTCCCGGTGCGGGTCTACAACCTCAAGCGCGTGCCGTACGAACTCGATCCGGTCTGGATCGGCCAGGTCGCCGGCACCGCGATCGCGCTGGGCGCGCTCGTCACCGCGATCCCCGCCTGGCGCGCGGCGCGGCACGATCCCGCGGTCTCGCTGCGCAACGACTGAGCCGGAGCCTCAGCGCTTCGGTCGGAACACGGCGACCACCGCCGGGTTGCCCTCGAGCCGCGGCCCCTCGGCGAGTTCGATGCAGTACGGGATCGCGGGGAAGACCGCATCGAGGCACACCTTCACCGAGGCGGGCTTGCCCGGGAGGTTCACGACGAGGGAGCGGCCGACGATGCCCGCGGTCTGCCGCGAGAGGATCGCGGTCGGCACCCCGGCGGCGAGCGCCGCGCGCCGCATCTCCTCGCCGAAGCCCGGCAGGAGCTTCTCGCAGACGAGCGCCATCGCCTCGGGGGTCACGTCGCGGGGCGAGGGTCCCGTGCCGCCGGTCGTGCAGATGAGGGCGCTGCCCTTCGCCGCGAACGCGCGGATCGCGGCCACGATCTCGGGCACCTCGTCCTGCACGACGACGCGCTCGTACTCGCAGTCGGTCGCGATGAAGCTGCGCAGCACGCCTTCGATCGCCGGTCCCGACTCGTCGGCGTAGATGCCGCGGCTCGCGCGGTCGGAGATCGTGAGGATGCCGATGCGCGGCCGCGGGCCGTCCACTCAGCCCTCCCCGCCGCCCTGCTTCTGCGGCTTCTCCGCGATCGCAGCGCGCCGCCAGGCCCCGTTCAGCATCGCGATCGCCTGCACCGAGATCTCCTTCGGGCAGGTCGCCTCGCACTCGTACTGGTTCGTGCAGGCACCGAAGCCCTCCTTGTCCATCTGCTGGACCATGGCGAGCGCCCGGCGGTCGGATTCGACGCGCCCCTGCGGGAGCTTCTCGAGGTGCGCGAACTTCGCGCCGACGAAGAGCATCGCCGAGGCGTTCTTGCACGCCGCGACGCAGGCGCCGCAGCCGATGCAGGTCGCGTACTCGAAGGCCTCGTCGGCGTCGGTCTTGCCGATCAGGATCTCGTTCGCGTCGCGCGGCGCACCGGTGCCGACCGACACGTAGCCGCCGGCGGCGATGATGCGATCGAAGGCCGAGCGATCGACGACGAGGTCCTTGATGACGGGGAAGGCCTTCGCGCGCCAGGGCTCGACCCAGATCTCGTCACCGTCGCGGAAGGCGCGCATGTGGAGCTGGCACACGGTGGTGCCCTTCCACGGTCCGTGCGGCTTGCCGTTGATGACGAGGTTGCACGAGCCGCAGATGCCTTCGCGGCAATCGTGCTCGAACGCGACCGGCTCCTCGCCCTTCTGGATCAGGTCCTGGTTGAGGACGTCCAGCATCTCGAGGAACGACATGTGGGAGTTCGCCTGGACCTGATAGGTCCGCATGCCGCCCGTGTCGCTCGGGCCCTTCTGGCGCCAGATGTGCAGCGTCAGTCGCAGGTTCACTTGTAGCTCCGCTCGGCCAGCTTGACGTTCTCGAAGACCAGGGGTTCGCGGTGCTCGACCGGCGCCTGATCGACACCCTTCCATTCCCAGACGGTGACGTGCTTGAAGTTCGCGTCGTCGCGCTTCGCCTCGCCGTCCTGGGTCTGGTGTTCCTCGCGGAAGTGTCCGCCGCACGAGTCCTCGCGCACGAGGGCGTCGCGGCACATCAACTCCGCGAACTCGAGGAAGTCGGCCACGCGGCCGGCCTTCTCGAGCTCCTGGTTCAGCTCGGCACCGCTGCCGAGGATGCGGACCTCCTTCCAGAAGCGCTCGCGCAGCGCGGGGATCCGCTTCAACGCGTCCTTCAGGCCCGCGGCGTTGCGCGCCATGCCGCACTTGTCCCAGACCAGCGCGCCGAGCTCGCGGTGGAAGGAGTCGACGCTCCGCGAGCCCTTCACACCGAGCAGCTTGCTCGTCCGCGCCCGCACCTCGTTCTCGACCTCGGCGAAGGCGGCGTGGTTCGCATCGGTCGCGCCGGCCTTCTGACCCGCGAGGTAGTTGCCGATCGTGTAGGGCAGCACGAAGTACCCATCGGCGAGGCCCTGCATCAGCGCCGAGGCGCCGAGGCGGTTCGCGCCGTGGTCGGAGAAGTTCGCCTCGCCCAGGACGAAGAGCCCCGGCACGGTCGACATCAGGTGGTAGTCGACCCAGAGCCCTCCCATCGTGTAGTGCACGGCGGGGTAGATGCGCATCGGGTTCCGGTACGGATCCTCTCCCGTGATCTTGTCGTACATCTGGAAGAGGTTGCCGTAGCGCTCGCGGATCGCGTCCTCGCCGAGGCGACGGATCGAGTCCGCGAAGTCGAGGTAGACGCCGAGGCCACCGGGTCCCACGCCCCGTCCCGAGTCACAGGCCTCCTTGGCGGCGCGCGACGCGATGTCGCGCGGGCAGAGGTTGCCGAACGACGGGTACTTCCGCTCGAGGTAGTAGTCGCGCTCGCCCTCGGGGATGTCCTGCGGGCGGCGCTTCTCACCCGCCTGCTTCGGCACCCAGATGCGGCCGTCGTTGCGCAGCGACTCCGACATCAGCGTGAGCTTGCTCTGGTAGTCCCCCGAGACCGGGATGCAGGTCGGATGGATCTGCGTGTAGCAGGGGTTCGCGAAGCCCGCCCCGCGGCGATGCGCGCGCCAGGCCGCGGTGACGTTGCAGCCCTTCGCGTTGGTCGAGAGGTAGAAGACGTTGCCGTAGCCACCGGTCGCGAGCACGACCGCGTCGCCGGCCCAGCGCTCGATCTTCCCGCTCACCAGGTCCCGCGTGACGATGCCCCGGCACTGCCCGTCGACCACGACGACGTCGAGCAGCTCGGTGCGCGCGTGCATGCGGACCTTGCCGGCCTGCACCTGCCGCTGCAGCGCCTGGTAGCAGCCGAGCAGGAGCTGCTGCCCGGTCTGACCGCGCGCATAGAACGTGCGGCTGACCTGCGCGCCGCCGAAGGACCGGTTCGCGAGCACCCCGCCGTACTCCCGCGCAAACGGCACGCCCTGCGCCACGCACTGGTCGATGATGTTCAGGCTGACCTGCGCGAGGCGATACACGTTCTGCTCGCGCGCGCGGAAGTCACCGCCCTTCACGGTGTCGTAGAAGAGGCGCCAGACGCTGTCGCCGTCGCCCTGGTAGTTCTTCGCCGCGTTGATGCCGCCCTGCGCGGCGATGCTGTGCGCGCGGCGGGCGCTGTCCTGGAAGCAGAACGCGTCGACCTCGTAGCCGAGTTCGGCGAGGCTCGCGGCGGCCGATCCGCCGGCGAGGCCCGTGCCGACGACCAGCACGCGGTACTTCCGCTTGTTCGCCGGATTGACGAGCTTCAGTTCGAAGCGCCGCGTGTCCCACGACTTCTCGATCGGACCGGATGGAAGCTTGGCGTCGAGTTTCACTGGAGGTCTCCTCTCTGGGACCGATCAGGCGCCGACGATGCCGAAGCGCACGGCGAGGGGAATGGTGATGAAGCCGAACGCGAGCACGATCGCGAGCCCGCGACCGGCGAGGCGGACGGCCGCGACGTAGCCCGGATGCCGCAGGCCGAGCGACTGGAAGAGGCTGCTGATCCCGTGGCTCAGGTGCAGGCCGAGCACGACCATCGCCGCGACGTAGAGCAGCACGAAGACGTCGTTGCGGAAGCCCGCGACGAGCATGCCGTAGACGTCGTGCCGCACGAGTTCGACGCCGTCGCGCCGGAGCGTCTCGGTCAGCGCGTACTTCGCCGGCTCGAGCCAGCCGAGCGTGAAGTGCGCGAGGTGCATCGCGACGAAGGCCAGCACCAGCAGACCGCTCAGCACCATCGTCCGCGATGCGGCGCTCGCCTGGATCGTGTGCGCCTTCGCGTAGGCGATCGGCCGGGCGGCGCGGTTGCGCGCGGCGAGGCTCAGCGCCAGCGCGACGTGCGTGAGAAACAACGCGAGCAGGCCGAGGCGCGCGACCCAGAGCCAGACCCCGAGGTGCTGGAGCATCTCGGCGTAGTCGTTCATGGCCCCCCGCCCCGCGAAGACGAGGAGGTTGCCGATCAGGTGGGCGACGACGAAGAGGGCGAGGAGCAGGCCGGTGACGGCCATCCCGACCTTCGCGCCGATCGTGGACGCCAGGAAGCGGCTGATTCGGTTCATGCGGAACGCGGCGCGGGGACGAGGGCCCGCGCCGTCTTTGGCCGCGAGCATCGAAGCCGCAGCGCCGCGTGGGGCAAGAGCTTTCAGCGCGAGCTCGCGCGGCGAGCGTGCGGCGCGTGCTCGAAACGCCCCTCGGCGAGGAAGTGCAGGACCTGCCGCAGGGTCTGCGGTGCCGTCGTGATGCGCGTGTGACCGAGCCGCAACACGAGCGTGTCATGGGCCTCGTCGAGCCGCGCCTCGTCGACGGCGACCGTGCCGTCGTCGTCGCCGTCGAGATGCCGGTTCCAGCCGACGCCATCGCCCTTGCCACCGCAGAGCACCCCGATCCGCTCGGCCGTCACGGGCGGCAGGCTCGTGTAGAGCGGATCGCCCGGGATCAGCTGCAAGGGCGCGTTGCGACCGAGGACGACGCGCATCGGCCAGAGCCGATGACGCACGGCCGCGAGCTTCGCGCCGCGCTGCGGCGTCGCGAGGAAGACGCACGCGAAGGCCGGTCTCGCATCGGGCCGGGCGAGGTAGCTGCGGATCACCAGCCCACCCATCGAATGCCCCACGAAGGCGAGCCGCGGCAGCGGCCCCGCGGGCGCGGCGAGGCGCCGCTCGAGCTTCGCCGCGAGGCGTTCCGCGGGCGCCTCGATGCGCGCGGTCGTGCTCCAGTAGCCGGGGTTGAGCACCTCGTAGCCGTGGCGTCGCAAGGTGCGCGCGAGTCGCTCGAGCGACCACGCCGAGCGGATCAGTCCGTGCTGCAGCACGCAGAGGGTCGGCGCGCGCGCGCGGAGTTCCGGCCAGTACGGGACGGGTCCGAGGTTGAGCAACCAGTCGAACGGCGCGATCGCGTTCAGGCGCACGGGGCTCCTGACAGCGGTGGGCCGTCGTGCAGGCGCGGGAGGCCCGCGCTGCGCATGAGCAGCTCGGCCTCGTGCGCGAGGACCTGCGCCAGCCGCGCGTCCGTCTCGGCCGCGCCGAAGCGCCCCCGCGCGAGCTCGAGGTAGAGGGCCTGGTGCCGTGCCTCGCTCGCGACCAGCCCGGCCCAGAACGCGGCGAGTTCCGCATCGACGTCGGCCATCGCCTGCGCCAGGACGTGCATCCGCTCCGCGCTGCGCGCCTCGATCACCGCGCTGACGAGCAGCTGGTCGAGCAGGCGCGCCGGTTCCTCGCCGCGGATCAGCGCCACGAGGCGCTCGGCATAGGGTGCAGGCCGCAGCTTGCGCTGCGCGATGCCGCGCCGCTCGAGGAGCTCCAGCGCGAGTTCGAAGTGCGAGAGCTCCTCGCGCGCGAGCGCGGAGAGCGGGCGCAGGAACGCGCGCTCCTCGGGGTAGCGGAAGAGGAACGCGAGCGCCCCCGCGGCGGCCTTCTTCTCGAGCTGCGCCTGCTCGACGAGCAGCTCGCTCCGGTGCGGCACGAGCGCCTGGGCCCAGCTCGCCGGTGTCCGCAGGTGCAGGTGAGGCATCGCGTCGTCGATCCGCGCGTCACTTCGAGAGCACGAGCTTCGCGAGCTTGTGCGCCGGCGCGACGACGTACTGCACCCCGCGCTTCCAGCTCGCGACCATCACCTTGAACGAGCGCGCGTCCTGCGGGATGGCAACGCGCCGCGTGTGCGTCTCGAGTGCCATCGTGACGATCTCGTCGTCGCCCGGCTGCGTGAGCTTCAGGCGCACGATCGCGACGCCGCCCTGGCTCTCGACGCCCTCGGCCTCGAACTCGAAGCCCCCGCTCGGCACCGTGACGTCGACGCGGAGCACGCGCGTGCTGCCCTCGAGCTCGACGTCGGCCGCGATCGGCGGGCCCGCGTAGTCGTAGACGGGGGTGCCACCTTTGCCGCCCTGCGGATCGGGATTGCGCGACTCGTCGGACGAGCTGCAGCAGGCGGGGAGAGCGGCCAGGACGGCGAGGAGCATGAAGCTGGGGAGGCGATGCACCGCCGCATTGTCGGGCGCGACGCGCCGCGCGCCACAGTCCGGGCGCGCAGTTCGCGCCGGCGCGGCCTCGGCCGTGCCGGCTCTCAGCGCAGCTCCCGTCGACGCTGCACGGCCTCGTACACCGCGAGCGCGAGCAGCGCGAGCGCGAGCGCGAACGAGAGCTCGGGCGCGAGACCGCGCGACACAACGCGATGCAGCGGCGCCGGCAAGCCGAGCGCGTCGAGCGGCGTGACCTCAGCGCTCCGCGCGGCGCGCGCGAGCCAGTCCAACTCCTCGCGGCCGGGGCCCGCCGGGCTGCGCGTGTACGTGAGCGCGAGCGGCTCGCCTTCCCGCGACGCAGGGCTCTGCGGCAGGCCGCTCGTCCAGGTGGCGAGCCAGGCCGGGAACTCCGGCGCGGCGCGCCAGGCTGCCGACTCCGCGCCGTCCAGGCCCGTGGCGAACGCCGCGACGCGGCCGAGGCCGTGGTGCATGAGCGCGAGGAGCGGCGTGCCGTCGACGGTCGCGAGCAGGACCGCCGCGCGCTCGCTGGCCTCGACGCGCTCGATCCCCCTGAGCGTGGGCCAGTCGCCGGACGGTGCAGGGAGCAGCAGCGGCGAGTCCTCCACGGCGACCACGCGCAGTTCGGTGGGCGCCTGGGACTCCGGCTCCGTTTCGAGCGGCGCGGGCGTCGGTTCCGCCGGCGGCGGCGCGGGCGGCGGCGGCCCGAGCGGAGCGGCCGAGGCGGGGTCCGGGCGGGCCTCTTGGGGCTTGGGCTCGCCCGGCGTGGACTGCGGAGCGAGTCGCCCGCCGACCGCGATCGTGCGCGTCACCTCGGACGCGACGAAGCGCGGGATCGCCGCGCCATCGTCCTCGCGCACGAAGCGACCGCGGCCGAG
>JADLHO010000211.1 GCA_020848735.1 Planctomycetota bacterium | reverse complement strand
GCAGTCGGCGTAGCCGAGCGCGATGCCGAACACCCGTTGCCGAACCAGGTCGAGCATCGGGTGCTGGATCTTCCCCTCCTGCCGCAGCTCGGTGATCTCTCCCGCGAGAGCTGCGGTCAGGCCGAGATGATCGTCGATTTGCCGCAGCAGGACCAAGCCCCCGTCCGAACTCGTGGCCTCAGCGTCGAACGCGACCACGGTCGGCTTCGCGAGGTCTGGGAAGAGAACAGTCTGTCGAGTAGCGTCGGGCATGCGAGAGCGCGCTGGTTCGTTGCCGGATGGCTTGAATCACCCCCTGGTACGATCCAGCCGCTCTCGAATTCCCACGCCTCACGAATAGTCCGGGCTAGGACGACAAGGACAGTCAGAATGGATGCCAGCGCCCACACCCACAACATAGCTACCTCCTACCTCGATTCACTGATGTCGCACATATCGCAGTGATAGTAGGTGCTGACTTCGTACATGAGTTCGACTGGAGAGCTCGACACGCACCACGCCTGCCAAACGGTGTAGGCGAACGCATCCGAAACATCATCGTTGCATGCCCCGGTCGCGGTTCCGCCCCCCATCCACTCACTCCAAGTACCGGCGCCGAGACCATCCTGAACGAAGTACTCGCCCGCAACCGTAATGCCCTCGACACGCAACGTCGTACAGGAGCATCCGTTGGGTGGGATGTTCCTGAGCCGCACTCGCTTGTCTGGAATCGTGACCTCGCAATCGGCCGCAGCGCAGCCGGGTGCAGGGCAGCAGCCGGACTTGCTCCCGAAGACGCCAAGAGACTCCAGTTGAAGACAGGCGGTTCCGTTGTCGATGGAAGTACCGGACTCGACTCGAAACGCCCATACACACGGCTCGGGGCACTCCGTCGTCGGCAGGCCTTCGACGGAGTGAACAGGACTGGGGTTGGTGCCAGCGATGTTCCACGGCGCCTTTCCGCTTGGGCCAAGGAGGAGGATCGCGAGAGCAATCACAGTGACCACGTGCTTCTTGTTGATCAAGAGATCGCCTCACTGACCGGGCGTCCTACCCGAGTTCTGCGCGCGGTTCAAGACGTGAAGGTTGCGTCGCTGGAGCCCGAGGGCACTGTCCGCCACGTGGCTGGCAGCAACTCCGCGAGTTGGCTCGCCGGCTGCGTGCGGATGCGCACGAGGACGTCGGCGAGTAGTGACCTTGCCCGGCTGAAGTGGACACGGGAATTGGCAACGCCGCGAACAGGAGCCACCGCGCGTCGCCCGATCAGCGACGCCGGTGGTTCGACCAGTTGCGGTTCGAGCGCTCGAAGCCCTGCCAGATGTCGTCGTCTTCGTGCTTGAACGGCACCGGACGACCCGCGGCGTCGATGCGTTGCCAGTTGCCGCGCGTGAGGTCGAAGCGATAGAGGCAGAACTCGTTCGCGACGCGCTCCGCATCGGCCAGACCGAGTGACTGCACGAGCTCGAGGCGTCGCGCTTCGGTCGCGGCGTTGAATTCCGCCATGCGCGCGGCGCGGTCGTGATCGGGGGCGTCGTCGATCGCGTCCATCGCCTCGTGATCCTCGGAGAACTTCGACGTGGTCCAGCGCGCGACGAACTCGAGGCGCGGGTCGTGCGGCGAGAGCCCCGTGCGCGCGGCGACCCAGGCCGAAGGCAGCGTGGCATCCCCGCTCGCCGCACCCCGCGCCCCGACCCCACTGCGCGCCGGGGCCACCGGGACCGGCGAGCCCGCGGACTCCTCGGCGTGCAGCCTCTGGGCGTGCAGCGCCTCGGCGAGCGCCGCCGCAGCGACGTCGAAGCTCGCGGTGCGCGGAACTGGGTCGGCCGGTCGCGCGCTCGTCTCGGCGACCGCACGCGGCTCGGCGGGCGTTCGCGTATCGCGCGCGATCGCCAGCCAGACTCCGCCGATGAGGCAGGCGGCCGAGAGCGTCGTGAGGATCAGGGGTCGATCGTTTGGCTGGTCCACGACGACAGGCTAGCTGCGGCGATCAAGCGCTCGTCAGGCGTGCATGGGCCTTGTGCGCGGCATCCGCGCGGCGCCCCCGACCCGGCGCGTCGCCGCGCCTCCGACTAACGGACCCGCAGGGGCAGGGCCGCGAGCCCACGGGCCTTGCGATCGCGCGGTGCGCTGCGCCCCGTGTCCGGACGGGTCAAGGTCGCGAGCAGGGCCTCGAGCTCCGAACGCCGCGTTTCCTCCTCGAACCAGAGATTGCGCGTCTCGCCAGGATCCGCGGCGAGATCGTAGAGCTGGCCCGGTGCCTCGGGCTCGGACTCGGTGCCCGCATGGCGCAGGAGCGGCGCCTTGTCGTAGCGGTTGCCTCCGGAGCCCTGATGCGCGAGCAGCTTCCATGCACCTCGACGCAACTGGAACTCGCCGCGGAAGCTCTGGGTCAGCATGTGCGGGCGCAGCGGCTCGTCTTCCGCCTGCGTCCCGGCGAGCACCGGGACGAGATCGAAGCTGTCGACCGCGACGTCGTCCTCCAGATCGACACCGGCAATCGACGCAAACGTCGCGAAGAGATCGGTCGTGTTCGCGAGCTGTGCCGTGACCCGGCCCGGCGCGATGCGCTTCGGCCATCGCACGAGCATCGGCACGCGGTGGCCGCCCTCCCAGCCGTCGCGCTTCATGCCGCGCCAGCCACCCGCCGGGTCGTGACCGTGATCGCCGCGCATCCAGACCGTGTGCATCGTCTCGGGCCCGTTGTCCGACGTGACCACGACGAGCGTGTCGTCATCGATGCCGAGCTCGGTCAGGGTGTCGAGGAGTCGACCGGTCAGGGCATCGAGCTCGAACACGAAGTCGCCGCGCGGGCCCGCCTTCGTGGCGCCCTCGTAGGGCTTGGCCGGAAGCACCGGTGCATGGGCGATCTGCGTCGCGAGCACGAGGAAGAAGGGCTGCTCCGCGTGTCGTTCGCGGTGTTCGCGCACGAAGGTGATCGCCCGCTCGCAGAACATCACGTCGGCATCGACGAAGCGATAGCCCTCGGCCATCCAGCCTTCGTCGTTGTCCCAGCGCCACTTGCCTCCCGGATTCGGCAGGGTCTCGGCGCGATGGCGCGTGGTCGCTCCGACCGGCACGAGTCCGTTCTCGAGGTAGACGTAGAGCGGATCCGTGGTCGGGCAGTTCGGCGTCACGAAGGAGACGTCGAAGCCGCGCGCCTGCGGCCCATCGATCAGCGGCGTGCTCTTCTCGTAGTCGATCCTCGTCGCACTCTCGAAGCCGCCGGCCAGGCGTGCACCGCTCTCGTCGACCCAACTCAGCCCGACGTGCCACTTGCCGATGACCGCGGTGCGATAGCCCTTCGCGCGCAACACGTCGGCGATCGTCGGCTTGCCCGGCTCGAGATAGCTCGGGCCATGCGCGCCCTCGAACGCCACCGGACGACGACCGGTGCGGCACACGAGCTGCCCCGAGTAGAGGCCGTAGCGCGAGGGCGAGCAGATCGTGCAGGGGCTGTGCGCATCGGTGAAGCGCAGCCCTTGAGCGGCGAGGCGATCGAGCCGCGGCGTGGCGTAGGCGGTGGCGCCGTAGCAGGACAGGTCTCCCCAGCCGAGGTCGTCGGCGTAGACGACGACGATGTTCGGGAGCTCCTGCGCGCGGAGCGCGGCGACGAAGAGCGCGACGAACAGGGACACCATGAGGCGGAGGACTGCGGTCATGGGAGCGAGCGGCTCGATCATCATGCCGGCTCCGGGGGGGCGTTCGGTCACGAGACGCACGTCGAGCGATCCGCACGCGGATGCCCGACGAGAAGTTGCGTGCGCTTCATGCCGGCCTGAACGGCGTCGCGTGAGTTGTCCGTGCTGCCGCATCGCGCGGCCGCGCCGGACTCCCCACCATGCCGAAACTCCAGATCCTGCCCCTCGCCGCTCTCGCCCTCGCGAGCGGCGCCTCCTCCCAAGACTGTCCACGAACCGAGTACCGGCTCAGCTCCGGCCGGGTCACCACGAGCGCGCTCGGCTTCGACGCGTGGCGCATCGCCGCGCCCAAGGAAGTGCTGCCACCCGACACCGCACGCGGCCTCGTCGCGACCGCGCGCCTGAGCTATGCGATCTGGCCCGATCGCGACGCGAACGGCAATGCGACGATCGGCTTCGCCAAGAGCGTCGACGGCGGCTGGTCGTGGGGCGTCGGCACCTTGCCGCCGATCTGGACCGCGAACTCTGCGGTCGGTGAGAGCTTCGATGCGAGCACCCTGGAACTGCACGCGGAGGGGCACCTCGTCTTCGTGACCGTCGTCGCCGATCGCGACGCCAACGGCGCGCCGAACCCGACCCAGAACGACTCCTGCTGGATCCTGGGATCGAAGGACCAGGGTCAGACCTGGCAGGCGGTGCACGCCTCCCGCGGGATCAACGCCACCCTGTCCACCGGGGACCGGCTGCTCGACGTCGACGTCGCGGAGTCGGCGCTGGCCGGCGGCCGTTGCCACGTCGTCTACGAGGCGGACTACGCGGCGGCCGTGGGGCAGGGCGGCGCGCCTTCCCAGGCCCACGACATCTGGTACCAGGCGGCCGGCTTCGATGCCGCCGGCAATCTCGTCCTCGCCTTCGCGGAGGAGAAGCGCCTCTCGACCTCACCGAGCGGGACCATCGACAGCGACACGCCCTTCGTCGCCGCCGATGGTCTGACGGTGGCGCTGGGCTGGCAGGACACGCGCAACGGGCTGAACGACACCATCAGCCGGATCTCCGCGGACGGCGGGACGACGCTCGGCGCCGAGGTCAACCACACGAACTTCGTCGCGGCGGTCAGCCTGATCCGCCGGAGTCGCGCCGCGGTCGACGGTCCGAACGTCTACGTCCTCATGGAGGACTCGCGGCGCGGTGTCGGCGGCGACGACATCACGCTCGACATCAGCAACGACGGCGGGGCGACGTTCACGTTCGGCACCAAGGTCAGCCAGTCACCCGCGAACATCGACTCCGACGGCTCGGCGATCTGGGCCGAGAACGGCAACGTGGTGGTCGCGTACATCGACGACCGCCAGGGCTCGGGGAACGTCGACAACGACGTCTATGCGGTCGTCGACCACAATGCCGGCGCGGACTTCATCGCCGGAACGGCGCTCGAGCACCTCGTGATCGACACGCCGACGAACTGCGTCGTCTACCGCATCGACGGTTACGGCGAGGTGGTCGCCATCGCCGCGGAGACCAGCGACTTCCCCGAGGACGCGCGGATCGCGTTCAGCTCGACCACCGGCGACGCGTGGCGGAGCTGTGCCCTGCGGCGCAACAACGTCGCCGACGTAGACGATCTCGACACCGCCGTGACGATCAACCGCGACATCACCGCGATCTGGCAGGACGACCAGAACCTCGGCAACACGGCGAATCACGTCTACGTGCGCGGCCTCAAGCTGCCCTTCGTCACCGACCTCTCGGCGACGAACCAGGGCTTCCGCATGACGGGCGCCTCGCCGGCCGACACCGGCGGCATCGCTTTCCTCCTCCCCTCGCTCACGGCGCCGCTCTCGAACGCGACGCCGATCGACCTCCCGGCCGGGCTCGCGCTCAACTTCACCGCCGACGCCGCCACCTTCGGCGCCTTCGCCAATCTGCCCGCCTTCTACTCGTTCATCGATGCGCAGGGCGAGGCGGCGTGGGCCTTCCCGAACTTCGCGACGGTGCTCGGCGTGCCCATCCACTGGTGCGTGTTCTCGATCGCTCCGTTGACCTCGGCCTGGTCACGGGCCTACAGCGACACGATCACGCAGAATCCGTGACGCGTCGCGCGGCCGCCGCTGCTCCGCCGGGCACCGCGCGGATTCGGACGGCGTCGGGCCTACGATCCCGCGCATGTTCCACCGCTCGCTCGCGGCGCTCTGCGTCGCCTGCCTCTCCGGTCTCGCGCCGGCCCAGGTCCAGAGCCCCGAGGCGTTCCTCGGCCACGCCATCGGGGCCGACGGCAAGCTCGCTGACTACAGCGATCTCGTGCGCTATTGGCGCGCGCTCGACGAGGCCTCGCCGCGGCTGACGCTCGAGTCGATGGGCGACACCTCGTATGGGCAGACGCAGTGGCTCGCGGTGATCAGCTCGCCCGAGAACCTCGCCCGCGTCGAGGCCCTGCGGCAGATGGTGCAGCGTCTCGCGCTCGGGGAGATCGTCGAGGATGGCGAGGCGCAGGCTCTGGCAGCGCAGGCCCGCGCGATCGTCTGGATCGACGGCGGCCTGCACGCCTCGGAGTCGATCGCCGGCCAGAACATCCTCGAGTTGGTCTGGCAGATGGTCTCGCGCGACGACCAGGAGGTCCGCCGGATCCTCGACCAGGTCGTGCTCCTCGTGTGCCCCGCCAATCCCGACGGGATGGAGCTCGTCGCGAACGGCTACCGCGCGACCGGCCGCGTGGGGCTCCTGCCCGTGCTCTACCAGCGTTACATCGGGCACGACAACAACCGCGACCATTACATGGGCAACCAGCCCGAGACGCGCAACATCCAGCGCGCCCTCTACCACCGCTGGCTCCCGCAGATCGTCTACAACCACCACCAGACGGCGCCGCGCGGCACGGTGATCTTCACGCCGCCCTTCCGCGATCCGTTCAACTACGAGTTCGATCCGCTCATCGTGCGCGGCATCGACCTGATCTCCGCGCAGATGAACCGGCGCTTCGCCGCGGAACGCAAGGCGGGAGTCATCAGCAAGAGCGGCGCGCTGTATTCGACCTGGTGGAACGGCGGCCTGCGCACGACGGCCTACTTCCACAACATGATCGGCATCCTGACCGAGGTCTTCGGATCACCCGATCCCACCCCGCTGAGGCCTTCGATCGATCGCCGCCTGCCGTCCGTGGACTACCCCGACCCGATCGGGACGACGGTCTGGCGCGCGCGCCAGACCATCGAGTACCTGCAGACCGCCAACTTCGCGATCCTCGACCACGCCTCGCGCTATCGCGAGGAGCTGCTGCTCGACCAGTGGCGCATGGCGCGCCATGCCATCGAGATGGGCTCGCGCGATCACTGGACACCGACGCCACGCCTGATCGCGCGCGAGAAGGAGCGGCAACCGGCGGCCCCGTCGCCGGCACCGGCGGCCGGCGGCGCCGAGGGCGACCTCGCGCCGCCCGAGCCCACGGCAGTCGGGGCGGACGAGGCGGTCGAGGACACGCTCTTCACCGACAAGGCGCTGCGCGACGCGCGCAGCTACGTGATCCCCGCCGACCAGCCCGACTTCACGTCCGCCGTCCGCCTCGTGCGCGTGCTGCGGCGCGGGGCGGTGAAGGTCGATCGCCTCGGCGCCGCGGCCACGCTCCCCGACGGTCTGCGCGTCCCCGCCGGGAGCTTCGTCGTCGATGCCGCACAACCGTTCCGCGCCCATCTGCGCGACCTGCTCGAGCCGCAATGGCACCCCGACGACATCGGCAGCAGCGGCGAACCGATCCGCCCCTACGACAGCGCGGGTTGGACGCTCGCGATGCAGATGGACGTCCGCGTCATCCGGCTCTTCGAGCCCTGCGAACTCCCGCGCGAGCGCGTCGACGCCATCGAGGTGCCATTCCCGTCCACGCCCCTCCCCACGACGGCAAACGGCTGGCTGCTCGATGCACGCGACGTGAGCCTCTGGCCGATCCTCAACGATCTGCTCGGCGCGCGTCTCGACGTGCGCCGCTTCGAGAAGCGCTTCGAGGCGCTCGGCCGGGCCTGGCCCGCGGGCACCGTGTACGTCCCCGCGAGCGAGACGAGCGCGCGGGTCCTGACCGCCGCACTCGCCGCGCACGGCGGCAACGCCGCGGCCATCGAGCGGCTCCCGGCCGTGGCGATGGTCCCCCTCCGCGCGCCGCGCATCGGCCTCTTCGATCCCTTCGGCGGGGAGATGGCGACCGGCTGGACCGAGTGGACGCTGCGCGAATTCGGCTTCACGCCTGCGCGCGTCTTCGGCGCGCGCATCGAGGACGGCGGATTGCGGGCGGACTTCGACGTGCTCGTGTTCTGCACGGGGCTGCCGGCGGCCAATGCCCGCGGGCGGCGCGACGCCGCGCTCGAACGCGGCGGACGGATCACGACGGCCGAGCAGCTCGAGGCCCTGCGCACGGCGCTGCCGCCGTTCGAGGACTGGTCCACGTTGACGGCGCGCAATACGCGCATCACCCGCGAGAAGGGCGTCTCCGCCCTCGCGGAGTTCGTCGATCAGGGCGGCACCCTGATCGCGCTCGGCGCCGCGGTGGAACCCGCGGTCGGCCTCTTCGAACTGCCCGTCGAGGTCGGCCTGAAGGTCGAGGGCGAGAAGGGCCCGCGCCCGGCGAACAACAACGAGTTCTTCGTCCCGGGCTCGCTGCTCTGGCTCGACGTCGACGTCGACGATCCGCTCGCCTTCGGGCTGTCCTCGCGACAGGCCGCGATGTTCCGCTCGAGCGCCGTCCTCACGCCCCGCGAGGGAGCACGGGTCGGCGCCGTCTGGTCCCGCGACAAGCCGCTCCTCGCCAGCGGCTGGGTGCGCGGCGGTGCCATGCTGCTCGGCAAGGCCGCGGTGGCGGAGATCCCGCGTGGCAAGGGCCGCTTCGTGCTCTTCTCCGCCGACGTCGTCTACCGCGGCCAGCCGACGGGGACGATGAAGATGCTCTTCGACGCCTGCTTCCTGTCCGGCCGCTGAAGCGCCCCCTCTCCGCCCGAAGCGCCGAGCGCGCTACCCTGTCGGCGCTCGCGCGTTCTCGCGCATCCCCTCGGAGGCTCCCATGTCGCTCGTCTCCCGTGTCGTCCTCGTCCTCGTTCTCGCCGTCGCCTCCGCGCGGCTCTCCTCACAGCAGGCCGTCGGCATCTCGCTGGCCAACGTGATCTCGCCGAGCCTCTCGGTGCTCTGCGGCTTCGACTGCAACAACGCCGGCAACACCGGCCGCGTCATCGGCAGCACGGGCCAGACCTTCGACGTGCGCCTCTTCGGCGATGCCAGCCTGCCGGCGGCCGTCGCGATCGGCCTCGGCCCCGTCTGGATGCCCTGCCCCGGCCTCGTCGTCCCGGGCGTGCACAACGGCCTGATGATCGACCCCGCGAGCCTGCTCGCGACGCTCACCACCGCGACGCTCAATCCCGGTTCGCGGACCTGCACCGCCAGCGGCAGCCTCAATGCGGTGAGCCTCAACATCCCCGCCGCCGCCTCGGGCCTCGTGCTCACCTTCCAGGGCCTGGTCTTCGACAACGGCACGCCGGCCTTCACGCGCCCGATCGACATGACCGTGCGTTGATTGACGAGTCACCGTCAGCGGCGCCCACCCCAGGTCCAATCCCGAACATACGCGCGCACCTCCATCGCGAGTCGCTCCGGCACCAGCTCGAGGTATTCGTGCTCGCCGAGTTCGCTGAGCTCGGCGGCGACCGCCGCGTTCCTCGTCGCGGCGCGGAGCTCGAGAATCCGTCGCGTCCGGCGTTCGCGCTCCTCCAGGGGGAGATTGTTGAAGGCCCCGGCGAGTTCCTCGGCATGCGCGAGGGCCAGATCCGCCGCCGCGCGCACGATCGCATCGAGCTCCTGGTCCTCGCCAGGTCCCACCTCAAGGACCGAATCGAAATTGCCAGTCCCCTCGAAGCTGAAGGAACTCGTCACCAGGTAGAGCTTTCCGGACATGCCGGGGGGAACTCCCCGACCGCTCCGCACGAAGCGCAGCTCGCCCCGCCGCGCCTTCTCCACGAAGACCTCGTACTTCCGCAGATCGACCCGTCGCTGGTGCTCCGCGAGGAGTTCACCCAGGCCCGTCACGCTCCGTGGGGAAGCGAGGTACTTGCGGAGCTCGGGGATCGCCGACTCGAGATTCTCGAGAACACTCGCCGTCACGATCTTCGCCTGCTGCTCGTTCAGCGTGATCGGAGCTCCTGGTGCGAGCTCCGCATCGACCTGGTCGTCCACCCTCGGCACGCGGAGTTCCGGGACGGCGACGAGGGTTCGCTCGGGCTGCGGCGGAGACGACAGTTCGGTCTGCGGCAGCGCGCCCGGGGGCAATGCAGGCCCGGCAACGGCTGTGCGGGGCGGCATGGAGCTCCGGAATGCCACGATCCCGGCGATGACGAGAGCGCACGCGACGATGGCGAAGGACCCCTTCTGCTTCCACGTCCCAGTCATGATGGCACCTCTCGGGGCGGGCTCGCCGAGGATTGCAACCTCAGCAGCGCACCGCGATCAGCTCGTACACCGGTGGACAGGAGACGAAGTCCGCGGGGCTGTGGCGGATCGCGTCGAGGTCGGTGAGCAACTGCGCGCAGTCGGCCGCGGCGAGCAGGCCCCGGTCGACGAGCTTCGGCGCGAAGGTGCGCCACCAGGTGTCCGGCCAGGCGAACATCGCCTCGCTGCCGCGCGCGATCCGCTGGTGCACGAGGAGCCGCTCGATGCGGCAGCCGGCGGCGACCAGCATCGCGGGGACGCGAGCCATGACGTCCGGATCCCCGCCCTGCGCGCGCCAGCTCTGCATGGTCGCGGCGACCGCCAGGTCGTGCGAGCGGCGGCGCGGGGCCATCGTCATCGAGCCGTAGTTGAAGTAGTCGTGGATCACGATGCGCCCCTTGGGCCGCAGGCGCTCGACCACGCCGCGGAGCACGGCTTCGGGATCGCGCACGAAGCAGAGCACCCAGCGGGCATAGGCCAGATCGAAGGGTGCCTCGGCGGCGAGCGCGCGGCCGAGCGCGTGCGCGTCGGCGACCAGCGCACGCAGTTGCGGGAGCCCGCGACGCGCCGCCTGCTCGTTGGCGTGCGCGACGAAGCCCGGTGATTCATCGACCGCAAGGACCGCTCCGGCGCGGCCGACGATCTGCGCGAGGTCGAAGGCGGCGTAACCGGGGCCGCAGCCGACGTCGAGCACGCGCTGGCCCGGCGCGAGGCCCGCGGCGAGCCAGGCCGCGTGCGCCGCATCGGACCAGAGGCGGTGTTGCAGTCCGAGGCGCGCGAGTTCGTCTTCGCCGGTGCCGAGCACGTAGGGGCGTTCGCTCATGCGGGCATGATGCCGGATTCCGCCGGACGATCACGCCTCGCCGATCCAGGCCCCTCGGCATGAGCATCGCCGCGCGACTCGGTGCGGGCCCCGGCTGCCCGCACGCGGCGGGACGACGAGCTCAGCGCTGGGTCGTGAAGCGCACCCCGTTCGAGAGCGCGATCCCGAGCGACAGGCTCGGGTCGGCCACCGCCCATTGCGCGAAGAGCTCGACACCGAGCGGGGCACCGGAGGGCACGGTCAGGTCCTGGCGTGCCTGGCCGTTCGCATTGCACGCGGCGGTCTCGGTCACGTCGATCGAAGCCAACAGCCAGCAACCCGGGGCACCGGCGGGTCCGAGGTCGAGCGGCAGCGGATAGCCCGCCCAGCTCTGCGCATCGAAGCCGAGGAGGAGGATCGCGGGTGCGTTCGCATTCGCACCGCTCAGTTCGAGCCCGAAGCCGGGCACGCCGAGTGCCGGATCCCCCACCGCACTCGCGACCAGACCGCGGCACGACGCTCCGTAGCTGCCCGTGGCCCCCGCGCCCGCACCCTGCCATTGCGCCTCCTCCATCAGGTGGCCGAAGTACGGCGCCAGCACGTCCTCGAGCGGCTGCCCGTGGCCGTCGGTCGTCCAGCCCTTGGCGTCCGTCAACGCGCGGAACGAGCGACGGTAGATCAGGCGCGCCCGCACGCGCAGGGTCGCAGGATTGGACGGCATCGCGAACTCGATGCTCGCCGTGTCCGTGGCGAGCGCGGGGATGCGGTTGTCCCAGGCGATGCCGGTGGCATCGGTATAGAAGACCGGCCCGACGTTGTTGGCGTCGTGGTTGACCTTTGCGTAGAGGCGGCCGGGCAGGCCCGCGTAATAACCTTGCCTGGGATCACCGACTCCCGCGAGCGCGTGGATCGTCGGCCCGCTGAGCTGCACGAGGCGCTGGGCGTCGTCGACCGTCCACGCCTCCACCAACAGGATCATGTTGCGGATCGTGACGCCCGTGGGCACGTGGTGCCCGGTCTGATCGTTGCGGACGCTCAGGTCGACGCGCAGGCGATCGCCCGCGGGCGTCACCACCATCGCGAGGTCGACGGCGTTCTCGAGGAACGCCGCGGTCGTGCCCTCGACGCGATGCGATCGGATCTGGCCAACCGGCCGCGTCGGTGCATTCACGACGCAGGCCTCCGTCGCGCCATTCGATGGCATGTGGCACGCGACGCAGTCCTTGTAGCTGCCCGAGTTCGGATCGCCATACGGGCTCGCGAGCCACTCCAGGTAGGTGGGCTCGGAGATCGCCCCGTTCGCCTCCTCGAAGTCGTTGTCGCCATCGGGGTCGTTCTTGTCCTGGTGGCATGCGGCACAGACCGCCGCTCCGAGCTGCGGCTGATACGACGGTCGCATGAGGCCCGTGAAGTTCACGGAGCTGTCGCCGAGCTTGCCGTATTGCACCTGGTGCTGGGTCAGGGGCTGGGACGGGCGGTTGTGGATCACGACACCGGGCCAGATCCCGGGGAAGTTGGTCCTGGTCTCGTCGACGTCGGCGATCTTGTGGCAGGTCTCGCACGAGATGCCGTGCACGGCGCCGAGCGACGGATTTCCCACCGGGTCGAGTGCGGAATAAGGCCGCTTGATCCAGACTTCCGGCTGGTGGCACGACGCGCACTCCGAGGCCGGATTGGCAGCGGCGTGGACCGAGTCGCGGACGTACACGAAGCCGTTCTGGCCGCCGGGAGATCCCGTGCCGTCGTACACGTCGTAGACCCAGGTGTTCGAGCCGGCTTTCGCCATCGGCGAGCCCTGCCACTCGGCATATTGATCGGGGTGACAGCCGCCACAGGACATGGGATCGATGATCCAGTAGTTCGGGTCGTTGGCGACCACCACCGCCTCGAGCGTGAAGTTCACACCCGCGGCCGGCGCGGTCACGAGCTGGCCTTCGTTGTAGAAGCCCTTCTTCGCGGCCACGATCTCGGCGAATCCGGGGGGGACGCTGAGCAGGAAGAAGGTGCCGTCGTTCGCGGTCACCGTGCGCTCCGAGCTGGCCTGGAGCGTGACGATCGCACCCGCCACCGGCTGGCCTGCCTGGTCCTTGACCTGGCCGGCGACCTGGGCATGGGCAGCGGCGGTCAGGGCCGCTCCGGCAAGGAGCATCGAGAGGTGAGTCATGGGAGGGTGGGTCATGGAACTCGGTCGTGGTGGTTGCTCTCGGATCCGGTCATTGCGAGCGCGCAGCGCGCAGGGACTCGATGCGCCGGCGGTGCTCGAGCGCTCGCCCGTCCTGTCCCGATGCGGCGTGGGCAGCGGCCAGCCGTTCGTGGGCGAGGACGCAATGCGCGAGGAGCCCATCCTCTTTGGCCCTTCCCGGCGGCGCGGCCGCCGCCGTGTCGACGAGGGCAAGGTCGCGCTCGGCTTCGTCGAGGCGTCCGTCGTGGATGAGGCGGAAGCAGCGACGGAGACGCGCCTCGTGGGCCGCCGGGTCGGCGTCGAGGACCCGACCGAGGTGGATCAGGGTCCGCTCCGGACTCGGCCCATACGCGTGGACATCGGCGAGCCGGCGATCGACCTCGATCGGCACGAGCAGGCCGTAACTGGCGCAGGTCTCGAGATGTGCAATCGCGTCTTGAACGTGCTGGCGGACGGCGGCCGCATCGCGCCGCTGCACCGCGATGCGCGTGTCCTGGTAGGCGAGGTCGCCGCGGTACTCGTGGTAGCGCACGAAGCCGGAGTGGAGCGTGAGCAGTCCGGCAGCGGCGGCCAATCCGCCGAGAACTCGACCCGCCGGCGCGATGTGGCCGCCCCGTCGCAACGTGAGACCACGGAACACCATGTGGTCGCGAGTCATCAGCCGTCGGGTCAGGACCGCAAGCCACGCGAACGTAACGCCCAGGCCGAGCGACATGAGGAACGGCACCGCGTCATAGAGCCCGCGGAAGGCGAGCAGGGTCGCGATCGCCACCGTCCCCGCGAGGAGATCCTCGGCCAGCGACGCGCGCGATGGACTTCGATCCTCTGCACCGCGCTCCTTGCGCACGAAGATCGCGGGCACGCGAAAGCCGAAGCCCAGGGCCTGCTCGGGACAGACCGCAACGCAGTCCATGTCCTTCAGGCAGTTCGCGTCGACGACCTTGCCGAAGCGCTGGACCTCCTCGTGGACGCGCACGCCCGACTGACACACAGCCGTGCACATGCCGCAATTCGTGCAGTCGCCCTTGGCCACGATGCGACCCGGCGCGATGCGGTCGAGCAGCCCGAATGCCGCACCATAGGGGCAGGCATTCGCGCAGAACGCCCGCGAGCCGAGCAGGTAGACGATCGCGAAGCCGCAGATCGCGAAGGTGAGGCCCGCGATCCACGGCCCGGGGAGATTGCGCCAGAAGTCCTCGGTCACGAACGAGGACCAGGGCTCGCTCGACGACGCGACGCGCAGGCGGGGCAGGGGCTCGCCGCGCGCGAGGCGCGCGAGCTGTGGCCACACGAACATGTAGAACAGGGCCACGAAGGGCGCGACGCGCAGCACGCGCGAGCGCACGGGCTTCGCGCTGATCCCCACGCGCGCGAGGAGCCAGGCCGCGAGGTCCTGCAGCGCGAGCATGTGGCAGGCCCAACTGCAGAAGAAGCGCCCGAAGACCGCCACCGACAGCGCCACGGCCGCCATCAGCAGGAAGCCGGCGGTGACGATGCCGGCCTCGAGCGTGTACATCAGCTCGTTGAGCTCGAGCGGCGCAAGGCTCCGGCCGGCGATCATCCAATGGGCGATGTGGAGACCGATGAGCACGTGAACCCCAATGAGGACGGTCGCCCGCCAGCGCGAGTAGCGCTGGGGGTCCGAGCGCGGTGCAGATCGGGCGGCGAGCGCCGGTGGCGTCATCGCCGCCGTTCCCCCGTGTCGCGCGGGTTCGAGCAGGCAAGGCTTGAATGCGAGGATCTCGGACGAGGCCCGACGCGGAGCTCGAGTCGCATCGAAGGGTGGCGCCCGCCTACGATCGGGGACCGTTGCGCGCACTCGTTCGCGTTCATGTGTGGTCAGAGCCTGGACCCGCCCCGGGCGAGGCGTTGTCAGAAACCTCAACACACTACCATGTCCATGAGACACATGAAGAGCAAGCCCTTCACCAGGGGACGGAGAACGCGGGCATGAACGTCGGCGATGCGCTCGTGCGGATCCGCGCGGCCAAGGGCCTCACGCAGGCGGAGCTCGGCGAGCGCGCCAGGCTCGCGACCAGCTACGTCTCCCGGATCGAGAACGGCTGGATCCAGCCGACGGCGAAGATGCTCCAACGCCTCGCCACGGCCCTCGAGGTCCCCGTCGCCGATCTGTTCGCGGCGCCGAACGAGCCGCTTGCGGCGCCACACATCTGTCCGGTCTCCGAGACCGGCGAGTGCATCGGCCGACTGATCCGCAGCCGCGAAAAGACCCCACGTGTGCGGAGCAAGGCCAAGTACAGCGACGAGGCCCTACACATGCTTCGTCTGACGGACTACCTGGTCAACCACGGCTCCGCCGAGGTCCGAGCGGCGCTTCGGACCGTGCTCGAGGCGCTCATCCAGCGCACGGGTGCACCCAGGTCGTTGGACGTCGAGGGTCCACGTCGTCGCAGTCTCGACTGACGAGGAGAACCATGTCCGACACACTTGCGCCCCTCGTGGAACTGGCGATCGATGCGGGACTCCCGATCCTCGACCCCGCGCGCGACGGCTGGCGGGTCCTCGCGGCGATGGGCACGCGCTGCGTCGTTTCGATCCAGGACGAACGGGTTGTCGATCCGCGCGACCTGGTGCTCGGCTATCGCCCCGGAGTCGAACTCATGTTCTGGCCGAAGGTGGAACGGCAGGACCTGGCCTTCACCCTCGCCGAGGCCCGCGCGCTGGCCGGCGTGCCGCGCTACGAGGGCCCCATGGCTCTGCCCCTCCCACGCGCCAGCGAGCTGCTCGCCGAGATGCGCGACCCCCTCGATCGCGCGCTCGCGCGCTTCGACGGCCGTCCGCTCGAGGAGCTCTTCGACGCGATCCTCGCGATCCGCTTCGACCGGGCTTGACCAGGCAGGACCGCGTCGTGCGTGCGCATGGAGGCGCCGCGCCCCTCACTGATTGCCGATACCCGCGTTCCCGCCATTGCTCAGCGCGACGCCGAACGCATTCGCGCCGGAGTCGAGGATCAGCGCCTGTTGGTAGAAGTGCAGGCCGAGCAGGTAGAAGTCGTTCGGCACCGAATACACGACGTTGCCGGTCGCGCCCGTGTTGATCGAGAAGCTCTGCGCGGCATCGATCGCGGTCAGCAGACTGCAGCCGGGCGCGCCGAGGAAGCCGAGCTCGAGCGGCAGGGACTGGCTTCCCCAGGAGCTCGTCGAGAAGCCGAGCAGCATCATCGCCGGCGACGATGCGCGCGCCTGCTTCACGCGCACGCGGAAGCTGTCGCCGATCTGCGGGGTGTTGTCGCTGTAGAGGTTCGGAACGGCGGTGTGGGTGAGGGCACGCAGGCCCATGACCACGCCGAGGTTGCGCTCGAGGGTGCCGCTCGTCGCAGTCGCCGGTGACCCGTAGAGCCTCGCCGTCGATGGCGACGAGGCCGAGTCCCAGGGATAGCCGATAGCGGAGTTGCCGTAGCTGTTGCCGTGGATGGTGACCTGCACGAGGAAATGGCGGCCCGGCGCCGAGTCCGGCACCACGATCTGCGCACGCGGAACCACGACGATCGGCGTGCCGCTGTCGAAGTTGCTTGCGAAGGTCGTGCTCATCGTCGCCGCCGTCTTCGTCGTGCGGCCGACCGCGATCTCGAGATCGACGATGTAGCCGTGCGAGATCGGCGCGGACGGCGCCTGGCGCAGGCTCAATCCGGCCATGGTCATCACGGTCGGCAGATCGGCACCGTCGAAGACCTGCTGGAAGCGCACGGGCGACCACGAGAACGGAATCGCATTGCCGGCGCCGAAGCGCGTGGCCATGTTTGCGGGCAGCACGTGGTTGTCACCGAGGCCGGTGCCTGTGCCCGGACAACCCGCGCCGAAATGGCTGAAGGTGGCGTCGACCTGCGCGTGCGCAGCGCCGACGAGGGTTGCACCGAGGAGGATTGTGCAGAAGAGTGGAGCGCGAGGGAGGAACGACGCGAGGGGGCGTGGCATGCAGGCGCCACGTTGGTCAGTCCTGCGTCACGCGCGCGACAGTCCCCGCATCGCGCAGCTCTGCGTCATGCCGCATGCGATCGCGTCCGTATGCGACGAGGCGCTCGTAGAACGCAAGGCCCATCGGCGCAAGGAATGTCGCCGCGAGCACCCAGGCGCGCACGATGGCAAGGCGCTCGTCCACGACACCGGACAGCGCGACCGCAGGGCCGATCGGAGCGGCGAGTGCCAAGACGACGAGCACACCGTGCGGGTTCGATCGAGCGCGCTCACCCCACGTGCGCGCGAGGGCGAGCCGCGGCTGAAGCACGATTGCTGCGACCCCAAGCGCCACACCGACCGGTAACGCGAGGAGCTGCGGCGCGCGCCTGGGAGCTGCCCAGTCCGGCACCGCGACGCGCCCGACCCGTTCAGCGCTCATGAGGCGTCTCGCGGGCGGCGACCCGGCGCGAGGCCGGCTCATCGGCACTCACCGACCCGTCCGGCATCTCGTCAGGAGAGGTGAAAGCGGGAGGATGGATCCGCTTCTCGTGTCCAGCGCGCGCCCGAGGGGGCCATGAGCTGTCGAAGCCAGCCGAGTCGCAGTCCTCACGCCCCGGAACACAACATGCTCCCGACACTCCGCGTCCTCGCGACCCTTGCAGTCCCCGCCGCGCTCGCCGCACAGTCGACGTTCGAGATCCTGGCGCTGACCGATGCGGTGCCGCTGCTCGCGCGCATCGACCCGAACCTCTGCACGGTGTCGATCTGTCCGCCGGCATTGCCCCCGGTCGCGGCACCGTACGCGGGCGGCGTCGCGCACGACCCGCGCGATCGCGCGACATGGATCAGCGACGGTCTCAACCTCATGAAGGTCGACGTGCGCAGCGGTTGCACGACGGTCTGCGCGGCGTTCCCTGCGCCGAACCTGCCGCTCGGCGTCGTCGTCACGGGCCTGGCGTGCAACGAGGAGACCCAGCGGCGCTTCATCAGCCATTCGAACAACGTCATCCACACCTATGGAGCCGTCGGGTGCTCGCTCACTCTGCAGTCGTCGTGCACGCTCACGCTGCCCTCGAACCACATGGTGACGGGCCTCGCGACCGACGACGCCAACCAGCTCATCTTCATCGGCTCGTCGCCGTGGAACGGCCCCGGCCCGGTGTCCGAGGTCAACATCGCACTGCAAGCGGCGCCGTGCGTCCCGGTCTGCTTCCCCACGCAGGTCGTCGACTGCTCGGGATTCAACGTGCCGTTCATCACCGGGCTGGGCTACGACCCCTGCCGGCAGTCGTTGGTCGTCTCCGACCCATCGCAGGTGACGGTGATGCAGTACCTCCACCCCTGCGGCGGTTTCCTCCCCCTGAATTGCTGCTCGGGCGTCCCTGGCCAACAGCTCACCGGTCTCTGCGTCCTCCCGTCGACGGAGACGAGCAGCGGATCGCCCTGCTTCAGCGGCAGCTCACCCGCCTGCCTCGCGATGCGGCATCTGCTCCGCGGCGATCCCGCGATCGGCAACCTCGGCTTCGCCCTCGAGTTGAGCAACTGCCCGACGAACTCGATCGCGCTCGCGTTCCTCGACATCGGGAGCAACTGCGCGGTCGCGAACCACGGGCTCTGCTCCTTGATGCCCACGCTTCCGCTCTGGGCCTCGATGACCTTCGTGCCGCCCGGCCTGCCGTGCACGGGTGCGGCGAGCTTCCCCATGCCGCTGCCCAACTTCCCCGCGCTCTGCGGGCTGATCCTCTCGACGCGTTGGTCCGGCTGGATGGTCGGCGGCGGTCCGCTCGATCACTACGTCAGCGATTGCGTGACCTGGATGATCTCGGGGACCTGAGGGCGCTCCGCCCGAGGGGCGCTATCGTCTCGCGCCGCCGTGATGCCCAGCCGCCGCCCGCTCGTCGCTCTCGCCGCGCTCAGCGCGCTGTCCGGTCTCAGCCTTCGCGCCCAGGAGCTCTCCCCGGGCCGCACACCGCGCGCCGGCGAAGGCTTCCGCACGACGCTCTTCGGCGAACCCTTCGACGTGCAGCCGCGCGATCGCGCGCGCGTGAGCGCCTGGGACCTCGGGCTGATCGCCACACCCGAGCTCAGCGACGGCGAGTTCCTCCCCTACGGCTGGCTCTATTTCTGGCAGCGCCCGAGCGACGATTCGCATTACCTGCGCGCGCTCGTCGGCGGGTTCCAGAACGACCTGGTCTACGCCTTCCACCCCGATGGTGCGCGGCCCTTCGAACTGATCGGCTCGCTCAACACCTCGACGCCGCTCTGGGACAGCGCGGAGTACGTCGACGGCGTGCGGCTCGACGGTGAGGAGCTGGGTTTCGGCTATGCGCGGATCGGGCTGGGCGTCGGCCACCGCGAGGCCGTCGATCCCGGCAACGCGGACAACCTCTTCTCGAGCGATGTGCTCGTCGAACCGGGCTGGTTCTGGTTCGACCGCGGCGAGGACACGAGCGCGGGCTTCGTCCTGCCCGACGACACCTTCGAGGTCCGGCTGCGTTGGACCACGCGCTACGACGCCTTGGAGCGCAACCTCGTGGAGCGGGCGCACGCCGGTGTGGCCGCCGGGCTCGACGCGATCTGGGGGACGCGCACGTCGGCGTCGGGCTACGGCGACCCGTCGGGCAGCGGCAGTGTCGCGGAGGGTGACGTCGACGACCACCTGATCCTGAGCGGCTACAGCGTGCTCGCCACCGACGTGCCCTTCCTGGAGAGCGAGCACCATCGGCTCGTCCTGACCTTCCACGGCGGACTGAGCGACGGCACCGACCGCTTCTCCGCGATGCGCGTCGGCGGCTTCCCCGACACGCGCGGCGAGGAGACCGGTTCGCTGGCCCGGCCCGTGCTGCCCGGCGCCGGGCTCGACGAGTTCTTCCCCGAGCACTACGCGATCGCCTCGGCGAGCTATCGGCTCGAGCTGAGCTTCTTCGCCTACCTGGAGACCGGAGCGACGGTCGCCTGGCTCGACCGCGATCGCTTCCGCAATGGCGTCATCCGCCGCAGCGACGACACGCTGAGCGCGGCGCATCTGCTGCTGACCTCGGGGTTCCTCGGCCAGACCCGCCTGCAGATGGGCTATGCGTACGGCTTCGACCTCGTGCGCGACGGCGAGGAGGGCGCGCACGCGTTCACGATCCGCATGTCCGCCGATTTCTGAGGGCCCGAGAGGATCCGCCGTACGGGCCCTCGGATGCCTGCTCGTGGCCGCATCCGCGGCCACGCAGAGGTCGAGAGACAGATCGTCCCTCGACCTCTGCGCGATTCGAACCGGCGCGCCCCGGCGGCTACGCTCGCGCCACCATGATCCGGCGCGTGCCACTCGCATTCTCGTTCGCCCTCGTCCTCCTCCCGCTCGCCGCCCAGGAGACCGCCAAACCGCAGGAGCCGGCGGCACCCGCTGTCAATACGGCGATCGTCCCCGTGCCCCGCGAGGGCGCGTGGAAGGAGCGGCACGACAAGATCAATGCCGACGTCGCCGCACGCCGCGGCGATTGCGAGCTGATCTTCATCGGCGACTCGATCACCCAGGGCTGGGAGGGTGCCGGCAAAGGCATCTGGAAGGAGCGCATGGCGCCGCGCCACGCGGTGAACCTCGGCATCAGCGGCGACCGCACGGAGCACGTCCTCTGGCGCTTCGAGAACGGCAACCTCGAGGGCATCGCGCCGAAGGCGGCCGTCGTGATGATCGGGACGAACAACTTCGGCCACGGGACGAACAGCCCCGAGCAGGTCCTCGAAGGCGTGCGCGCCGTCGTGCAGCGCCTCCGCGAGCGCCTGCCCGGCACGAAGATCCTGCTGCTCGGCATCTTCCCGCGCGGCGACCGCTTCAACGAGATGCGCGGGAACCTCCTGCAGGTCAATCAGGCGCTCTCCCGTCTGAACGACGGCGAGCAGGTCTTCTTCGCCGACATCGGCGCGGCCTTCGTCGAGGACGACGGCTCGATCAGCAAGGAGATCATGCCCGACGCACTGCACCTCTCGGCGGAGGGCTACCAGCGCTGGGCCGACGCGATCGAGCCCTGGCTCGTGCGGCTGCTCGCGAGCTGAGCACTCCATGCACCGATCCATCCGCTGCGCCGTCGCGGCCGTGCTCGTGCTCGCCGCGACCCTTCTGGGCCAGGATCCCCCGCCGAAGAAGCTGGGTCTCCCGCCCGGCCTCGGCGTGGGCCAGCCGCTCGTGCTCCTCGCCGGCGGGATCGCGACGCTCCAGGTGCCGCCGGGGATGAAGTTCCTCGACATCGCGGCGACCGCGCGCATCCGCGAGGGGATCTGGGGCAACGCTCCCGACGCGACGGTGCAAGGCATGCTCGTCAAGGACGGCTTCGACCCGCAGGCCGAGGGCCGCTTCGGAGTGACGGTGCATTGGCAGCCGATCGGCTACGTCGACGCGGCGGAGTGGCAGAACCTCGACGCCGAAGCCCTCCTCGCGGCCTGGCGCGGCCAGGTCGAGGCGGGCAACGCGGAGCGGCGCACGCGCGGCGAAGCACCGGTCGAGATCCTCGGCATGGCGGCCCCACCGCGCAGCGACGCCGCGAAGAGCACCGCGACCTGGGCGAAGCGCTACCGCATCGGGCAGGACGAGCTGATCGCCTACGAGTCGCGCGCGTTCGGGCGCAACGGCGTCTTCGTGTTCAAGGCGACGGGCACGAAGGACCAGCTCGCCGAGCTCGCCGCGGCCTCCGAGCTCGTCGTCTCGCGCCTCTCGTTCCAGACGGGCCAGCGCTACGCCGACGTCGCACCGAGCGACCCGCGGGGCCGGCTGGAGATCGCGACCGGGATCGCGAAGGGCGTCTGGGAGCAGCTCCCGACCTTCCAGCGCATCCTGCTCATCGTGCTGGCGCTCAGCGCGCTGCTCGGACTCGTCCGGCTGATCGCGCGCCTCTTCGGCCGTTGACCGGCCCCCGATCTCGGGCCCTGCCCCGGGTTCGTGTGCCGGCGGGGCCAGGCCAGGGGAGCGGTGGCGGCGAGCGCGGACGCATCCGCCTGAAACAAGCTCCGCCCCGCGATGTTCCGACTCACCAGACCCATCAGTCTCATGAGTCCGCCATGAACTCGCGCCTCGCCCTGTTCGTCCTGTCCCTCGCCCTGGTCGCGTCCTGCAAGGAGGAGAGCAGCCCTGCGGGCGGCCCGGGGGCCGGTGCCGGCGCCGCGGCGCCGGCCGCGAAGAAGGCCGAAATCCCCCCGCTGGACCCCAACAACATCGTGAGCATCGCGGTCGCCTCCCCCGACCACTCGACGCTCGTCACGGCGCTGAAGGCCGCCGACTATGTGACCTCGATCGCGAACCCGGGCCCGCTCACGGTCTTCGCGCCGACCAACGCGGCCTTCGACAAGCTCCCGGCCGGCACCGTCAGCGGACTGCTCGCGCCGGAGAAACAGGCCGACCTGAAGGAGATCCTGAAGTACCACGCGACGACCTCCGTGTGGGAGCCCGAGGCCTTCAAGGACGGGATGACCATCGGCATGGCCAACGGCAAGAAGGTCACGGTGCACGTCGCCGACGGCAAGGTCCGCATCAACGACGCGAACATCGTCGCCTCCGTGCGTGCCTCGAACGGCGTCGTGCACGTCGTCGACGGCGTGCTGCTCCCGCCCGCGAATTGACGCGCGTTCACGCGCGCGGACGCAGATAGCGATTCGGCACGTTGCGCAGCGGGGGCACGCTGCGCCCGCCCGCGGCGAGCAGCAGGCGCACGACCTCGTCGACGCCACGCTCGTCGCGGTGCATCTGCGGCAGGAGCCCGAACTGTGCATAGCTCAGCGGCGAGAGGTCGAAGAGCGTCGTCTCCCAGTCCTGGCCCTCGCCCCAGGTGAGGCCGTCGACGCGCAGGTCGACCCGCGCTCCGGCAGCGAGGAGCAGGCGGAGCACCGGCAGCGAACGGTTCGCGTGGGAGTTCACGACGTGGAAGAGCGGCGTCTGTCCGCCGAGCCCGTGCGCGTCGAGACCGGCACGTGCATCGGGATCGGCGCCGAGTTCGAGCAAGGCTCGGGCGGCTGCCGCGTGGCCGTACTCCGCCGCGACGTGCAGCAGGCTCGCGCCGCGCAGCGGCGTGAATGCCGAGGGGAGTTCGACCCGCAGCCGTCGCACCGAGTCCGCGCCCAGGCTCGCGCGCAGGCCCTCCGCATCGTCGAGCAGCACGTGCTGGAGCGCCGGCTCCGCGAACCGCGCACCGCGCGCGAGCAGGAGCCGCACGCAGTCGGGGAGACGCTCCGAGCGGGTGTACGTCTCGAGGAGCGCCTCGAGCGCCGACCTGCCCCCGAGTCGCGCGTCCGCCGCGAAGCCCCCTTCGAGGACCGCGCGGAGCCGCACCGGGTCGTGGAGTTCGCAGGCGACGAGGAACTCGGCTTCTTGGCTGCTCATCGTGCGGGCCGATCATCGCCGCGCGGCGAGGTGGAACTGCGGATTGCTTCCCGGATCGCCGGGTTCCGGTAACGCCGCGAGCGCCCGGTGAGAATGCGGCCGATGCCGTCGAACCCCGATCGGACCGCCAGCCTCTTCGAGCGCTTCCGCCGCAGCGGCGACGCCGAGGCGCTGGCCGCGGTCTTCGAGGCGACGGCGCCGGGTCTGCTGCGCCTCGCGGTGCAGCTCTGCGACGACCCGGCCCAGGCGGAGGACGCCCTGCAGTCGACCTTCGTGACGGCGATGGAGAAGGCGGCGCAGTACGACGCGTCCCGCCCCCTCGAGCCCTGGCTCGCCGGCATCCTGCAGCTCCACTGCAAGGCCCTGCGCGCGAAGGCGCGACGCAGCCCGGAACCGACGCGCCTGCCCCAGCCGCACGCGATCGACCCCTTCGACGCCGCGGCGGCCGGTGAGGTTCGCCGCGAGCTGCGCGAGGCGATCGACGCTTTGCCCGCGGAGTACCGCAGCGTCGTCGTGCTGCGTCTTCTCCACGGCCTCCAACCCGCGGCGATCGCGCACGCACTCGGCGAAGCGCCGGGGACCATCCGCGTGCGCCTCCACCGCGGACTCTCCCGCCTCCGTCAGCGGCTGCCGCGCGGGCTCGCGGCGCCGGCCCTCGCGTGGCCCGCGCTGCGCGTCAGCGCGGAGCGTGGTCTCGACGCCGTGGGGCGCGCGGTGCTCTCGCGCGTCGCGGCACCGTCGACCTGCGCCTCGACCGCCGCACTCGTCACCGTGATCACCATGAAGAAGCTCGTGCTCGCCTCGGTCGCCGCGCTCGCGGTCTGCGCCGTGATCACCGCCTCGTTCCTCCGCTCGGGTGAGGAAACGCCGCCGGCGCGTGGCGACGCGCCGGGCGACGGCACGGAGTCCCACCTCGCATCGACGTCCCTGCCGCACGAGGCCGCGGCGCTCGTCGGAGCCCGGAGCGATCCGACCGACGCCACACGCCTCGCCCTCGAACCCAGCGCGGACCCGAGCGAGCGCGGCATCCGCGTCGTCGTCAGCCGACCCGACGGCAAGCCGGCACCGCGCATCGGCATCACGGTGCTGCCGCACGACGGTCGTCATCCCGATCTGCACGCTCTCCGCCGCTTCACCGACCGCGAGGGCGTGGCGCTCTTCGCCGACCTCGCACCGGGTCGCTACGGCGTCTACGTCGATCGCGCCGCACACGAGCCGAGGCCGAAGCCGAGCGCGGATGCGGAGAGCGACGCGACCGGATCGGATCAGAGCGCGATCCAGGCGGCGATCCGCCTCGTCGACGCGCAGATGGTCGGATCGGGATCGTTCGCCTACCTCGGCCTTGCCGAACCGCAGCGCTTCACGATCGATCTCCAGACGCCGCGCACGAGCTGGCAGGCGGTCTCGGCGCGACCGCTCCTCCTCTCCGGTCTGCAGACGGTTCTCGAGACGGTCGATCCGGAGACCGGCGACGTGATCGTGCACGGCGGCCCTTCGCTCCGCGCCGTGCCGGATTGCAAGCTCAGTTCCGCGCTGCCCGAGCGGAGCGCGCTCGCCGTCGTCGACGTGAAGGACGTCTACGTGCTCGTCAACGCGGAACTCGACGTGGGGCTCGCGGTGAACGGTCGCGTCGAGGATGCGAACGGCGCACCGGTCGCCGACGCCGAGGTCTGGGTCGTGCGTGACGGCGGTCGCACCGCGTTCGCCGTCGCGAGCAGCGCGGCCGACGGCAGCTTCCGCACCGACGAGCTCGAGCCGGGCTCCGCGCTCTTCGCGCGCGCGTCGGGCTACACCTCGTCGCGGAGCGTCGCCCTCGCCGCGGAGAACGCGACCGCGCTGACGCTGCAGCTCGGCGAGCGCGCGGCGGAGATCAGCGGCACGATCGTCGACGTCGAAGGCCGCCCCATCGCGGAGGCACGCGTGCGCGTCGGCGACCCCGACGAAGACGACTCGCGGCGCGTGCAGGCGCAGAGCGATGCGGACGGAGGATTCCGCGTGCCGGCGCCTGCGCGCGGGCGGGTGGCCGTGTTGGTCCTCGCGTCCGGCTACCAGCCGTGGCTCGGCGAGGCGGAGGTGCGCGAGACGGCGAGCACACCGCTCGTGATCACGCTGCAACGCGGCGCGATCGTCGCGGGCACCGTGCTCGGTCCGGACGGTCAGCCGCGCGAAGGCGTGCTCGTCCGCGCGCGCGCCGAGGAACTCCCCGCGACCGACGTCCGCAGCGGCGCGCTCGGCGTGTTCCGACTCGAGTGCGTGGCGCCCGGGCCCTTCCTCATCGAGGTCGACGAAGAGCACGATCACCGCGGCGCGCGCGTGCCCGCCGTCGGTGTGCTCGGCGTCGAGCAGTCGGTGGAGGTCCGGCTCGGTCGCTTCGGCAGGTTGAGCGGCAGGGTCCTCGACGCCTCCGGGCAGGCGCTGGTCAGGGCGCGCGTGCTGGCGATCCCGATCGGCGATCCCAAGGCAGGCCCGATCGACGCGCGCAGCGGCGACGACGGCGGCTTCGAGCTGCGCACACACCCCGAGCTGCGTTACCGACTCGAGGTCGCTCCCGAGCCGAGCGAGGACTTCGCGTTCACGGTCATGCGGATCGGCGACGACAGCTTCTCCCTCAGCCTTGCGCCACCGAGTGGCGAAGCGGCCGTCGCCGGCCGTCGCCGCGTGCGCTGTGACTGGCTCGGGGAACTCCCCGCCGATCGCGAGAACCTCGAACTGCGCCTGCCCTTCGACTGCGTGCCCTCGGCGCACCTGAGCGCACGCCTGCTCGATCCCGAGGCGAAGGTCCTGGCGGCGTCGGTCGTCATCCACGTCGACGGCGGCTCGCGCAGCGTCCGCCCGGACGAGGACGGCAGGCTCGCGATCGGACCGCTCGTGCCCGGGGAGTACCGCTTCGAGGTCCGTCCCGACGACGCGGCGTTCGCGCCCTTCGATCTCCCGGTGACGGCACTCGCCGCGGGACAGCAGGCCGCGCTCGGCGACGTCTACGCGAAGCGCAACTAGCGCGACGCGGGTGCGACGAGCGGGCCCGCGAGGTGCTCGATGCGAAAGCGCAGCGTCGCACCCAGGGCGAGCAGGGCCTCCGCGACCGCTCCGTCGCGCTCGATGGCGAGCAGCAGCTCGGCAGCGGGGGACGAGAGGTGCGGAGCGAGCGCCTCGATCGCCGCACGGGCCACGGCCGGGTCCGCTGCGCGGAACGGGAAACAGCCGTCGATGCGCGGGTCGAAGAGCGCCAGGCCGCAGGGGCGTGCGTGACGCATCACCGTGAACACGCGCGTGCGCGGCTTGCGGCGGTGGAAGGCGAACACCCCGCGCGGCACGCGGAACGCCGCGGCCAGTTCGGCATCCCTCTCGGCGGGCAACTCGTCGACGCGCAGCGCTGGGTCCTCTGCGGGCAGTCCGCCCGCCTGCTCGGGCGGCAGGCGCAGGACCCAGGTCGGGTACTCGAAGTCCATGCCGAGCGAGCGATAGAGCGCGAGCGCCGGCGCATTGTCGGGCTTCACGTTGAGCTCCCAGCGCGTGCAGCCGTTCGCGAGCAGCCGCTCCGCGGCGATCGCCATCAGGCGGCGGCCGAGACCCTGGCCTCGGCGACCCGGATCGACGACGACGTGTCGCACGTAGCCGACGCCATCCATCACCTGGACCCAGACGTAGCCGACGCACGCGCCTTCGCACGCGAGGAACACGAGGTCCGGCGCGATCTGCGTGGTCCAGGTGTCGGGATCGGGCAGCGGCTCCCCGTGGCCGAGTTCGACGACCAACCGCGCGAACTCGTCGAAGCCGGCCCGCGTCGCGGGGATCGCGAGGAAGGCATCCGTCATGTCGGCGATCCGCGGCGCATGGGCTGGAGGCTGCCGTAGGTCAGCGAGCGCCAGACCCACTCGAGCGGACCGTAGCGGAAGGAGCGCAGCCAGACGAGCGAGCCGAGGATCTGGACGAGGGTCACCGCGGCCCAGACCAACATCGTCTGCGCACGCGAGAGCTCGGCGAAGCGCCCGAGACCCCAACCGAAGAAGAAGCTCGTGCAGAGGATGGTCTGGAGCACGTAGTTGCTGAAGGCCATCCGGCCGACGGCGGAGAGCGCGGCACGCAGCACGCTCAACGCACCGCCGCGCACGAGCAACACGATCACGGCGGCCCAGCCGAGCGCGCCGGCGAGCCGGAGGAACGGATAGCTCAGGTCGTGCCACGCGCGGATCTCGAGCGCGCCGTACGAGAAGCCCTCGCGCTCCCAGGCACGCGCGAGCTCGCAGGAGGCCCAGGCCGCGGCGAGCCCGGCGGCGATCGCCGCGAGGTAACCCGCGCGGCGCCATGCGCCCGCGAAGAAGCCGAGCTTCAGCAACGCCATCCCGACGAAGAACATCCCGAGCGCGTCGAAGACGAAGTACTGGTAGAGGAAGACCGTCTGGAACTGGTGGTTGTGGCCCCAGCGATACCGGGCGACGTCGAGCCACGAGCCGCGCATCGCCTCGATCTCGGCCTTCGTCGACTCGGGCTTCGGCGGCACGATCGCGAGGCGGCGCTCCCAGTCGCGCTGCGCGCGCGCGAGCTCCTCGGACGGCTTCTCGCCCCGCTCGACGATCACCTTGGCTTCGGCGGCGCGCGCTCGCACCGCGCCGGCCTCGGACTGGTCCAGCAGCGCCTTCGGCACGAAGCACGCGAGCAGGAGCAGGCCGAGGATCAAGAGCGTGCGCGGGCGCAGGCCGCGGAACGCGATCGCGATCATCCCGAGCAGGCCGTACGTGTAGAGGATGTCGCCGGTCCACTGCAGCGCGAAGCGATGCGCGATGCCGAAGGGCACGAGCCAGAGGCAGCGCCGCAGCAGGAGATCGGCAGCATTGCCCCCGCGCCGCTCGACGCGCTGCGCGAAGAGCACGATGCCCGCGCCGAAGAGCATCGAGAAGAGTGCACGCATGCGGCCGTCGAAGAGCGTGACCTGCGCGAACCAGGTCCAGCGGTCGAAGCCCGCGGTGCCTCCGGCGTAGGCCGGGTTGTCGTAGGCCCGCATCGGCAGCGCGAACTCCACGACGTTCATCACGAGGATGCCGAGCACGGCGAAGCCGCGGACGGCATCGAGCGCGTCGATGCGCTCCTGATCCGAGGTCGGCGAGGAGCGGAGGGGAGGGAGCGGCGCGAGCTCGGGGGGCATGGAGGGCGCGACTACGCACGAGCGTGCCGGGCGGCTAGCCCTCCCCGACTCACTACTTCCGACGAACTCGGCGTGGCACCAGCCTGAGCGCATCGGAACGGGCATCGATCGCCTTCCGACAGGCGCGCAGGTGGAGGTCGGTGTACGCGAGGAACGCCACTGACTTCGTCGGGTGATCCGGGTGTTCCTGGAGGTGGGCGATCGCAGCGTCGATCAGGACCTGGGCCGAACTCTCCAGGTCACCGCGAGCGGTGCCGGTTCCCAACAGCGGGAACACGACCGAACGCACCTCCTCCGCGGGGAGCTCCCTCAACCTGTCGAGCACACGTCGTACGCAAGCTCCAAGGTCTGCCACCGGTCGGTAGCCGGTGCCGGGCGCTCCCTCACCCGATGCCACATGCGCAATGTGGAACACGCCGTTCGACTCCCGGAGCGCTCCCGGCTGGGTGACGATCACCTCGGCGGCAGGCACCGAGCGCCGCCGCTTCATGCGCTGCTTCAACTCATCCTGGATGGTGTCACGAACGACCGTGCCGGTGGCATCGCGCTCGGCACCCTGGTAGCGGATCATGCTCGAGACCGAACGATCGAAGTGACGTGCCATCTGCATGTTCGTGTTCTCGGAGTTCACCCAGATATCGATGCCCCGCACGTAACGCAGGTCGCCCGTGACCAGCTGGATCCGCTGCTGCTTCGAGCCTCGAAGTTGGTACGTGATGACTTCCCGGCCCGGGATTGGCCTTTGATCTGCCTCCACACGGAGGTGGAGCACCTTGTGGACCGGGCTGTCGTTACCCGGTCGATTCCGGGCGTTCTCAGCCATTCCGCGGATCCGCAGCAGCGCCTTCTTCAGGCTCCTCGTGTTGCCCCACTCGTACTCCACGATGTCGACATGGTTGAGGTTGAAGGGCACGGTGGTCCCCTTCTCACGAATCAGGATCGTGGTCGACCGTGCCAAGGCGTGGCGCACGCCGAGTTCGTAGAAGACATTCGGGTTGTGGAACGAGATGTCGACCACGACGAAGTCGCACTCGAACACGTGCTCGAACATCCTCTGGTGGATCCAGCCCGGCTTCGCGATCTCATCGCACCGGATGCACGAGATCCCCAGGGTCTTCGTCTCCAGCGCCGGCTTGATCAACTGCGCGTAGACCTCGTCGAACGGGATGACGCGACCGCTCGGATCTGTCTTGTCCCCGAACGGCATCACGACGAAGCACTTCCGATCTTCGTAGTTCCCAGTCATTGCCAACTCCTCGGCGAGAGGGCGCAAGCGTCCTCAGCGGCCTGGAGCCTAGCCAAGATCGACCAGGAGGGTCAAGTGAACCGCCGGCCCCGCTCGCCGACGGATCGTTGGACGACCCGATCGCGAGCGCCGGCGGGGCGGACCGAGCGCGCGCCGGCGCCGTCACGAGCCGAGCATGAGGTCGAGGCGCCAGGTCAGGATCACCGGGTTCGTCAGCACGGGGCCCGGGTTCGGGACGAAGATCCCCTGCACGTATGCCGGGAGTCCGCAGAGCGCCGCGTCGAAGGGGATGCCGAGCGGGTGGATCGCGCCGAGCCCTGGGCCGCCGAAGGCCACCGGCCCGCTCGCGACGATCAGCGGCGGTGCCACCATGAGCTCACCCGGGCCGAAGACCGCGCAGCCGGCGCTCGGGACAGGGATCGCGGCGGTCCAGAAATCCAGGAGCAGCGCGGTCGGCGAACCGACCGGGATGCCGCAGGCATTGGCCGGATCGTCCAGCTTCACCGCGAAGCCGAGGTTGCCGAGCTTGGGCAGGTTGCCCGGGGGCCACGCCGCGATGCTGTTGGGCACGTTCCACGCGAACGCATCCGGGACGACGACGCTGCCCGCGCGCACCGGACAGCACGCACCGGCACTCATCTCCCAGATCTGCTCGCCGCCGCTCACGGCGTCGTGCACGGTGAAGTAGAGGCTGTTGCCGATGCCCGTGCTCGAGGGTCCGACCTCGAGATCGTGCACGCCCTGGTTGAAGGTCGGCCCACCGACGGTGAGGAGCAGGGTCGCCGTGGTCAGGGCCTCGTCGATCCGGAAGATGCCCGTGCCCCCCGTCGTGCCCGAGAAGCTCACGTAGATCACGCCCGTCACGTCGCAGACCGCGGCGCGGGAGCCCGCGACGAATCCGAGCCCCGCGTTCGTGAACATCGTCTGGATGTCGAGCTGGCTCGGGAACGCCGCGAACGGCGGGAAGGGGAGGAACTTCGTGATGGGCCGCGTGAAGTCGCCGACCCAGATCCAGTCGCCGTCGGGTTGGATCACGAGGTCGTCGCCGCCGCCGGGCAGGGACGTCCCCGGCACATGCGTGATGCTCGCGAGGCCGAGGTAGCGACACTCGTGGATCCCGCTCGCGCCCGCATCGCTCGTGAAGACGAGGGCTCCCGGCGCCGCGATGCTGCCACCGGCACCGAGCGAGAGGTCCATCCCGAACGTGCTCGCGCCGAAGATGGGCGGCGTCGTCACGACCGACCAGGTGCCGATCGCACCGGTCACCGGGTTGATCGAGGCGAGTCGATGCCTCGGCACGGAGTTCTGGTCCTGGGTGACGAGCAATCCCCGCCAGGGATCGAGCTGGAGATCGGTGCCGCGCTCGTTGATGCCGAAGCCCGTGTTCACCGCGACCGGCGTGACGAGCCCAGCCGCCGACGGCGAGAGGCGGAACACGTGCGTCGTCGTCGACACGGGTGAGCCCGCCGGGACGATGAGCTGGAAGAAGACGTCGCCGTTGCTCGGATCGACGCAGACGCTCTCGATGTCCCCGATCGGCAGGGTCTGCTCGACGATCACCTGGCTCGGGTGCAATGGCGCCATCGAGTCCATCAACCGTGTGAGGCGATGACCGGGCTCGACGAGCACGACCTGGGCGGAAGCGAAGGCGGCGAAGGTCGAACACCCCGCCGTGACGACGAGCGAGCTGAACTTCATGGCGGACTCCGTTGGAGGACGCCGGGTGGAACACGCGCGGTGCAGTCGCAGTTTCGGACCGCGCTCCTCGCCGCGGCTCCGCCGGCTCAGTCGCTCGATGCCGCGATCTCGCGCAGGTACACGACCTTCGCGTCGCCCGGCGCATAGAAGTCGCGCAGGCGGGCCTCCTCCACGTAGCCGCAACGCTCGTAGAAGGCGCGCGTCGGCTGGTAGAGCGCCTTGCCGCCGGTCTCGACCCAGACGAGTCCCCCGCCGGCGAGCGCGATGCGGCGCTCGGTCTCGCGCAGGACCTCGCGGCCCAGCCCGCGGCCCTGGGCGTGGGGCTGCACCGCGATCCAGAAGAGGTCCCAGCTCCGTTGCGTGCCGTCGATGGGGCCGTAGCACGAGTACGCGAGCAGTTCGTCGCCGTCGGGTGCGTCGACGAAGACGAACTCGTAGCCGCTGGCCTTGCCCTTCGTCAGGCGCTCGTCGACGAGTTCGGCGGCGATGCGCACCTCGTCGGGATTGAAGAAGCCCGTCACGCGCGTGAGGCGTTCGACGCGCGCGACGTCGGCGCGCTCGGCATCCGTGCGGAACCCGGTCATCGCGGCGGCAGGTCGTCGAGGATGCGCGCGATCGCCTGCGCGAAGGGGATACCCGCGCGCTGCAGCGCCGCGGCGAAGCCCGCATCGGGCGAGAGACAGGGGTTCGTGTTCACCTCGAGCACGAAGGGACCTCGCTCGCGATCGACGCGGAAGTCGACGCGCGCCCAGCCGCGCAGGCCGAAGCAGTCCCACGCCGCACGCGCGATCGCGACGAGCCTCGCGACGAGCGGCGCGTCCACGGCATCGAAGTCGAAGCGCCGCGGCGTGTCCTGATACTCGTGGCTCGACTCGTCCCACTTCGCACGCCAGTCGACGATGCGCGGCGCGGACTCGTCCCAGGCGACGAACTCGATCTCGGCGGGCGGGAGCACCGTCGGCCCGTTCGGACCGCCGAGCAGGGCCAGGTTGAACTCGCGGCCGTCGACGTAGCTCTCGGCGATCGCCTCGCCGCCGAGCCGATCGAGGCGCGCGCGCATCGCAGCGGCGAGTTCGTGGGCGTCGCGCACGTCGATCACCGAACTCGCGTCGAGCCCCACGGAGCCGTGCTCCCAGAGCGACTTCACGATCACGCGTCCGGACGCCGAGGCGCCCGCCCGTTCGAGATCGGGGAGCAGCCACGACGGCGGCGTCGGCAGACCGGCCGCGATCAGCAGACGCTTGGCGAGGTGCTTGTTCGAGGTGACGTAGATCGCGTCGGCGGGCGCCCCCACGTAGGGAATCGCGAGCGCATCGAGCAGGCACGGCGCGAAGTGGATGAGCCGCCCCGTGCGCGCCATCGATTCGACGAGGTTGAACACGAGCTCGGGCCGCCGACGCCGCAGCTCGCGCTCCGCACTCGCGAGGTCGAGACCGCAGGCGAGAGCCTCGGCCTCGTGCCCCAACTCGCGCAGGGCCGCGAGCACCACGTCGCGCTGCACGAGCACGTCGGCCTCGTCGGCGCGGACCTCCCCCGCGACGAGGTCGTGCAGCACGAGCACGCGGCTCACGAGGGCCTCGATCCGCCCACGCGCCGCAGTGCGGAGTCCAGGATCGCACCGATCAGCTCGTGGTACCCCACGCCGGCGAGCGTCGCCATGATCGGCAGATCGCTGTGCGTGGGATGCAGGCCGGGCAGCGGGTTGATCTCGATCACCGAGAGCCGGCCGCTCGGATCGCAGCGCAGGTCGACGCGTCCGCCGTCCCTCGCGCCGATCCCCCGCCAGGCGGCGAGCGCGAGCGCTTCGGCCTCGTCGGCGAACGCCCCGGTCGCGAGCTGGTAGCGCACGAGCTGCTCGCACTCCTCCTTGTTGCGCTGCGTGTAGACCTCGGCGTCGGCGCCGGCGAGCAGGATGACCTCGAGGACGGCGACGACGCGCGCCGCGTCGCCGGTGCCGACGATCCCGACCGTGACCTCGCGTCCGGGAAGGAACCGCTCGACGAGCACCGGCTGCCGGAACAGCGCGAGCAGGCGTTCACAGGTCGCGCGGAGCTGCGCCGGCGACGTGATCTTGCTCGTGCGGTCGACGCCTTTGCTCGTGCCCTCGGCCACCGGCTTCGCGAAGAGCGGATACTCGAGGCGCAGCTTCGCGAGGTCGTCGATCGTCTCGACGAGGAGGAACTCGGGAGTCGGCAGGCCGAGATCGCGCAGCACGCGCTTGGTCACCGCCTTGTGCAGCGTGAGCGCGCAGACGAGCGGATCCGAGAAGGTGTAGGGGATCTCGTGCGCGTCGAGCACACAGGGGACCTGCGCCTCGCGACCGATACCGCGGTATCCCTCGGCGATGTTCCACACGAGGTCCCAGCGCGCGCCCGCGACGAGACGCGGCAGCAGGGCGTGCAGGTTGCCGATCGGCTCGACTTCGTGGCCGTGCTCCGCGATCGCGGCGGCCAGGGCGTCGACGGTCTCCTGGCTGTCGAACTCGGCGGCCTCCTCGGCGGAGAGGCCGCGGGCCATCCAGTCCAGCTTCAGGTCGTAGGTCAATCCGATGCGCACGCGATCACCTCGCCCGGCGGCAAGTGCCGGGTCCAACGGTCAAGGGGCGGACTCGGCTCCGCAGGCCCCGGCGGCGCGTCGTGCCGCACGATCGGCGCGGAGCTCGGCGTAGAGCTGCGCGCGCCAACGCTCGGCCTTGGCCCGCGACATCTCGAGCAGCTCGGTCATCCTGCCACCCGCGGGCAGGAGCATCGACGTCGGGCAATACTCGGGCTCCTCGTCGTGCACACGCTGCGCGTCGTAGGTGTACGGGTAGAGGCGACAGACCACCGGTCGCGTCTCCTCGTCGAGCACGCAGCCGCGCGCACCGAGGAAGCCGCAGTCGCCGTCGGGCCGCCGCACGAGCATCCGACGGACTCCACCCTCGCGCACGGTCAGGCCATGCCACTCGGGATCGTCCGGATCGGGTTCGAGATAGGCCGGGTCGGCGGGACGTCGCAGCTCGACGAAATCGTCGCGCGAGGTCGCGGCGCGGATGCGCGCGATGTCCCCGTCGGTCACGAGGATCTCGGCACGCTGACAACAGGTGCGCTGGACGGTCGCGCAGCGGGCACAGGGATGCATGTCGATGGATGGATTGCACGCCGGCGAGCGCGCCGCGCGGGTCTTACCCGGCGCGACGCGCCCGCGCCATCGATCACGAGCAGCGCGTGCGGCCGTGTTCGGCCGACTTCGACTTCGCCGCGGACGGCGTCGACGACGCGCAGCCGTTCCGCGAGGGCGCCTTGGGCGCCTCGATCGGGTCCGGGTAGCGGAAGGTCTCACCCGCGTAGTTGCGCAGGATCAACCAATCGCCCTCGCGACCGACGACGTAGTTCGGCAGCAACGGCAGCTTGCCACCGCCGCCGGGGGCGTCGATGACGTACTGCGGCACCGCATACCCCGTCGTGTGACCGCGCAGCCCCTCGATGATCTCCAGGCCCTTCTCGACCGGAGTGCGGAAGTGCGAGGACCCGGGGATCGGGTCGCACTGGTAGATGTAGTAGGGGCGGACGCGGGTCTTCAGCAGCTCGTGCATGAGCTGCTTCATCGTCGGGACGTCGTCGTTGACGCCCTTCATCAGCACGGTCTGGCTGCCGAGCGGGATGCCCGCATCCGCGAGCCGACCGCAGGCCTGCGCGACCTCCGGCGTGACCTCACGCGGATGCGTGAAGTGCACGCTCATCCAGAACGGGTGGTACTTCTTCAGGATGGCGCAGAGCTCGGGGGTGATGCGTTGCGGCAACACCGCCGGGACCTTGCTTCCGATCCGGATGAACTCCACGTGCGGGATGGCACGGAGACGCGACAGCAGCCAGTCGATGCGATCGTCGGCCATCGTCAGCGGATCACCGCCGGAGATGAGGACGTCACGGATCGACTTCGTCGCCGCGATGTAGTCGATCGCGGCCTGGTACTGCGCGTGGTTGAAGTGGTACTCGCCGGTCTTGCCGACGAGCCGCGAGCGCGTGCAGTAGCGGCAGTAGACCGCGCAGAAGCTCGTCACGAGGAAGAGCACGCGGTCGGGGTAGCGGTGCACGAGGCCGGGCACCGGCATGTCCGAGTCTTCCGCGAGCGGATCCTCGAGCTCGATCGGCGACTCGATCGTCTCGGCGCCGACGGGCACGAGGGTCCGGCGGATGGCTTCCGACGGATCGGTCGGGTCCATCAGCGACGCGTAGTACGGCGTGATGCCGACCGGCAGGCGATCGCCGAGCGATGCCACCATCGCGCGCTCCTCGTCGCTGAGCACGAGCACGCGCTCGAGCGACGCGAGATCGCGGATGCGATTGCGGAGCTGCCACTTCCAGTCGTTCCACTCGCGATCCTCGATCTCCGCGTAGAACCGCGCGCGGAAGGCCCGCGTGCGATCGCTGACGACGAAGTCGGTCTCGAGCGGATCGAGTCCCGGAGCGATCTCGATGCGCGGCATCGACTCGAGCCGGTTCGCGGCCTCGAGACGCGAGAGCCCATCGAGCTTGGGCGCGTGCTCGGACTTCGCGGCGCCATCCTGCGCTGCGAGTCGCGACGAACGCGCACGGGCGCCGCTCGAACGGTTGCGCGTGCCTGCGCTCCCATCCGTGCTCGCGCCACCCCCACGACGCTTCGATCCCACGGACTTCGCCGTGAGCTTCGCGTCGCCGACCGTCGCATCCGCGACGTCCGCCCCGCCACCGTCGGTGCCCGCCACGGCGCTGCCCGCCGACGCGAGACCCTGACCCACGGTCGGGACCGTCCTGCGCGCGCTACGGCCGCCCTTGAGCGACGATCGCGCGCGCCTCGTACCCGGAGGTTCTTCGGAAGCCGAGCCGGGCTCGGCGTGAACATCGGTCAGGCGACCGATCAGCGGTGCGGAAGCACCGGCCTCGTGGTTGGCCATTGGACTGGGTTCGCGAGTCGCTCGCAGCGGCGCCCTGCCGCCTCGAGCGGGTTGCCTCGACGGCGCGATGCCGTCGACGGCGTTCGGACTGCGGAGCCTGCGGCGTGATGCGGACGGACACCACCCGTCGCTGAATGCACACGCCCGGCCCCGTGGGCGCGGAATCTAGTGCGACCCTTCTGCATCGCAAGACCCCGCTTTGCACATTCTCGATCGCCGCGCGACGCACGCGCGCGCGCCGCGATCGCGAGACGGGCGGGCGCCTAAGCTCCCGGCGATGGTGACGCTCGGCGAACGCGGCTTCCATGTCCTGCTCGGCACGCTCTTCCTCTCGGCGGCGATCTTCGAGACGCTCGCCGAACGCCATCTCGCCGCCTGGAATCCGCCGACCATCGGCGTTCTGACCCTCGCGGTCGGGCTCGCCTGGGTGGCGCGTTACGCGGCCTGGCGCGCGGAGCTCATGACCGAGCGTGAGCGGGTGCAAGACGATCGCCTGGAGCGGCTCGAGCGGAAGATCGCGGCGCTCGAGACGGAGCTCGACTCACGCCGACGCGCGCTCTGATCGGCGCGAGGGCATCAGTTCCCGTAGACGAGCACGAAGGCCGGTGGAACGTTCCTCACAATGGGACCGTGTCGGGTGAAGCGGCTGAATCTCGCGTCCATCGCGGCGCGGAAGCGCTTCGCCGTCGTGAGTGGCCAGGCGTGCACATATTGGAAGGTGCGGAACTCTCCACCGACCGCGAGCGTGCGCGCGGTCCCGTCGACGACCGCTTCCTGCACGGCTCGCGGCAGACTGGCAAAGGGCAAGCCCGAGACGATGCGCGAGGGCCGCGGCAGGCCCTCGGCGGCCAGGATCTCCTCGACGTCGGCGACCGAGCCGTGGTGGAAGCCGAGCTTGGGGAAGCGCTGCTGCAGGCGGCGGACGAAGCTCTGCTCGAGCTCGATGCCGAGGTAGCGGACGCCCTCGGGCAGGACCTCGGCGATGCGGCGGGTGATCGCGCCGGTCCCCGGGCCGTACTCCACGACCGCGTCGCCGGGCCGCAGCGAGCTGAGGTCACCGACGAGCTCCCGGGCGAGGAAACGCGAGGAGGGCAGCACCGCACCGACCGAGCCGGGGCTCTTCAGGAACCGGCCGAAGAAATGGACGGCGTCGCGGAGCGGGCGGTCGGTCACCGGGGCATCCTATGCCGATCGCGGCGGGCGCAGCGAGCGGAAGAGCCGCACGAAGTCGGGCTCGTGCATCGCCGTGACCTCGATGAGCCGGCCGTCGTCGGGAGCGGGGAAGCGCAGTTCCGCGGCGTGCAGGAGGAGGCGGCGCACGCCGTAGGTCGCGCGCGCGGCTTCGTTCGCCGCGGCGTCCCCATAGCGCGGGTCGCCGAGCAGCGGATGCCCGCTCGCCGCGAGATGCGCGCGGATCTGGTGCGTGCGGCCGCTGGCCTCCAGGGTCACCATCACGAGGCTCGCGCTGCGGCCGCGCTCGAGCACGCGCACGGCGCTGCGCGCCGGCTGGCCGTTCTCGGGATCGACGAGCGCCTTCGGCCGATCGCCCTGCGGTTCGTCGACGATGCGCAGCGGGAGCTCGACCTGGAACTCGTCCTGAGCGGGCAGACCCGCCACGCCGGCGAGGTAGCGCCGCGAGATCGCCGCCCGCTCCATCGCCGCCGCGAGCGCGCGCAGCGCCTCCTTGTGCCGGCCGATGATCAGGAGCCCGGAAGCCTCGCGATCGAGGCGATGGACGAGGCCGGCGCCGGTCCCCGGGAAGACCTCGGCGAGCCGTCGCGCGACCGAGTCGTCGACGAGGGGACCGCCGTGCACGGCGAGACCCGCGGGCTTGTGCAGCACGAGGACGTCGCGGTCGGCGAAGACCACCGGCAGCCCCAGGGCGAGCGAGCTCGGGAGCGTCGCGTCGTCCCACTGCACGCGCATCCCCGCGCGGACGCGGTCGGTGCCGGCCGCGCGCGCGCCGTCGACCGCGACCGCCCCGAGTTCACAGGCGCGCTTCGCCGTCATGCGGGAGAGCTCGGGAGCGAGCCGGTGCACGGCCCCGTCGAGCCGCAGGCCGTCGAGTTCAGGAGGGATTCGGTGATCGCCCATCAGAAGGTCCCGAGTTCGACGACGAGCGGCCCGCGCTCGACGCGTGCGGAGCACGCGAGGCGCCAATCCGGACCCAGCCCCATCCGATCGAGCGTGCCCCGCTCGTGTCCGGCGGGGGCGGCGAGCCCCTCGGCGCCCGAGGGGACGCGCACGGGATCGGTCCCGCACATGCCCCTCGTGCAGCCGGTGACGACCTCGAGCCCGGCCGCCTCGGCCGCGGCGAGGATCGTGCTACCCGGAGCGATCCAGACGCTGCGCTCCGCGGGGAGGAACCGGACTTCGACGAGTGTCGACAAGGGCGGCGAGCATAGCGGCGCGTGCGCCGTTCCCGCCGCGCCGCGCTTCAGAAGATGTAGAAGCGGCCCGAGCGCGTGAACTGCGCGGCGCTGCTCACGCCGTCGTAGCGGAAGCCCTGGAAGTCGATCGTCAGGCCCGCGAAGAGCGGATCGTTGGGGATCGGCAGCGTCGTCGTGATCGGCGAGGTCCCGCCGAGCGCGATGGTGAGGATGGCGAAGTTGGCGCCGAGGTCGAAGTCGTGGTCGATCGCGAAGAGCGTGAACGGCGCCTGGCGCTGGCCGAGGAAGATCACGCCGAGCTCGTTGGCGGTCGCCGGCAGTTCGAGCGCGATGGGAAAGCCGATCGCGACGTACGGCGACGCGCGCATCTCGCGATCGAGATCGAGCCGGAAGATGCGCGCGTTCTCGGTGGTGTTCACGCGCCGCGCCGAGAACACGACGTAACGCGACCCCGCATCCATCGAGAGCGAGCCGTACCAGGCGAAGGGCTCGCGCGTGTAGAGCAGGATCTCGCCGCCGCCATCGTTGGAGAACAGGGCCGGGCCGTTGCCGCCGAGACCGTCGACGGACTCGCAGAGGATCCAGCGGCGATCCGGGGAGACGCTCGTGCGCTGGTGCAGGGTGCCGCTGCTCAGCGGCACCATCCGTTGCGCGATCCGCTCGATCCGCACGACGCTCAGGCGCCCCACCGGGTCCTGGGCGGTGACGGCCACGTTGTCCCCCGCGTCGAGCCAGTCGGGGTCCCGGACCACCGTGCCGAGCGAGCTCGGGCCGAACGCGGCGGTCGTCGTGGTGTTGAGGTCGGTGCGGAACCCCGCGATCGGGCTGAACGGCGCGGGCGCCCGCTGCAGGTGGAAGACGTAGCGACCCGAGGGGTCGATGCGCAGCCCGAAGACCTCGTCCTGCGTCGAGAAGAGCTCGCGCGCCGGGCTGCCGCCGGAGGTGGCGAGCTCGAAGGCGGTGTAGGTCGAGTTCGAGGGGTTGTAGCGCGTGCAGTAGAGCTTGGTGCCGAGCGCGTCGAGGTCCCAGATCGTGACGCTCTGGTTGGCGAAGCTCGCCAGCGTCGTGAGGCTCGGACCGGTGCGCGGCGTCGAATAGATCGTCCCCGAGTCGGCGAGGAGCAGGGAGGCGCTGCTCGTCGCCCAGACGAAGCCCCCCGAAACCGCACCCTGGTAGACGTTCACCGGGTTCTGACCGCCGATCGTCATGACGCCGAGCTGGTTGCCGCTGCGGTAGGCGATCCAGAGCCCGTTGGGGCTGACCACCGCGTCGCGGTGCTCCGCGAGACCGGGGCTCAGGTCGATCAGCGCGCGCTGCTGCGCGTGCCCCGGCAGCGCCAGCGCGGCGAGACCCACGATCGCGTGGAACGCCGTGCTCCGGACTCGGAGAGGGGAGGGGCAGCGAGGTGCGGACTCGTTCATGGCGGCTCGTTGGACAGGGCGAGGGTAGCGCAGCCGCGTCGAGGCGTAACCGCAGGGCGAGCCTGCGCTCCGCATCGGGACGGCCCGAGAGTTCACGTGTCCGTGACGCCGTCGTCTGGCAGACGCGGGAGGGGACCCGTAGAAGGTCCTCCCCGCTCGCCGAAGTCCGGCCGGCGACTCCTCCCCTCTCGCGCCCGCCTCGACGATGCCCGACCCTGCCCGCGACCGTGGGTGGTGCGGCGTGCTGCCGACCGCCCTGTTCGCCGTTCTCTCGCTCACCGAGCTCCGGGTCCGCGGCCAGGAGCCCGCGACCGAGCCCGAAGCGAGCCCGGAACCGAGTGCCGCCACGCCCGAGCCCCCTGCCGCCAGGCCCGAGCCCTACGTCGCGTTGCGGGTCGGCACGGTCCACCCGATGGTCGGCCCCGCGATCAAGGATGGCGTGATCCTCATGCAGGGCAGCCGGATCAGCGCCGTCGGCGCGGCCGGGTCGGTCCAGATCCCCGCCGACGCGCAGGTCTTCGAGCACCCCGACGCCCACGCCTATCCCGGCCTGGTCGACTCGCTGTCCCAGGCCTGCGTGCCGAGCGGTGGCGACGGGATCGCCGACGCGGGCGGCGAGATGGTCCTCGCGCTCGATCTCGCCGAGCCACGGAGCCGGCAACTCGTCGAGCGCGGGGTGACGACCGCCTACGTGTCGAGCCGCAGCGCCGGAGTCTGGCGCGGACAGGGCGTTCTCCTGCACCTGGATGCGGACGGGCCGAAGCCCTTCCCGGGTCACGAGACGGTCGGCGTGCACCTGCGCCTCGCCGCGGGCGATGGTCCGTCGCATCCGCTCGCCCGCATCGATCGCCTCGCCGGCCTCGGCGGAGAGTTCGATCAGCTCGAGGCCTACCAGACCGCGCTGCGCGAGCACGAGACGAAGCTCGCGGAGTACGGCAAGCAGCTCGAGGCTTGGCTCGAGTGGCACCGCAAGAAGAACGGCAAGACGGGCGGCGAGGCCGCGACGGCGCCCGGCGCGCGGCCGGCGAACGCAGGCGGCGGCGAGGCCCCGGCGAGGAGCGGCGAGCCGGGCGCACGCGGGCCGCGCGGTCGGCGCGGGCCGGGCGGTGGCCAGGGCGGCGAGAACCCCGCACCCGGCGGCGCGGAGCGTCGGCCGCCCCAGGACCCGGCGCCCCAGAACCCCGCGCCGCAGAACCCGTCGCCCCAGAATCCCGCACCGGCGAGCCCGGCGAGCCCGGGTGCCGCCCCTGCGAACCAGGCGCCAGCGGCGGAGGAGAAGCCCCCGGAGCGGCCGCAGTTCCCCCCGGCTCCCCCGCGCGACCCTGCGAAGGACGCCCTGCTGGCGCTGCGCGAGGGCAAGCTCGCGCTCTTCGTCGAGGTCGATCGCGGCGAAGAGGTGACCCGCGCCCTCGAGATCGCGAGGCAACACGGCGTGAAGCGCCTGGTGCTGGAGATCGCGACGCGGGCCGCCAGCGAGGTGGCGGCGATCACGGAGGCCGGCCTTCCGGTCGTCGTCGGCGGCGCCGAGCTGCCACCCCTGGCCGAGCTCGGGCCCAACGATGAGCGCCGCTCGATCGCCGCCCTGCTCGCCGAGCGGGGTGTGCCGCTCGCGATCGGATCGCTCTCGCTCGAGCGCGCGCGCAACCTGGCATCGATCGCTGCCGAGGCCGTCGGCGCCGGCGTTCCGGCCGAGCTCGCCCTGCGCGCGCTGACGATCGACGCCGCCGAACTGCTGGGCGTCGCACGCGAGTGCGGTTCGCTCGAGGCCGGCAAGCTCGCCGACGTCGTCGTGACCTCGGCGCCCCTGCTCTCCAGCGAGAGCCGCGTGCTCCGCGTGATCTCCGCCGGACGCAGCGTCCACGAGGCCAAGTGAAGAGCCCGCTCCGAATCCTGTCCTGCGCCGTCGTCGCCACGGCGCTCCCGCTCACCGCGCAGCGCAGCGAGGCACCGAGCTCCGAATCGACGATCCTCGAGGCGACGCGCGTCGTGCTCGCCGCGGGCGAAGCGCTCGACGGCGAAGCCGCGCGGCTCGCGATCCGCGACGGCAAGGTGGTCGCGGTCGGTCGTGAGATCGGCGCCGAGATGCTCGGTCGGAGCCGCCGCGTGCGACTCCCGGCGGGAGCGATCGTGGTGCCGGGCTTCGTCGCCCTGAACGACCAGCTCGACCTCGGCGGCGAACTCGCCGAGAGCATCCACGCGTTCACCCCGGAGCTGCGCGCGGCCGACGCCTTCGATCCCTTCGACCGCGTCCTGCCCTGGCGCGCCCGCAGCGGCGTGACGGGCCTCGTGCTCGCCCCGGCTTCCGTGAACACCTTCGCGGGCATCGCCTCGCTCGTGAAGTGGGACGGCGAGCGCGGTCGGGTCGCCGCGGCCGACGGCTACCTCAAGCTCGCGCTCGTCGACTCCTCGCTCTCGCGCGAGCGCTATCCCACGTCGCGCATGGGTGCGGCCGACCTGGTGCGCCAGGCCTTCGCCGACGCGAGCGATCCGCTGCTCGGAGTCGGACCGGAGTACGCCGTGTTGCGCGAGGTGAAGGACCAGAGCCGGCGGGTCGCGATCCACGCCTCCTCCCACGGCGAGCTCGTCGGCGCGATCGATCTCGCGCGCGAGCTGGGCCTCGCGCCGGTGCTCCTCGATGCCGTCGAGCCCGACGAGTGCATCGAGCTGCTGAAGGGCTCCTCGGTGACCATCGCCCTGCGTCCGCTCGATTGGGGCAGCCGCGTCGCGCTGCTCGAGGCGCCCGCGAAGCTCGCGTCGGCCGGCGTGCGCTTCTCGTTCGCGGGGACCACGGGCAATGCCCTGCGCCGCTCCGCGGCGCTCGCGATCAAGCACGGCCTCGACCGCCGCACCGCCCTCGATGCGATCACGCGGATCCCCGCCGAGCAGGCCGGCTTCGGCGAGCGCCTCGGCACCTTGCGTGTCGGCCGGGATGCGGACTTCGTCGTCTTCGACGGCGACCCGACCGAACTGACCTCGCGCCTGCTCGAGACCTGGGTCGACGGCCGTCGCGTCCATTCGAGCCGCAGCGAGTCGAATCAGGAGTCCATTCGATGATCCGTCCGAACGCCAACGGTCCTGCGGCGCTCGCCGTCGCCCTCCTGCTGCACGCCGCACCCGCCGCGCAGGACTCGATCACCGTGCTCCGCGGGGCCCGCGTGCTCACGGGCCGCGGACAGGTGATCGAGAACGGCACGGTCACGCTCGCCAGCGGACGCATCGTCGCGGTCGGCGACGCGACGCTCGAGATCCCGGGTGGTGCCACGGTCGTCGATTGCAGCGGCAAGGTGCTCACCCCCGGACTCGTCGATGCCTCGACCACGCTCGGCATCGCCGGCGATCCGAACGAACAGTCCGACGAGATCACGGCAGCGCTCACGGTGCTCGACGCGATCGATCCCAAGGACAAGGGACTCGCGCGTGCGCTGCGCGCCGGCGTCACGACCGTGCAGGTCAATCCCGGCAACAAGAACGTGATCGGCGGGCTCGGTGCGGTCATCAAGACGCACGGCGCCACCGTGGAGCGGATGCTCGTGCGCGAGGACTCCGGCCTGCGGTTGACCATGGGGCTCGAGCCCACGACCGGCAACCGCGCGGTGCGCGGCGGCACGCCGGCGAGCCTGTACTACCGTCGCCCGACGACGCGCATGGGCGTGATCTGGGAGACGCGCCAGGCCTTCTACCAGGCCAAGGCCTACGCCGAGCAGAAGACGATCCCCAATGCCCCGCCCCCGCCGGTGGACGCGGACCTCGAGATCCTGCTGCGCGCGTTGCGCGGCGAGTTGATCGTCCGCACGACGGCGCGCGCCGAGCAGGACATCCGCACCGCGATCCGACTCGCGAGCGAGTTCGGCTACCGCACGGTGCTCGAGGAGTCGACCGAGGCCTGGAGCGCCCTCGACGCGATCGTCGAGGCGAGCGTGCCGGTGCTGCTCTCGTCACCGAGCCGCAGCTTCGCCGGCGATGGCGCCGACGTGCGCTGGGCCACGGCCCGCATGCTCGCCCAGCGCGGCGTGCCCTTCGCGATCTGCAGCGGCGCGGACGGCGGTGGACTCGAGCTCGTGCGCGAGGCGATGTTCGCCGTCCGCTTCGGGCTCGACCGCGACATCGCGCTGCGCTCGGTCACGAGCGAGGCCGCGCGCCTCTTGGCCGTCGACGACCGCGTCGGCGCGTTGGCCCCCGGGCTCGACGCCGACGTCGTGCTCTGGAGCGGCGACCCCTTCGATCCCACGTCGTCCGTCGTCTCCGTGTGGGTCGGCGGCGAGCGAGTCGTCCGATGACGAAGCACGCCCTTTCCGATCCGCGAATCCCAAGGACCCGCGTCTCCGCGATGAAGCCGTTCTCCATCCTCTCCGCGGCCTTCCTCCAGGCCGCCCTGTGCGTCGCGATCGGCCAGCCGGCCTCGGCGCAGGACCTCGTGGCGATCCGCGCCGGCAAGGCCTGGACGATCTCGGGCGGCGTGCTCGAGAACGCCGTCATCCTCGTGAAGGACGGCCGCATCGAAGCCGTCGGCACGGACCTCGAAGTGCCGTGGAACGCGAAGGTGATCGACGCGCGCGACAAGGTCGTGCTGCCCGCCTGGGTGCTCGCGCACAGCACGGCGGGTCTCGGCGGCGGCAACAACGAGCGGATGCAGAACGTGCCCTTCCTCACGGTCGCGGACGGCCTCGATCCGTCGTCGCTCGCGATCGAGGAAGGCCGTCGCAACGGCGTCGGCGTCGCGAACGTGATGCCGGGCAACCAGACGCTCGTCGCAGGCCGCGGCCTGATCGCGCGCTACGTCGGTCGGACGGTCGAGGAGATGACGCTGCGCGAGCGCAGCGGCCTCAAGCTCTCCTTCGCCGCCGGCCAGGGCAACGTCATCGCGCAGATCCGCGAGATGCGCCGCGTGCTCGAGGATGCCGCCACGCTCAAGAAGGACCTCGATCGCAAGCGCGAGGAGTGGCAGAAGGCGAAGGACGCCGGCGCGATCAAGGACGAGGAGTTCAAGGAGGAGCCCGACGAGACCAAGAAGCCGCTCGTCGACCTCATCGAGGGCAAGCTCACCGGTTGGCTCTACGTGCCGGGCAGCGCCGAGCTCGCGGAGGTCGCTCGCCTGAAGGAGACCTACGCGCTGAAGCTCGTGCTCGTGCTGGGGCCGCGTTGCTACAAGGCCGCCGCGCAGGTGAAGGCACTCGGCTATCCCGTCGTCCTCGACGAGAACGCGCTCGAGTTCCGCGAGACCGATCCCGAGACGGGCGACGAGCGCCTCGTCTCGCCGGCGAAGGCCTTCGCCGACGCGGGCGTGGAGTTCGCGATCTCGCTCGGCGACGAGTCGCGCAGTTCGGAGCGCTTCCCGTGGTGGCAGCTCGCGACCCTCGTGCGTCACGGCGTCGATCGCGAGACCGCGCTGCGCGCGCTGACGAGCGTCCCCGCTCGGATCCTCGGCCTCGAATCGGAGCTCGGCTCGATCGCCGCCGGACGCGCCGCGAACCTGCAGGTGCTGACCGGTGATCCGCTGCAGGCGACGAGCTGGGTCGACACGCTGCTGATCGACGGCGAGGTCGTCTACGAGCGGAGCAAGGACCAGCGACTCAAGCTGCTCTTCGGCGAGAGCGAGGCGGCGAAGTGAAGGCCAGCTCCATCCGGCTCGCGTACGCGGGCCTCGCCGCGGCGCTCGTCGTTCCGGGTCTCGGACTCGTGGCGCAGGATCAGCCCGCGCGCAGCTTCGCGGTCCACTGCGGCACGCTCTTCACCGGCCGCGGGGCGCCCCTGCCCGGCGCCTGGCTGGTGGTGCGCAACGGCGAGATCGCCGAGGTCCTGCCGAACGGCCCCGCGCCGAAGGACCTGCCGGTCGTCGATGCGAGCGATCGCATCGTGATGCCCGGCATCGTCGCGGCCGACAGCGAGCTCTCGCGACACGCCGACGCCGAGCACAACGTCACCCCCGACTTCGTCGCGCTCGACGGCTTCGACTTCGAAGCGGCGTGGCAGCGCGCGCTCGCGGCGGGCGTGACGACGGTGTACCTCGCGCCGGGTCGCAACCGGCTCGTCTCGGGCCAGGGCTCCGTCGTGAAGCTCGGCGGTGACGACGTCGTCGAACGCGTCCTCCGCGAGTCCGCATGCCTGCGGATCAACGTCGGCGCGGCGAGCACGCAGGCACCCTTCGTGTTCGAACCCACGGTCTTCCCGACGGCCGAGGAACCGCTCGAACCCGCGCGACGGCAGTATCCGAGCGCGCGCATCTCCCAGCTCGCGACGCTGCGCAACCTCTTCGCCGCCGCGACCCGGGACGCGGGCCCCGTCGGCGAAGGCAGCGCCGACATGCGCTACGACCCGCGCGCCTTGGTCGCCGCCGCGCGCGGCGACCTGCCGCTGCGCGTCGCGGCCCGCAGCGCGGCCGACGTGCAGCGCGCGCTCGCGCTCGGCGAAGCGCTCGGGCAGCGCGTCGTGATCGAGGACCCGGCCGAGATCGAGGACGTCGTCCAGGCGATCCACGACCGCGGTGCGCGCCTCGTCCTGCGCCTCCCCGTGCGCCTCGGCGAGAGCAATCAGGGGGGCGAGAACCGTCGCGATCGCGCGCCGGTCGCCCGACCCGAGAACCCGGGCATCGCCGAACGCGCGGGCATTCCCGTCGCGCTCGTCCCCGCCGGCTCCGAGTTCGACGACTTCCTCCTCGTCGCCGGACTCGCGGTGCGCCACGGCATGTCGCCGCGGGCGGCGCTCGAGGCGATCACGAGCACGGCGGCCGATCTGCTCGACGTCGCGGACCGCGTCGGTTCGCTCGAGCCGGGCCGCGACGCCGACTTCCTCGTGCTCGGCGGCGACCCGCTCGCCGTGGGCACGATGGTCGAGGAGACCTGGATCGACGGCGTGCGCGTCTATCGCCGCGAGGTGAAGAAGGACGTGCTCGCCATCCGCTGCGCACGGGTGCTCACCGGCAACGGCACGACCCTGCGCGACGGCGTCGTGCTCGTCAGCGATGGTCGCATCAAGGCCGTCGGCGAGGACCTGGCCATCCCCTTCGGAGCGCGCGTGATCGATCTGCGCGCCGCCGGTGGCGTGATGACCCCCGGCTTCGTCGACGCGGAGTCGCGCCTCGGTCTCGCGGGCGACGGCACCGGCGTCCCCGAGGGCACGCCCGCGCAGCGCATCGTGCAGGCCGTGCGTTGCGACGACCCGGCCTTCGGCCACGCGCTCGACGCCGGCATCACCACCTTGCTCGTCTCCGGCTACGACTCCGGGCTCGTCGCGGGTCGCATCGCCGCGATCAAGACCGGCGCGGCGGACGCGGCCTCGATGGTCATCGATCCGATCGCGGGCCAGCAGTTCGTGTTCGACGATGTCACGCCGGACTCCATCCAGCGCCTCGCCGCGGAGCTCGACAAGGGGCAGAAGTACCTCGAGGCCTGGCAGGCCTACGAGAAGGCATTGGCCGACTGGAAGGCCGGCAAGGGGCAGGCCCCGAAGGAGGCCCCTGCCGACGGCGCCGCGAAGCCCGCCGACGATCCGGTCAGCGGCACCTGGACCTGCGAGATGACCGTGCCGCAGATGGGCATCGCGCTGAAGCTCGTGCTCCAGTTGAAGCTCGAGGGCGCGGCGGTCACGGGCTCCGGCACGGTGACGATCCGCGACCGCGAACTGCCTGCACAGAGCATCGAGAACGGCCGCTTCGAGAACGGTGAACTGCGCCTGACCATGCGCATCATGGGCGGGAGCAGCGAACTCGTCGCGAAGCTCGAGGCCGACAAGCTCACGGGCAAGGTCACGGCGATGGGCAACGAGATCGACGTCACCGGGACGCGCACGGGCAAGCCCGGCGAGGCCGCGGCGACGTCGGCGGTGGCGTACGCGCCGAACGACGGCGCCCCGCGCAAGCCGAAGCTCGAGGAGGCCCTCGAACCGCTGCGCGAGCTCGTCGAGCGCCGCGCGACGGCCGTCGTCCGCGCGCGCCGTGCGCCCGCGATCGCGGCGGTCGTCAAGCTGATGAACGAGCGCAAGGTGCGACTCGTGCTGCGCGACGCCGACGACGCGGTCGACACGCCCGCGATCCTCGGCGCGCAGCCCCCCACCGTGATGCTCGGCCCCGGTCTCGTCGAACGCGAGGGCGGCGAGGTCACCAACCTTCCCGCGATGCTCGCGGACGCCGGCGTCGGCGTGGCGTTCGCGACCGGCGATCACGACGGCACGCGCTGGCTCCCCGCGCACGCGATGCACGCGATCCGTTGGGGTCTCGACCCCGAGACGGCGCTGCGCGCGCTCACGCTCGAGCCCGCACGGGCCTTCGGCATCGACGCGCGCATCGGCAGCCTCGAGCGCGGCAAGGACGCCGACCTCGTGGTCTTCTCCGGCAACCCGTTCGAACCGACGAGCCGCGTGTTGCTCGTGATCTGCAATGGGCGCGTCGTGCGCGATGCACGCGACGGCGCCGTCTCCCGCACTGCGAAGGACCCGCGATGACAGCGTTCCGCACCCGCACGTTCCCACGGATCGGCGGCGCACTCTGCGCCGCGGCGCTGACGCTGGGATCGGCCGCCGCCCAGCAGAAGCCCTCGATGCAGATCTACTACGGCCAGCGGCCCAAGGAGTACGAGGTCTCGAAGCTGGGACCGGCCTCGGTGCCGAGTCCGGCCTACGCGTTCAAGGCCCGCCGCGTGCTGCCGGTCACCGCGGCGCCGATCGAGGACGGCGTCGTGCTGACGCGCAACGGCAAGATCCTCGCGATCGGCCGCGCGGCGGAGGTCGCGATCCCCGAGGGCTTCGAGGTCGTCGACCTCGGCGATCGCTGGTGCGTCCCGGGCTTCGTCGATCTGCACTGCCACATCGCGGCCGAGGGCTTCGACCTCAACGACACCGTCCACCAGACCAACCCCGAGTTCCGCACGCTCGACCTCGTGACGATGAAGCACGAGCAGATCGATCTGGCGCTCGCGGGTGGCGTCACGACGGTGAACTACATCCCCGGCTCGGGCTCGAACATGGGCGGCTTCGGCACCCTGACGAAGACCTGGGGCCGCTCGCCCGAGGAGGCGCTCGTGCGCTTCCCCGGCTGCCTCAAGATCGCGCAGGCCGGCAACCCCGAGCGCCCGAGCGGCGATCTCGGCCTCACCCACATGGGAATGAACGCGGGTCTGCGCGCGACACTCGAGCGCGGCCGCGAGTACCACCTCGCGTGGGAGGCCTGGAAGGCGGGCAAGGGTGACAAGCCCGAGTTCAACGCGGGTCTCGAGTACCTGCGCGGGCTCTTCCGCCACGAGTACCCGGTCTGCGTGCACACGCAGATCTATCAGGTCGTGCTGCAGACGGTCCGCCAGCTCCGCCACGAGATGGGGCTCTGGACCGTCATCGTGCACGGCACCTTCGACGCCTATCGGCTCTCCGAGTTCGTCGCGGACAGCGGCGTGCCCATCGCCGGCGGACCGCGCCAGTACCACTTCGATCGCGGCGCCGGCATGGGCGGGGGCAGCGGTGCGGAGAGCGCCTTCCAGGGCGTCCTCGCCGGTTGGTACCACGGTGGCCTCCACGGCTTCCGCGCCACCCAACGCGGGCTCGGTCGCGACGGCATCGGCGTGAACACCGACTCGCCCGTCGTGCCCCAGCAGGAGCTCTCGGTCCAGGCGGCGATGGCCGTGCGCCTCGGCCTGCCCGACGACGTCGGCCTGCTCGCGCTGACCATCAACCCCGCGCGCTTCATCGGCGCCGACGACCGGGTCGGCTCGCTGGAGGTCGGCAAGGACGCCGACCTCGTCTTCTGGTCGGGCGATCCGATCGACCCGCGCAACCACGTCGAGTTGACCGTGGTGAACGGCAACCAGGCCTATCGCCGCGACCCGCGGCATCCGCGCTACTGAGGAGGGACCCTGATGCACTCACCCATCGGCTCGCGAAGCCCGGCTTCGCTCACGGCAACCGCATTCGCGCTGCTCGCTTCGGCGCTGGCCCTCCCCGCACAGGATCAGCGGGACCAGCGACCGACGGCCCTGGTCAACGCGCGCATCCTCACGATGACCGAGGCGGGCACGATCCCGCTCGGCACCGTGCTGATCCGCGAGGGCAAGATCGAGGCCGTCGGCGCGGACGTGCGACCGCCGCTCGGCGCGCGCGTCATCGACGTCAAGGGCGGCACCGTCATGCCGGGCTTCGTGCACGCCTGGTCGGGTGCGGGACTGGCCGGCACTCCGCGGCCCGCACCCGGCCCGGTGCCGGACGGCGGACGACGCGGGGGTCGCGGCCGCGGCGCGCGCCCCGAGGCGGGCCCGGCGCAGGGCGGTGGCAACCGCGCGGCATCGCGCGTCGCCGAGGGCCTGTACGAGCGACAGGACGTGTTCCGCGATCTGCTCGAGACCGGCATCACGAGCCTCAGCGTGCGCCCCTTGGCGCCCGGCTTCCCCGGCCTCGCCGCGCGGCTCGAACCCGATGGCACGACGCACTCCTCGCTGGTCGCCGACGCCGAGGGTTACCTCGTGATCGCGCCCGCGACGAACACGCCCGGCAAGAAGCTGGTGAAGGACGAATTCGACAAGGCGAAGCAGGCCCTCGAAGCGCGCAAGGCGCCGCGTGCCCCGGCCGGCGATGCGAAGCCGAGCGAGGCCACTCCGCCCGCGGCCCAGGCGACGCCGGCGCCGAAGCCGGATGCGCCGAAGCCCGAGGAGCCCAAGCCCCAGGAGCCGCCGAAGCCCGAGCCGCCGAAGCCGGAACCCCCCAGGCCCGAGCCTCCGAAGCCCGAAGCGCCGAAGGAGGCGCCCGCCGCGGAGGCGAAGCCCGCCGGCCAGGCAGCGCAACCGCGACCCGAGGCCAAGAAGGACCCGAACGTCGAGGTCCTCGCGGACCTCGTCGACGGCAAGCGCAAGGCCTTCGTCCGCCTCGGTTCGGCGATGGAACTGCAGCATTGGCTCGAGGCCGTCGGCGATCTGCGCTTCCCGATGGTGCTCGTCGCGGACAGCCAGGACGCACGCCGCGGCCGCCTCGACGAGTGCATCGCCGAGCTCAAGAAGCTCGACGCCGCGGTGCTGATGTCCCCGCGGCTCGCCGAGCTGCCGTTCTCGCGCAGCCTGGTGAACGTGCCCAAGCGCCTGCACGACGCGGGCATCACGCTCGGCTTCGTGCTGCCCGACGACGCGGCGAACGCGCGCAACCTGCGCAGCTCGCTGATGGAGCTCGTCCGCTGCGGGCTGCCGGCCGACGTCGCGCTGCGCGCGGTCACCGCCGTGCCCGCGAAGATGCTCGGCATCGATGCGACGACCGGCTCGATCGCAGCCGGCAGGCGCGCCGATCTCCTCGTCTTCGACGCCGATCCGCTCGATCCCGTCGCGACGCTCCGGCAGGTCTTCCTGCGCGGCCACGAAGTCGTCGAGGGCCCCACCCGATGAGTCGCATGCCCCGTTCCTCCCTGCTGATCGCCGCGCTCGCGTTCGGCTGTCTCGCCGCCGACCTCGCGGCCCAACGCTTCCAGGGCCGCCGTCGACCCGGCCGCGAGGAGTCCGGCGCCGCACCGGCGGCCGAGGCCCCGAAGGCGGAGCGCAAGGTCGCGGCCTGGACCGCGATCGTGGGTGGTGACGTCCACACCGGCGACGGCAACGTGCTGCGCGGCGCGACCGTGCTGCTCGGCGACGACAAGATCGAGAAGGTCGGCCACGACGTCGAGATCCCCGCGGCCGCGACGCGCATCGACGCGAGCGGCAAGGTGGTCGCCCCGGGCTTCTGCGTGGTGCGCCTCCAAGGGGTCGCGGCCGGCGGCGGCGGCGACGTGCGCGACGACCTCAACCCCTTCGACCCATCGATCAAGATGGCGCTCGCCGCGGGGATCACCTCGTTCCTCTGGCAGAGCAGCGGCGGCAGCAACACCCCCGCGGGCAAGAGCGCGGTCGTGAAGCTCGCCTACGGCGACCTGGCCGGCATGGTGCGCGAGGAGAACAGCGTCGTGTCGATGCGGGTGCCCCTCGACCCGGCCTCGATGGCGAACCTGCGCAAGCTGGTCCGCCAGGCCCGCGACCACCTCGACAAGCTGCGCGAGTTCGAGGGCAAGGCCGACGCGAAGCCCGAAGACCGTCCGAAGCCGCCGCAGGGCAGCGAGGACATCCTCGCGGTGATGCAGGGCCGCAAGCGCCTCTGGATCGGCGCCGCCGGCGGCGGCATCGGCTTCGGCGGGATGATGATGAACCGCGGCGGCGGCGGCTACGCCGTGCGCGAGGTGCGGCAGGCCCTCGAGGTCGCCGAGCTCGTCGGCAACGGCGTGGTCCTCGACCTGCCGATCGAGGCCTGGGTCATCCCCGACGAGGTCGCCGCGACGGCATCGATGGCGATCGTGACGCCGCGCAACGTGGTCGCCGCCGACGCCGGTCGCCCCGACGACACGGGCTCGAACATCGCCCAGGCCGCGATCCTCGACGCCGCCGGCGTCCCGGTCACGGTCACCGTCCCCGTCGGTGGCTACGGCGGAGGTCCGACGGTCGGCACCGGGGGCATCCTCGGCCGCGACCTGAACACGCCGAACATCGAGGCGGCGTTCGCGGTGCGCGGCGGCTACCCCTCGCGGAAGGCCCTGCGGATCCTCACGCTCGACGCCGCGCGCATCATGGGTGCGGAGCGACGCATCGGCTCGATCGAGGCGGGCAAGGACGCCGACATCTTGATTCTCGACGGCGACCCGCTGAACTACAAAACCTTCGTCCAGACGGCCTTGGTGAACGGCAAGGTGGTCTATCGCAAGGACGAGGAGCCGTTCTACCGCCACATCCAGCGCTGACCCACGGCGCTGCGGCGCCGCATGCGGATCAGGTCCGGAACGACGGCCTGATCCGAGGTCGCGAGATCACGCCAGCCACGTCAACCCGATCGCGAGAGTCGCCTCCGCCCTCGATGACCGCCGACAACCAGAAGGAGCTCGACGACTTCCTGCGGAGCATGCGTCAGGCCTACAACGGCCGCGACCTCAAGGCTTTCCGCGCGCACTTCTGGACCGACAAGCGCTTCGTGAACCTCGACGTCTCGGGGCGCATCGATGTCGGTTGGGGCGCCTACGAGGAGATCCTCGACAGCGAGTTCCGCTACATGGACAAGGTCACGCTGGAGCTGCGTGACATGCGGATCACGCCGATCGACGACCAGTTCGCGACGGCGATCTGCAACTGGAAGCTCTCGCAGATCGACCCCGACGGCCGGACGGTTTCGCAATCCGGCCGCGCGAGCTTCGCGATGACGCGCCTCCGCAGCGAGTGGAAGATCGTGCAGCAGCACTTCTCCACCGACCCTGCGGAAGCCTGACGCGGCTCGAGCCTGACGCGGTTCCCGCCTGACGAGGCGAACGCCCGTGGCCGGGCCTTCCGACCCGGGCGCCGCCTCAGTTCGCGAGCTTGCCGCTGAGGGCGCGCAGGAAGACGACGATCGAGTCGACCTCGGTCTTCGCGAGGTCCTTGCCGAGCTGGTGCGAGCCCATCAGGCGCACGGCCTCTTCGAGCGTCGCGACCTTGCCGTCGTGGAACCAGGGCCCGGTCTCCGCGACGTTGAGCAGCATCGGCACCTTGAAGAACTGCTGCTCGGCGGGGTTGCCCGTGACCTTCGCGCGGCCCGGGTCCTCCGTGGGGTAGGGCCTCACGAGCCCGAGCTTCTGGAACATCCCGCCGCCGAGCGTGCGGCCGCTGTGGCAGGCCGTGCAGCCCGAGCTCATGAAGGTCGAGAGGCCCTGCTTCTCCGCGTCGGTCAGCGCGTCCTGCCGGCCGTCGAGGTACTCGTCGAAGCGGCTCTTCGTGACGAGCGTGCGCTCGAAGGCGCCGACGGCCTTGCCGAAGTTCGCCAGGGAGACCGGCTTCTCACCGGGGAAGAGCCCGGCGAAGCGCTCGGTCATGCCGGGCAGCGAGGCGAGCTTCGCCTCGAAGTCCGCTGCCGTGGCGAAGCCGTGCTCGATCGGATTGAGCACCGGGCCCTGCGCCTGTTCCTCGACGTCCTTCGCGCGACCATCCCAGAACTGGGCGAACTGGCGGAAGGCGTTGACGCTCGGCGGTGAGTTGCGATCGCCGCGGACGCCGTCGGTGCCGGGCGAGGTCGCCTGACCATCGGTGCCGAAGCGCGCGAGGTCGTGGCAGCTCGCGCAGGAGATGTTCCCCTTCGTGGACAGGCGCTGGTCGTGGTAGAGCTCCTTGCCCAGGGCGACGAGCTCGGGCGCGGCGGCAGGCGCCGCGGCGACGTGGTCCTTGCCGAAGATGGCCACGACCTTGGCGTGATCGATCGATACGCCGCCGCCGCTGCACGCGACGGCGGAGACGAGGACAAAGGCAGCGAGCAGCCCGCTGCGGATACCGGAGTGAGGCATGCCCGTCGTATAGGCAGGCCCCACAGGTCGCGACCAGTCACTTCGTGCGATCGCGGCCAGAAGGAGGCGCACTCGGACCGATCTCGATCGGCTCCGAGAGGATCGGCGCGCCCGAGGCATCGGGCACGACGAGCACGAGGTGCACCGGCTCGGGACCCGCGCCGACGAGTGCGATGCCGACGCGCGCCGAGCCGCTCTCGTCGGCCCGGCCCTGCCAGAGCGCCGCGCCGGGAAAGAGCCGCGGACGCAGGGCCCCGGCGAGGACCTGCACGAGCAGGAAGGGACTCCGGGGCGGGGCGAGCACGATCAGCGAGTCGCCCGCGAGGCGCAGCGCCGGCGGCGCGGCGCCCAACACGAGCTCCTCGCCGTCGGGGCGCGTCGCGAGGGCGAGCGGATCCAGCGGGGAGGCCGCGAGCGTGCCGCTCGCCCGGCCGGAGGCATCGGGCCGCAGCACGGTGACCGAACCCGTGCGCTGGTTCTTCAGCACGAGCTTCGGCGGCAGCGTCCCGGTCTTGCGGAGGATGAGGTCCACCAGCACCGAGCCGGGAGCGCGGCATTCGACCTCGAAGCTCGCGACCTCGAGCTCGGGCGGCGGCGCAGCCGCAGGCTCCGCGGCAGGCGGGCTCTCGGTCACCGCGATGGCCGTCGGCGAGGGCGCCGGCGCGACGGGCGCCGAGGGAATCGCCAGGCCCACGCCGCGCAGCACGAACTCCGTGCTGGCGCCGACCACCGCCGAGCGCAGCAGCAGTCGCCCCGCGACGCGGCCCGGCGCCGTCGGCGCGAAGCCGACGACGACGTTCTGCGCCCCCCCGGGCGTCAGTTCGAGACGGCGGGGCGTGCCGTCGCCGAGCGCGAAGACCCCTTCGACCGCGAGATCGAGCTGGAGAGGCGATGCCCCGCTGTTGCGGAGGATGGCCGCGAAGTTCGCGGCCTCGCCCAAGGGGACCTCGCCGAAGTCGATCACGCCGCCGCGCGCGCCCTCGACGACGAGCCGCGGCGCGTCGGGTGTGACGAACTCGAGCCGGTCGATCTCGCGCCCCTGCGGCCCGAAGAAGCGCACGCGCACGACGAACGCGCGTTCGTCGAGTTCGGCGCGGAAGCCCTCGCAGTCGATCGGCAGGGCGCGACTCGCGAGCGCACGACCGGCGGTCGCGGCGCGGAACTCGACGTGCTCGTCCTTCTCGTAGGCGAACATCGCGAAGCCGCGCGGTGAGAAGAGCGGCCACGAGCCGAGTCCGGCGCCGAAGCGCTCGGGGAGGCGGCGCCCGCCGGCGGCGGCGAAGCGCCGCACCGCGCCGGTGCCCGGTTCGAAGTGATAGACGTCGAGCTCCTCGTCGACGCCGCCCGCGAGCACGCAGAGCGAACCATCGGGCAAGGTCCCCATCTGCACGTCGGCCACGGCCCGCGCGAGCGGGAGTCGCTCGGGTCCCGTGGTCCCGAAGACGCCGACCGGGAAGTCGATCGCGACGACGCGGTCGCTCGGACCGCCGCTGGGCGCCACGCGTTGCACACCGAGGGCGGCGAAGTCGAAGGGCTGCGGTCGCGACCAGGCGGGCTCGGAAGCCTGTTGTGGCGGCACCATGGCGCGCGGCGCGGACACCGCGTGCGCGGGCACGACGGCGATCGCCAGCAGCAGGAAGCAGGAACGCATCGAGGGGCGCGCAGTGTATGCGTCGCCGCCCGGCCACCGGTTCCCCCCTCGGCAAGGGAAGCGCGGCGCGTGCCCTTGCCGACGCGCCGCGCGCGAAGTACCGCGGGTGCGTGCCCGGCGATCCGTCCCGGCTAGACTCCCCACCCCTTCGACGCCCTCAACCCCGCGATGAGCCAAGGCCACCTCGAGGTGCAGGACGAGAGCACGAGCCGCGAACCCGCGGCATTCCGGACCCGTCACAAGGTCCGCCTCGTCACCGCGACCTCCCTGTTCGACGGTCACGACGCCTCGATCAACATCTTCCGCCGCATCGCGCAGGGTGCCGGGGCCGAGGTCGTCCACCTCGGCCACAACCGCTCGGCGAGCGAGATCGTGGAGGCGGCGATCGACGAGGATGCCCAGGGCATCGCCATCACCTCGTACCAGGGCGGGCACGACGAGTTCTTCCGCTACGTGCACGACCTGCTCGTCGAGCACGGCGCCGGACACGTCCGGATCTTCGGCGGCGGCGGCGGGGTGATCCTGGAGGAGGAGATCGCGAGCCTGCACGCCTACGGGATCGAGCGCATCTACTCGCCCGACGACGGTCGCGCCCTCGGTCTCGTCGGCATGGTGCACGACATGCTGCGCCGCTGCGACTTCGCCACGCCCAGCCACGTCGATCCGCAGGCGCTCGCGCGCGGTGAGCGCCTGCACGTCGCCCGCGCCCTCAGCCTCGCCGAGAACGAGCCGGAGCAGCTCGACGCGATCCTGGCGCGCGTGCCCGCGCCCGCGACCCGGACGCCCGTGCTCGGGGTGACCGGCACCGGCGGCGCCGGCAAGTCCTCGCTCATCGACGAGCTGGCGCAGCGCTTCCTGCGCAACTGTCCGGGTCGCCGCATCGCGGTGCTGTCCATCGACCCCACGCGCCGCAAGACCGGCGGGGCCCTGCTCGGCGATCGCATCCGCATGAATGCGATCCACGACCCGCGCGCCTTCATGCGGTCGATGGCGACGCGGCGCGCGAACCTGGCGCTCACGGAGGCGGCGAACCGCGCGCTCGAGGTCCTGCGCCGCGCGGCCTTCGACCTCATCGTGCTCGAGAGCAGCGGCATCGGTCAGAGCGACACGGAGATCGTCGAGCACTCCGACGTGTCGCTCTACGTGATGACGCCCGAGTACGGCGCCGCGACGCAGCTGGAGAAGATCGACATGCTCGACTTCGCCGACGTCGTCGCGATCAACAAGTTCGACCGCCGCGGCGCGCTCGACGCGCTGCGCGACGTGCGCAAGCAGTACCAGCGCAACCGCGAGCGCTTCGCCGACGCGGCCGAGTCGATGCCCGTCTTCGGCACGATGGCCTCGCACTTCGCGGACCCCGGGACCAACGCCCTCTTCCACGCGCTCATGGATCGCCTCGCGGCGCTCCGGCCCGAACTCGCGCCCGAGAACCGCCTGCCCGGCGGGGAGCCGTCGCGCAGCGCGATCGTCCCCGCGGACCGCACCCGCTACCTCGCGGAGATCGCGGACGGCAACCGTCGCTACGACAGCTGGGCCGGCGAACAGGCGCGCCACGCGCAGCATCTGCAGTCGCTCGAGGACACCCTCGCCGCGCTCCCGGCCGACTCGCCGGCGCTCGCGGACGTGCGCGCGGCGCGCGACGCCGCGCGCCGCGCGCTCGATCCGCAGTGCCTGACCCTTCTCGAGGGCTGGGACGGACTCGTGCGCGCCTATGCGGGCGACGAGTTCGAGTACGAGGTCCGTGGCCGCGCCCTGCGCGTGCCGCAGACCGTCCGTTCGCTCAGCGGCCTGCGCATCCCGAAGGTCGCCCTGCCGCGCTATCGCAGCTGGGGTGATCGCCTGCAGTGGCTGCTCACCGAGAACGTGCCCGGCGCGTTCCCGTACGCGGCCGGCGTGTTCCCCTTCAAGCGCACCGCCGAGGACCCGACCCGCATGTTCGCGGGCGAGGGCGGCCCGGAGCGCACGAACCGTCGCTTCCATTACGTCGCGTTCGGACAGCCGGCCAAGCGCCTGTCCACCGCCTTCGACTCGGTCACGCTCTACGGCGAGGATCCGGCGGAGCGGCCCGACGTGTTCGGCAAGATCGGCAATGCGGGTGTGTCGATCTGCACGGTCGACGACGCGAAGAAGCTCTACTCGGGCTTCGACCTCTGCGACCCCGCGACCTCCGTCTCGATGACGATCAACGGCCCCGCGCCGATGATGCTCGCGTTCTTCCTCAACGCGGCCATCGACCAGCAATGCGAGCGCTGGCTGCTCGCCAATGGTCAGGAGGCCGCGGCCGAGGAGCGCCTCGACGCGCTGTACCGCGAGCTCGGCGTGCCGCGGCCGCGTTACGGGACCGACCTGCCGCGCGGTCACGACGGACTGGGCCTGCGCCTGCTCGGCGTGTCCGGCGACCAGATCGTCCCCCCGTCGGTCTACGCCGAGCTGCGCCAGCGTGCGCTCTCGACCGTCCGCGGCACCGTGCAGGCCGACATCCTGAAGGAGGATCAGGCGCAGAACACCTGCATCTTCTCGACGGAATTCGCCCTGCGGATGATGGGCGACGTCCAGCAGTACTTCGTCGCGAACGACGTCCGCAACTTCTATTCGGTCTCGATCTCCGGCTACCACATCGCGGAGGCCGGCGCGAATCCCGTCACGCAGCTCGCCTTCACGCTCGCGAACGGCTTCACCTACGTCGAGTACTACCTCGCGCGCGGGATGGCGATCGACGACTTCGCGCCGAACCTCAGCTTCTTCTTCAGCAACGGTCTCGAACCGGAGTACTCGGTCATCGGCCGCGTCGCGCGCCGCATCTGGGCGAAGGCGATGAAGTTCCGCTACGGCGGCAACGAGCGCAGCCAGAAGCTCAAGTACCACATCCAGACCAGCGGCCGCTCGCTGCACGCGCAGGAGATCTCGTTCAACGACATCCGGACCACGCTGCAGGCGCTCTACGCGATCTACGACAACTGCCAGAGCCTGCACACCAACGCATACGACGAGGCGATCACGACGCCGACCGAGGAGTCCGTGCGCCGCGCGATGGCGATCCAGCTCATCATCAATCGGGAGCTGGGACTCGCGAAGAACGAGAACCCGCTGCAGGGCAGCTTCATCGTCGACGAGCTGACCGACCTGGTCGAGGAGGCCGTCTATGCCGAGTTCGAGCGGCTCACCGAGCGCGGCGGCGTGCTCGGCGCGATGGAGACGATGTACCAGCGCGGGAAGATCCAGGAAGAGTCGCTGCACTACGAGACGCTGAAGTCGAGCGGCGAGCTGCCGATCGTCGGCGTCAACACCTTCCTCGGCAGCGACGGCTCCCCCATCCAGCGCCCGCTCGACGTCATGCGTTCGACCGAGGGCGAGAAGGCGGCCCAGATCGCCGCCTTCCGGGCCTTCCTGCACCGCAACCGCGAGCGCGCCCCCGCGGCCCTGCGCCGTCTCCAGGAGACCGCGCTCGGCGGCGGCAACGTCTTCGCCGAGCTGATGGAGGCCGGCAAGGTCTGCTCGCTCGGCCAGCTCAGCGCCGCGCTCTACGAGGTCGGCGGGCGCTACCGGCGCAACATGTGAGAGGGTGAGCCGCGTCAGCCGTCGCTGCAGCAGACGCAGCGGGCATTGCCGGGCGTGAGCCCGGAGATCGCGGGGAGCACGGGTGCCGGGCGAGCCTCGGGCGCCTGCTGCGCGAGCGTGCGGGCGTCGAAGAGCCGGCCGTTCTTCATCACGAGCGCGATGCGCTCGGAGTTGCGGATGTCGTCGAGGGGATTCGCGTCCAGCACGAGCAGGTCGGCGAGCTTGCCGGGTTCGAGCGAACCGACGTGCCGATCGAGGCCGAGGCTGCGGGCGCCGTGGATCGTCGCGCAGTGCAGGGCCTCGTGCGGGGTGAGTCCACCCTGCGCGAACATCCAGAGGTCCCAATGCGAGCAGAGCCCCTGGAGTTGTCCGTGCGCGCTCACCGCCGCCGGCACGCCGCGGCGCACGAGCGCCGCCGCACCGCGCGCGAGCTCTTCGTGCCAGAGCTCCTCGCTGGGGACCTTCACGCGCCGCCGCGAGCGCTGATCGACGAAGGCCCGCGGCGTCCACGCCATGAGCCGCTCGTTCGTCCACACGTCGTCGGTCGCGTACCAATGGTTCTCGCCCCAGAGCCCGCCGTAGCCGACGACCAGCGTCGGGTGGTATGCGGTGCCGCTCGCGGCGAAGAGCGAGAGCACGTCGTCGTACAGGGGTGCCACCGGCAGCGCGTGTTCGATCGACGTGTGCCCGTCGACGATCATCGACAGGTTGTGGAGGAACATGCTGCCGCCCTCGGGGACGATCATCATCCCGAGCTCGGCGGCCGCCTCGATCACCATCTGCCGCTGCTCGCGGCGCGGCTGGTTGTAGCTCTTCGCGCTGAAGGCCCCGAAGGCCTGGAGCCGCCGCAGGTGCCTCGTCGCATCCGCCTTCGACTCGATGATCGCGCGGTACGAACCCTCGGCGCCGTACAGGATCGTGCCGGTCGAGAAGATGCGCGGCCCGAGCACACGGCCCGTTTCGACGAGCTCGTGCATCGCGAACACGAGCTTCGTGTCGTTGCTCGGGTCGTGCGTCGTCGTCACGCCGAAGGCGAGGCTCGCGAGGTAGGGCCAGTTCGCGCGCGGGGTGATGCCGTCGCTGCCGGCCTCCATGTGCGCGTGCACGTCGACGATGCCGGGCATCACGGTCTTGCCGGCGAGCTCGAGGCGTTGCAGCCCGGCCGGTGCGCCGGTCGAACCGCGCGGTCCGAGGGCGCGGATGCGGTTGCCCTCGATCCAGATCTCGCCGTCCTCGATCAGCTCTTCGCCGCGCATCGTGATGAGCCGGGCACCGGCGAGGACGAGCTGCGTCGCCGGCACGTCCGCGGCGACGGCCATCGACAGGTCGAAGGACTCGCTCGCGGGGAAGCCCTCGCCGCGGTGCGCGAGCGCCCGCGCCACGTCGTCGCGCTGCACGCGCGCGGCGAGTCCATGCGTGAGGAAGCGGCCGTCGGCGGAGAAGCTCGGGAACTCACCGCCGAGCTCGCTGAGCCGCAGCACCGGCAGGTCCTTGCGATCGGGCGCGAGGCGCACCGTGCGTCCCAGCACCGGCATCGGGCTCAGATGGACGTGCATCTGCTCGACCCAGGCCACGCTCCGACCGTCGGGCGCGAGCACGATCTCGGTCGCGCGCTGGCTGGTCGCGTGCACGCGGCGGTCGTGCCCGGTCAGGTTCACGCTGACGAGCGCCGTCTCGCCGCCTTCCTGGTCGAGCAGCAGGATGCGGTCCTCGAGCGGATGGAAGGCCGGCCGGCGGCCTTGGCGCGTCAGGAAGCGCGTGCGTCCGCTCGCGATGTCGACCAGGTAGATGCCCGGATTGACGACGTTCGCCTCGCCCCGCGACGAGCCCCCGCCGAGGCGGCGATAGACGAGGCGTTCGCCGCGGCGGTCGAAGGCGAGCTCCGCGTAATGGCCGGGGATGCGCACGACGTCGCGCGCGACGCCGCTCGCGAGCTCCGCGATGCGGATGCGTCCGCAGTCGCGGTCGTCCCAGGTGCTGTAGGCGACGCTCCGTTCGTCGGGCGCGAGCACCGGCCAGAACTCGAGGTCCGGCGAGTCGGTGAGCCGACGTGCCGTGCCGCCCTTCAGCTCGCGCACGAAGAGCTGGCCCAGGGCCTGGAACACGGCGAGGCGCCCATCGCTCGTGATCGCGGGCCAGCGCACGACGCGCGCGGTCACCGTCCCGCCGCCGATGTCCTGCGGGACGCGCAGGGCCTCGCGGATCGTGTGCGTGGCGCGCACGCGGAACGGGATCTCGCGCGCATCGCCGCTCGCCACCTCGATGCGCCAGAGCCGACCCTGGCCCTGCACGATCAGGCTCCGATCGTCGGGCGACCAGGCGAAGTTCGGGTGCACGCCGAAGATGCTCCAGGTCTCCTGACCGTCGTGCGTGAGGCCATCGAAGAGCCGGCGTTCCGCGCCGGACTCGAGCTCGCGCAGCATGAGGACGGACCTGCCCCGGAACCGCCGCACGAAGGCGAGCTGCCGGCCGTCGTGGCTCAGCTCCGGCCGCACGCTGCCGCCCGCGTCGGAGCAGACGGTCTCGATCTCCCCGCTCGCGAGGTCGAGGCGCTCGATCACGTAGATCACGCCGTTCGGGTCGCGGTTGTATTCGAAGCTCGTCCCGCCGCTCACGTCGCGGCTGTAATAGAGCCAGCACCCATCGGGCGAGAACTCGGGCTCGCCCAGGTCGTGCTGGTCGTCGCGACGCTTCGTGAGCTGCACGCCTTCGCCGCCCTCGAGCGCGTAGAGCCAGAGCTCCCCGGCGCCGAGCGAGCGCGTCGCGGTGAAGTGCTTGCGCCCCGCGAGGAAGCGCCCATCGGCCGTCCACGCCGGATTGTTCAGCAGACGGAACGACTCCTTCGTCACCTGGCGCGCCCCGCTCCCATCGGCGGCCATCACCCAGAGGTTGTCGCCGCCACCGGCGTCGCTCGTGAACGCGATCTGCGTGCCGTCCGGCGAATAGCGCGGCTGCACCGTGAACGCGGGGCCCGTGCGGAGCGGCGTCGCGTCGCCGCCCTCGCTCGGGAGACTGAAGATGTCGCCCAGCAGGCTGAAGACGATGCGCGTCCCGTCGGGGGCGACATCGAGGTCCAGCCAGGTCCCCTCGCGCACGTCGAGCTCGAGCTTCCGCACCGGGCCGTGCTCCGCTTCGACGTCCCAGCCCTGGGGCGTCTGGGTCTGGGCGTAGGCCGCAGTGCATGCGGCAAGGAGGACCGTCGCGGGGAGGGCGCGCATGCGCGGACTCTCCGGCAGGCCCGCGGGCCGGGCAAGGGTGCGCTATTGGATCGCCGCCTCGCGCCAGACGTTGCTCAGGCGGGCGCGGCCGCCCTGCTCCACCACCAGCGCCTGCGCGAAGAGCGGCAGGCCCTGCAGCAGCGGGAGATCGGGGATCGGCACGTCGACG